>JBBSIN010000011.1:0-46731 GCA_038232055.1 Mycobacteriales bacterium
ACGAACTCGCCTGGGTGCCGCTATCAGCACCATCCCCCCACGCAAAGTCATAGCTCAGCGGTGCACACCCGGTCGAACCTGACGCGTCAGCCGTGACCGTCAAAGTGGCCGGGCCCTCCTGCGGCTCCACCACAAGTTGGGCTGTGGCCGGCTCCGTGCACGGCTTCGGAGTCACCAGCACTTTCTTGGTGTCCGTAGCGGTGTTGCCGGCGCTATCCGTCACCGTCAATGTCACCGCGTATGGATCCGCGGCAGCCATGTCGTACGCGTGCGTCGCCGACGAACTCGCCTGGGTGCCGCTATCAGCACCATCCCCCCACGCAAAGTCATAGCTCAGCGCTGCACAGCCGGTGGAACCGGACGCGCTTGCGGAAATCGACATTCCGGCGACGGCCGTTGAGGGCACCGTCAGGTGTGCCGTTGCTGCACGCGCTTCTGAGCACGGCGGCTTCGGCGGGAGCGTCCCTGATGTGGAGGCAGACCGCGAGCTGGCGTTGCTATAGGTGGCGCCAACGGTGATCCGAACGGTCTGGCCCGCCGGCAGGCCAGACACAGCTGTGCGAGTCGCTGTGGCACCGATGGTGGCGGCCTCCGGGCGAAACCGTGTACCCGGTCAGGTGGCAAGGTCCCGAGAAGGCCGCCCTAGCCCAAGATATTGAGGCGAGCGTGGAATTGAGCGCTCTTCCGGTGAGCCGGTTCGGCGGCGCGGGCAGGCAGGGCGGCGGCGGGAGGCTAGCCATCGGGACCACGTCGTTGGATGCCGCTTGGAGGGGGCCGCTCGGCCGTTTCTGTAGGTCCCGCTGACCGTAAGCGTGTGCGGCGGGCCGCCGACCTGTAGTAGCAGCTCAGGTTGGCTCGGCTTGAGCGAGGTCACCAAATGTGGCTGGGCGAGATGATTCGTGCTCCGGATAGCCCCTACTTCGCGTAACTGATCGGCAGCCCAGGCCTGCAAACGCTCGTACGTCAGTTGTCCCGCGCCTACCTGTGCGTCATAGGCCAACGACCACGACTCTCCCGCTGCCCCTGTGACCTGATAGCGAACGACGTGCTGGTTGGCCAACACAGCCGTGGGCTGCGGGTGAAACGAACGTCCGACAGCGAGCGAACCATCTCGCGGGGGATCAATTCGTTGATCTCGGTCCGAGCAGGTTTCGATGCAACGACGCGAAGTACGGCGTGGAGATGGGTTGCGTCCGCTCCACTCAGTGTCCAAGTGCGGAACACCCTGAGTCCGCCGAGTTGGTAGGACTCGGCGGCGAAGGGAAGGACAACGAGACCGTGCCGTCCCGACGACCGCATCACGTCGTTCCGAACAGTTACCACAGCGATGGGCGCCGTGAGGGCGAGGAGGCCAGCGATCCAAGCGAGCCACCACCCGCGCCGTCGGACACGTGGTGGAAATCGCGACAAGGGGCGGTCCGGCCGTACGGAAGGCGACCCTCGCGAAAGGCTTGATTCCATCGCGGAATCCGTCCTCACCGAACCACCAAGTGCCCGCCTTCCACGCTCGGTGGGGGTGATGGGGTCAGCCTCCTGCCCCAATGCACGCAAGTCCTCGATCATGTCTAGGCAGCTGGCGTACCGGTCCTCAGGGGCCTTTGCCATGGCGACGGATATAACGTCATCGACACGGCTGGGGAGGTCGGGCCGCAGCGAAGACGTGCTGGGCGCTGGCTGAGACAGGTGGGCGTACAACACCGCCGCGTCGTTATCACGCTAAACAGTAAGTGCATGAAACAGGACACATCCCAGCGCGTACAGGTCCGTGCGCCCGTCGACGCGCTGCCGGGCGATCTGCTCAGGCGCTATGTAATCTATCGTCCCGATAAAATGGCCTGCGGTCGTCAAGTCGCTCTGCGAGTCGGAGCGCTTCGTGAGCCCGAAGTCCGTCAAGTACACGTGAGGCGAACCGTCTGATCTCGCCCCGGGAGCCAACAGGACGTTACCCGGTTTGACGTCCCTCTGTACCAGACCCCGGGCGTGTGCGGCGTCGAGCGCGCTGGCCAGCTGCTGGAACAGCTCCGTGGCGCGACTGAGATCCAGTGGTCCTTCGTGCTCCAATAGCCGCCGCAAGTCCGGTCCATCGACGTAGCGCATTGCGATGTACATCAGGCCGTCGACCTTCGCAGCCTCGTATATCGGAATAATGTTCGGGTGCGCAATGGAAGCCGCGAGCTGACATTCGCGCATGAATCGCCGCTGAAAGTTTTCGCTCTGCGCGAGTCCGGGGCGAGGAGCTTGAGGGCGACCCGCCGACCAAGTCGGACGTGCTGGGCGCGGTAGACAACTGCCATCCCACCCCTGGCCACGAAGGATTCGATGCGGTAGCCGGCAACTTCGTCGCCGGGCGCGAGGTTGATCCGCATAGGTACCCCCCCAGCTCCTGCCCCCGTCGCGCGGTCGCCTTGATCGGCGCGGTCCTGCCGCGCCCAAGCTAACCCGTTCCGCCCTGGACTGGCCGACTATGGTCCCGCTGGTGCCGTCGGAAAGCCACGGTGCCCCATCGATCCGCCGGAGCTAGTCGGTCGACGTGCCGACCGAGGTGGGCCGGCGCGTGAAGTGAGGCGGCTCAAGCTCGGACCGTAGCGTGGCTCCATGCCGTGCCCACGCCGGAGCTGCTCCGGTTCCCGCGCAGTGGCAGCTGATCCGCGGTGACAGCCGGCCTGCAGCGGCGGCTGACCCACGGCGACGGCTGAGGGTGGCGGCGACAGGCACCCCGGCGGTGGCGGCGGTGCGTCGCGCGGGCGTCACTTTCCGGTTGCACGAGTACGTGCACCGCACGGGCACGAGGTCGTACGGCGACGAGGCCGCCGCCGCGCTCGAGGCAGCGCTCGGCATCCCGGCCGGCCGAGTGTTCAAGACCCTGGTCGTCACCTGCGACGGCCGACTCGCGGTCGGCGTCCTCCCCGTCGACCGGACCCTCGACCTGGGAGCCATGGCCGCCGCGCTCGGCAGCAAACGCGCGGTGATGGCCGACGTGCGCGACGCCGAACGCTCGACCGGCTACCCGGTCGGCGGCATCAGCCCGCTGGGCCAACGCCGCCGGCTGCCGCTCGTCGTCGACGGGTCGGCAATGGGCTGGGACACCATCTTCGTCAGCGCGGGCCGTCGCGGCCTGGAGATCGAGCTGCGCCCCGCGGACCTGCTCGCGCTCACCGCCGGTCGGACGGCGGCCGTCGCTCGATGATGCGCCGCCCGGCGACGACAACGACCGGCCGGCGCCACGCCGTCGGGTCCTCGACGGGGTCGCTGTCGAGCCCGACCAGGGCTGCCGCACGGCCGGCCTCGACCGGTCGCGTCGCCGCCCGCAGGGCACCCTCGCGGCCGAGCCCGGCGGCGGCGAGCCGCTCCAGCTCGCGCGGCTCGGCTCCGGTACGCGTTCCGCTGTTGCCCAGGTCGGTGCCGTAGACCAGCGGCACGCCCGCGGCCACCAGGGCAGCCGCGTTGCTGGTGACCGCCGAGCCCGAGTAGGTCGTCAAAGTCTCGATTGTCGACACGACGTGCAGACTCCCGGCCGCGATCCGATCGACGAGCTCGGCCGGCAGCGGCTCGACCGGGGTGTGGGCGAACTCGTCGACCCCCGCGTCGAGCGCCCGCTCGACCATGGCGACGGTGAGCGCATGGGCGGTGACAGATAGTCCTTGAGCGTGGGCCGCGGCGACGACCGCGGCGGCCACCTCCAAGTCGGGCACCGGCTGGCCGCCGGCCGGTTCGAGGGCGAGCTTGACCACGTCGACCCCCTTGTCGGCGATGGCACGCACCGCGGCCGCCGCTTCGTCGGGCGAGGACACGAACCAGGCGAACCCCGCGGCCCCCCAGCCGTTCGAGGGGTAGCCGCCTGGCGCGGTGAACACCGGCCCGGCGACCTGCACGGTCTCGCTGCGCCAGCGAAGCGCGCGATCAAGTGGGGCGCCGAGGTCGCGAACGGCGACAACTCCGCCGGCCAGCATCTCGTCGTAGTCGCCGAAGGACAGGTGTACGTGTGCGTCGACGAGTGCGGGACCCACCCATGTCGCGCCGACGACCAGCGGAACACCAACAGTCGGCAGGTTCGAGGCGGCACCCGCGTACGCCACGCGTCCGATCTCGTCCACCAGGACGGCGCCGTCGTCGTACGCCGGACGGCCACCACCCGGCCACAGCCGCCCGCGCAGCACGGTCGGCGCTTGTTGCGGCATGGCCGGGATCCCTCGCCCCGCTCCGACGGCGCCGGCCGTCACGCCTCGGCGGCCTGGCTCATCCACACCACGATGTCGAGCGCGCGCAGCGGGGTCAGGACCGGACCATCGGCCGGCGCCAGCGCGGTCAGCTCGGCGAAGGACTCGCTGTTGGCACGGAGGTCCTCCCGCATGGCCCGGGTGAGCTGACGGAGGTAGTCCTCCCAGGAGTGCTCGCCGCGCCGGACGAGCACGCACCCTTCGTCCCGGTAGAAGGTGAACACCCGCGAGTCCCAGATCGGGATGAGCGCCGGCCGTTTGCGGTGCAGCACCTTCGCGACCAGCGAACCCTTTACGTCGGTCGTGTCGACGTGCTCCAGGTCGAGCACGCTCCACAGCGCCGCCACGGCATCGCAGTCGTCGTCACTGGCGTCGGCGAGGTCGCCAACGTCAGGTACGGCGGCCAGCGCGTCCTGCAGCGGTGCCTGCAAGCCGACGAGGCCCGCCATTGTGTCGACGTCGACCGGCGCGCCGACCAGCGAGGGTGCGAGAAAGTCACCTGTGACGAGGACGTCGGGGCGGCCGTTCGTGACGAGGCCGTCGTAGAAGGGCCAGGAGAAGCGGGAGCGACGTGGCCGGGCCGCGTCGAGGTAGTCCTCGACCAGACTCGTCGGGTCGAAGACCTCGCGGGTGCCCTTGGCGAGGAGCAGGGTCATGGCGGACTCACGGTGTCATCCCATCACGGGCGCCCTATAGCCACTCCGACTCCGTCCGCCAGACCAGGATGTCGAGCAACCGCAGTCGCGACAGCTGCGCGCCGGCGTTCCGCGCGACCGCCACGAGAGCATCGAACGCGGCCGACTCGTGCTGCAGGTCGGACCGCATCGCCGTGCACAGCTGGCGCATGAACTCCACCCAGCTGCGGTGCTCCAGCCGCAGGATCGCCGTCCGCGTGTAGGCCTCGAAGATCACGGAGTCGTAGAGCGGCACGAGGTCGGGCCGCTTGCGATGCAAGACCTTCGCGACGATCGTCCCTCGTACGCCGCTGCGTCGGTCACGGTCGTCGTCGAGCACGTCGAAGAGCCGCGACACCTGATCGAGGACGTCGTCGCCGGCCTCGGATAAAGCCACCGGGGGCAGATCCGCGACGCGTCGCAGCTGCGGCAGCATCGCCCGCAACACGCTGAACCGGGTCCGGTCGACCGGCGCGTTGAGCAACGCCGGCGCCAGTAGGTCGCCGTCCACCACCTCCGCCGTGCCGTTGGTGACCAGCCGGTCGTACGCCGGGTAGGCGTAGTCGTTGCGCGGATCGACGTAGTCGCGCACCAGTTCGGCCGGATCCGCGACCTCAACAGCTCCGGCGCAGAGCAGCATCCGCGGGACGTCACCCACCGGCCACCGCCCCGGACGCCGACGTGAGAGCGGCCGGCCCGAGCAGCGCCTTGAGGTCACCCATCAGGGCGGGAGTCGCGGCCACCCGGAGCCGTTCGTCGAGCCGCAGTCGGGTCGTGCGGCTCCCGGACTGCAGCGCGAGCTGCACCTCGGTCGTGCCGGGGTGGGTGGCGAGCACCTCGCGAAGGCGGTCGACCACCGGAGGCGTGCAGCGCGCGGCCGGCATCGAGATCACCACGGGCCCTCGCGGGACGGCGCCGAGGTCAGGCAGCGAGAGCTCCATCGCGACCAGCTTCGGCACGTCGTCGCGGCGATCGACCCGCGCCTTGACGCACACCAAGGCGTCCTCGGCAAGCAGCGTGGCGTACTGCGAGTAGGTCGCCGGGAAGAACATCACCTCGACCTGCGCCTCCAGGTCCTCCAGGACGGCGGCGGCCCAGGCGTTGCCCTGCTTGGTCACTCGGCGCGTGATGCTGGAGAGGATGCCACCGACCGTCACCACCGACCCGTCGCCGACGGCCTCGTCGAAAAGCCGGGCGCACGGCGTGTCGGCCGCCGCCGCCAGCACGTGCTCGACCCCGAAGAGCGGGTGGTCGGAGACGTAGAGGCCGAGCATCTCCCGCTCGAAGGCCAGCAGGTCGCGCTTGTCCCACTCGCCGGCCGGTACGACGACGTCGAAGACGCCGGCGCCGCTCGGACCGGCGCCGGCTGCCCCATCCTGCTGGCCGGCACCGGAGCTGAAAAGGTCGAACTGCCCCACCGCCTCGGCCCGCTTGGTGTCCATGCAGCAGTCGATCGCTTCGGCGTACACCTGCAACAACCCGCGACGCGAGTGCCCCAGCGAGTCGAAGGCACCCGCTTTGATCAATGACTCCACGACCCGCTTGTTGCAGACTGCCGACTCGACCTTGCGGATGAAGTCGGCGAAGCCGGCGAAGCGACCCTTTCCCTTCCGGGTGGCGAGGATCGAGGCGACGACGTTCTCCCCGACGTTGCGGATCGCCGAGAGACCGAACCGAACATCGGTGCCGCGGGGGGTGAAGTCGCTCTCCGACTCGTTGACGTCCGGCGGCAGCACCTTGATGCCCATCTTGCGGCATTCACCTAGGTAGACCGCGCTCTTGTCCTTGTCGTCCTTGATGGAGCTGAGTAGCGCCGCCATGTACTCGGCCGGGTATCGCGCCTTGAGGTAGGCCGTCCAGTAGGACACGACGCCGTACCCCGCGGAGTGTGCCTTGTTGAATGCGTAGTCGGCGAAGGGAACGAGCTGCTCGAACAGCGCGTCGGCCAGCTGCTGTGAATAGCCCTTGGCCAGCATGCCATCGAGAAACGGCACCTTTTCCTTGTCGAGGATCTCCCGCTTCTTCTTGCTCATCGCCCGGCGCAGCATGTCGGCTTGCCCGAGGGTATAGCCGGCGAGCTGCTGGGCGATCGTCATGACCTGTTCCTGGTAGACGATCACGCCGTAGGTGTCACCGAGGATCGGCTCGAGGTCGGGATGCAGGTAGGTGACCTGGCGCCGGCCGTGCTTGCGCTCGACGTAGTCGATGTGGGCTCCGGCGCCCATCGGCCCTGGCCGATAGAGGGCGATGAGCGCCGAGATGTCCGCGAAGTTGCTCGGCTGCAGAGAGCGCATAAGCGAGCGCATCGGCCCACCCTCGAGTTGGAAGACCCCAATCGACTCGCCCCGACACAGCAACGCATAGGCGTCGGGGTCGTCGAGGCCGAGGTCCTCAAGGACGACTCGCTCGCCACGATTGACCTCGATGTGGCGCAGACAGTCGTCGAGGACCGTGAGGTTGCGCAGCCCGAGGAAGTCCATCTTCAGCAGCCCGAGCGTCTCGCACGTGCCCATCTCGAACTGCGTGATGATCGACCCGTCGGCGTCGCGGCGCCACACCGGGATGTGGTCGGTGAGCGGGTCGCGACAGATCACCACGCCGGCAGCGTGCACACCCGCCTGGCGCTTGAGGCCCTCCAGGCCGCGCGCCGTCTCGAGGACCGTCTTGGCGTCCGGGTCGCCGTCGTAGGCCGCTCGCAGCTCGGCCGCTTCGCCGTAACGGCCGGCCTTCGGGTCGAAGCAGTCGGCGAGCGAGACGTCACGGCCCATAACGTTGGGCGGCATCAGTTTGGACAGCCGGTCACCGACGGCGTAGGGCTGGCCGAGCACCCGCGCCGAGTCGCGGATCGCCTGCTTGCCCTTGATCGTGCCGAAGGTGACGATCTGCGCGACCCGATCCTCGCCGTAGCGCTCGGTCGCGTAGCGGATCATGTCGCCGCGCCGGCGCTCGTCGAAGTCCATGTCGATGTCGGGCATCGAGATTCGCTCGGGGTTGAGGAAGCGCTCGAAGATCAATCCGTGGTCCAGCGGGTCGAGCTCAGTGATGCCGAGGCAGTACGAAACCGTGCACCCGGCCGCGCTGCCCCGGCCGGGACCGACCCGAATGCCGTTCTGGCGCGCGTGGCGGACGAGATCGGCCACGATGAGGAAGTACGCCGGAAACCCCATCTGCAGGATGACGTCGATCTCGAACTCGACCTGCCGGCGCTTCTCCTCCGCCGGTGCGTCGCCCCACCGTCGCGCCATACCGGCGCAGACCGCCTTGCGGAACCACGACTCCTCGGTCTCGCCATCGGGCACCGGAAACCGGGGCAGCAGCCGCTGGTCATCGGCGATCGTTACGTCGCAGCGCTCGGCGATGACCAGCGTGTTGTCGCAGGCCTCCGGCACCTCCCGCCACAGCTCTCGCATCTGTGTCGGTGACTTGAGATAAAACTCCTCCGTATCGAGACGGAACCGGTTCGGATCGGCCAGCGTCGCGCCGGTCTGCACGCAGAGCAGCACCTCCTGGGCGGTCGAGTCCTCCCGCCTGGTGTAGTGCAGGTCATTGGTCGCGACCATCGGCAGCTTCAGCTCTCGGGCTAACTCGACCAGCTGTCGCTGAGTCCGTCGCTCGATCTCGAGACCGTGGTCCATCAACTCGACGTAGAAGTTGCCATCGCCGAAGATGTCGCGGTAGTCGACGAGCGCCTGTCGGGCGGCGTCCGGGCGGCCCTGCTGCAGCAGGCGGTTGACCTCCCCAGAAGGGCAACCGGAGGTGGCGATCAGGCCGTCGGCGTACCGGGCGAGCAGCTCCCGGTCCATCCGGGGCTTGTAGTAGTAGCCCTCCAAGCTCGCCAGGCTGGCCAGCTTGACCAGGTTGCGCCAGCCCTGGTCGCTCGACGCCAGGATTGTCATGTGGAAGTACTTCTCGCCGCGCGTATCCGGCCCGCCGCCACTGCTCCGGTCGAAGCGGGAGCCCGGGGCGAGATAGGCCTCGATGCCGAGGATCGGCTTGACCCCGGTGGCCCGGCCGGTCCGGTAGACGTCGTACGCGCCGTAGAGGTTGCCGTGGTCGGTCACCGCCAGGGCGGGCATCTCCATCCGGGCGGCCTCGGCGAAGAGGTCCTTGACTCGAGCCGCCCCGTCGAGCATGGAGTACTCGCTGTGCGCGTGCAGGTGCACGAACGAGTCGCCCATGCCGGGAAGCCTCCCTTCGTCGTACGCCTCGGAGCCGGCGCCGGCGCGGGGGAAGCGCGCTGGGCTGGTGCGGCGGCGCGGTGCGGCTGTCGAGAACAGCCGCAACGCCGCAGGAACGGTTCTAACACGGGCGACCGACAGTTTCGCGCCGGTGGGGTGGCGCAGCGCGCGGCGGCGTGTCGCGGGCAGCCCTCGGAGCGCGCTCAGGAGCAGCGGTTGATGTAGCCGCGGGCGCGGAAGAGCCGGAGCACCCGTACGAGCGCCCGAGGACGAGGGCGCCCGAGACGAGCGTCGAATCTATGGCGTTGTGGACGCGGATTTTGGACTGGCGAACCAACTATCCAATACGCCGGGACAGTTGATCTTTCGATTCTTCTCTTGACCCGTCGTCGCGTCGACAAGGACGACTTCGCTGCAGTCCAGCATAACGGTTCCCTGACGATTCCCGACCGCTGACACGCTTACGCCCGTGAGATCAACTCCGATGGCCCACCCGAGGTATGCGTCGGTCCGAGCATGGACCACGACAAGCTTTGTCTCACGGGGAACGTCAATGCCGGCGTACTCGGAAATTCGCTGGTATTCGCGAAGCGCTGTCTCCTGCGTGGCACGGGGGACGCTCCCGCCGGGGGGTACTCCCAACCAGTTTTGAGCGCTCCACCACACCGACGCATCCGTCCGCCTCTGCTGCTTTACCTCGTAGGACTCGCCCTCGCCCTGGTGCTTCTCAGCGGGCGGGCTTGTCGCTGGGGCCGCCGCTGTCAGGTCAGCATTGACCAACGTATTGCGACTGCCTTGGGCAGCGCAGCGGGTTAGCACTATGACAAAACCGAAAGCCAGATACCCGCGTGTTGTCCGGGTCATCGTTGACTCCCGATCTTAGTCGCAATCGGTTCGAAAATTATCACCGCGCCATAGGGATAGCAAGAGTCTGCCGCGGCTAGCGACACCCATCAGGACTCTGCCCGCAAAATGTGCAGCGCCCCTGCCAAGTCCGCCGGAGGATGGCTTTCGAACTCGACCCAGCCCCCGTCGGCTGGGTGCTCGAAGCCCAGCCGATGCGCGTGCAGCCATTGGCGCGACAGGTGCAGGCGAGCGGCCAGCGTCGGGTCGGCGCCGTACGCGACATCACCCACGCACGGGTGGCGCATGGCCGCCATGTGCACCCGGATCTGGTGCGTCCGACCGGTCTCGAGCACGACGTCGAGCAGCGAGGCGGCCCGAAACGCCTCGACGGTGTCGTAGTGGGTCACGCTGGGCCGACCGGCGGCGACGACGGCGAACTTGTAGTCGGCGCCCGGATGCCGGTCGATCGGTGCGTCGACCGTCCCGCGTAGCGGGTCGGGGTGGCCCTGCACAAGCGCGGCGTAGCGCTTGTCGACACGGCGGTCTCGAAACGCCGCCTTGAGTACGGCGTACGCCCGCTCGCTCTTGGCCACCACCAAGAGCCCGGTGGTCCCGACGTCGAGCCGGTGTACGACGCCCTGGCGCTCGGCTGCGCCACTCGTCGCCACCCGGTGGCCGGCCGCAAGGAGCCCGCCGATCACGGTTGCGCCGGTCCAGCCAGGGCTCGGGTGAGCGGCGACGCCGACCGGCTTGTCGACGACCACGATGTCGTCATCCTCGTGGACGATGCGCATCCCGGCGACCAGCGCCGGGGGGGATGAGACCGCGCGGACGGGTTCGGGCAGCTCCACGTCCAGCCAGTTGCCGGTATGCACCCGGTCGGCCTTTGTCCGCTCGACTCCGTCGAGTCGCGCGTGCCCCGACTCGATGAGGTCCGCTGCCGCGGTGCGCGACAGGCCGAACAGCCGGGACACCGCGGCGTCGAGCCGCAACCCGTCGAGCCCATCCGGGACCGGCAGGCTACGGCTCGCCATCGGCGCCGGGCTCCGAATGCGCGCTGGGATCCGGACGTCGAGGCGACCGGCTGCCATCGGCGCCGATGCCGCGAGCGGAAAGCACGACCGCGGTGATACCGCCGAGCACGATCGCTGAGTCGGCGAGGTTGAACACCGGCCAGTGCGGCAGCTGGATCCAGTCCACAACCCGGCCGCGCAGCGGACCCGGGTCGCGCAACAGGCGGTCGATGAGGTTGCCGAGCGCGCCACCGAGCAGCAGCCCCAGCGTGATCGCCCAGGGCAGGCTGCACAGCCGCGACGCCGTACGCGCGATGACCACGACGACCACAACCGCGACGAGCGTGAACAGGATCGTCGCGCCGGCCCCGATGCCGAAGGCGGCTCCCGAGTTGCGGGTCAACGCGAGGTGAAGGAACCCGCCGAGCAGCCGCACCGGCGCCCGGTCGGCGAGCTGCTCGACGACGACCGCCTTGGTCACGACGTCAGCAGCGAGTACCAGCGCGGCCACCGCGAGCAGGACTGCGACCCCCAACCGCCGATGCCCGTATGGCGGCGCGGCCGGCTGGCTCCCGGCAGGGGTCAGCGGCGTTCCTGGCGTTGTTTGCATGACACACATAGTGTCGCCGACGGAAAGGCCTGCAGCCGCGCCTTACCGATCGGCTGCCCGCAGCCCTCGCAGATGCCGTACGTGCCGGAATCGAGCCGGGCCAGCGCGCGCTCGACCTGGGCGAGCAGGTCGCGGCGATTCTGAGTGAGGGACAGCTCGTGCTCTCGCTCGAACGTCTTGGTGCCCGCGTCGGCCTGGTCGTCGCCGGCACCGTCGCCGCCGTCGCGCTGCAGCTCGGCCCAGGTCAGCTCCGCCTCGGCGATCTCGTCCCGCAGGTCCGCGGCCTGCTCGAGGAGGTCTCGTCGTACGTCGGCCCGCTCCTTGGCGCTCCACCGCTCGCCGGTCGCTGGGGTGGGCGGCGCAGGGGTCGCAGCGGTCGGTGGTCGCTTGGTCGGCGCGGTCTTGGTCGGCGCGGTCTTGGTCGCCGCGGTCTTGGTCGCCGCGGTCTTGGTCGCCGCGGTCTTGGTCGCCGTGCGACCCGTGGCGGACTTCGCAGGCGCTGGCTCCGCCGTCTTCGTGCGTGCAGGCTTCGGCTCTTCTTTCGACGCGGCCCCGCTCGTCTTGGCCCGCCTCGGCGGCTCCGTGGGCCTTGTCCGCGCAGCCTTTGCCCGCTCCGTCGGCCCCGCCGCCTGGCTCGCCTTGGTCGGCGAAACCGACGCCTTCATAGCCTCGGCGCGCTTTGTTGGCGCCCGCACCCTGGCGGCTTTCCTCGACTCGGCTCGGGGATGCTTCGTCGGCTCGGACTTGACCGGTTCCGCGCGTGCGGGCTTTGCCGCCTTGCTGGCGGCCGTCGGCGCAGCCGCTCCCTTGGCGACCTTTGCCGTCCTCGTCGCTCTTGCAGGGGTCGCTTTCGCCGCCGCCTTGGTCGGAGCCCCCTTGGTCGGAGCGGCGGCCTTGGTGGGAGCGGCGGCCTTGGTGGGAGCGGCGGCCTTGGTGGGAGCGGCGACCTTGGTAGGAGCGGTGGCCTTGGCGCGGGACGCAGCCGCCCGGACGCCGCCGCCGGATGCCGCCTGGGTCAACGCGCCGACGGCACGGCGCAGCGGCCTTGCGGCCCGACCCCGCTCAGCGTTCATCCCAGCTCCCGGCCATGATCGGTTCAAGTCCGCGAGAATACGGCCGCGCTCGTCATGAGGCAACGCGGCGCGCCATGGCGTTAGCAGTCCGCAATCGAGCGATCGGGCCGTTGATCTTGTTCGTTCGACATTCGACTGCGCAGGGGCGCCTCGCCCGTCCGTACGCCCAGCGACTGGACGGTCCGAGGAATCGTCCGAGCAGATCATGGTGCCGCGACCAGGGAAAACGGCGAGATCATTCCTCGGACCGTTACTCGGACCGTCTCTCGGACCGTCTCTCGGACCGTCCCTCGGACCGTCCCTCGGACCGTCTCTCGGACGATTATTCGAACGATCCACGGGACCGGTCCGCTAGGCTTGATGGCGCAGCAGGCGTTGACGGGGACGAGTAGCGACGGTCGCAGCCGCGAGCGAGCCGGGGTCGGTGGAAGCCCGGTGGCGTGCCCGCCGTGAAGATCACCCCTGAGCCGCCGGAGGAAAGGCCCTTGTGGCCGAGTAGAGCCGGCGCAGGCAACGAGAGGGCAGGCGTGCCTGCCAAGGAGGGTGGTACCGCGGGGCCCCGAGCAGTTCCGGGCCTCGTCCCTTCGTCCGAGATCGACGGCGGAGGATGCCCACCCGATGTCCGAACCCATGTCCCCGACGACCGGTACGACGCCGCAAGCCCGGGCTGACGGCGTACCCGACGAGAGCGGCGGTCCGACGACGTCAGCCGGGACCTTTCGACCGCTACCGGCGCGGGTCGACCTGCCCGCGCTCGAGCGCGAGGTTCTGCGGCGCTGGGCAGAGACCAAGGTCTTCCAGCGGTCGCTGGAGCGGACTGCGCAGGGGCCGCTCTGGGTCTTCTACGAGGGTCCGCCCACGGCGAACGGCAAGCCAGGCGCACACCACACCGAGTCGCGCGCGATGAAGGACGTGTACTGCCGCTTCAAGACCATGCAGGGCTTCTCGGTGCCCCGCAAGGCGGGCTGGGACTGCCACGGACTGCCGGTGGAGCTCGCCGTCGAGAAGGAGTTGGGCTTCTCCGGCAAGCAGGACATCGAGGCGTACGGCGTCGCCGAGTTCAACGCGCGCTGCCGGGAGTCGGTGCTCCGGCACGTCGCCGAGTTCGAGCGGATGACCGAGCGGCTCGGTTACTGGGTCGACATGAGCCAGGCCTACCGAACGATGGACGCCGACTACATCGAGTCCGTCTGGTGGTCGCTCAAGGTCATCTTCGACAAGAAGCTGCTCGTCGAGGATCACCGGGTTTCGCCGTACTGCCCGCGCTGCGGTACGGCGCTCTCCGACCACGAGGTGGCTCAGGGCTATCTCACCGTCACCGACCCGAGCGTCTTCGTCCGCTTCCCGGTGACCAGCGGCCCGCTGGCCGATCTCGGCGCAAGCCTGCTGGTCTGGACCACGACCCCCTGGACGCTCATCTCCAACACGGCGGTGGCGGTGCACCCGGACGTCGAATACGTCGCCGCGCGCACCGGCGGAGAAGTCCTCGTCGTCGCCGAGCCGCTGCTGCGGCGGGTGCTCGGAGAGGACGCCGACATGCTCGCCCGATTCGCCGGTCGCGACCTCGAGCACGTCACCTACTCGCGACCGTTCGACTTCGTCGACATCCCGGGCGCCCACTACGTCGGGCTAGCCGACTATGTCACCGTCGAGGACGGCACCGGTCTCGTGCACCAGTCGCCGGCGTTCGGCGCCGACGACCTCGAGGTTGCCCGCCGCTACGGCTTGCCGGTCGTCAAACCGGTGCAGCCGGACGGCCACTTCGAGGCGCATCTGCCGCTGGTCGGCGGCCAGTTCTTCAAGTCGGCCGACCCGGTCATCGTCGATGACCTGCGGGCGCGTGGCCTGCTCCTCCGCGAGGAGCGCTACAGCCACAGTTACCCGCACTGCTGGCGCTGCGACACGGCCCTGCTGTACTACGCGCTGCCCTCCTGGTACATCCGCACGACGGCGATCAAGGAGCGGCTGCTCGAGGAGAACTCCCGCACCGACTGGCACCCGCCCCGGATCAAGACCGGTCGATACGGCGATTGGCTCGAGAACAACGTCGACTGGGCGCTGTCCCGTAACCGCTTCTGGGGCACGCCGCTGCCGATCTGGCGATGCGAGGACGGCCACCTAATCTGCGTGGGCTCGCTCGCGGAACTGTCGTCGTACGCCGGTCGCGACGTCACCTCGGTCGACCCGCATCGCCCGGCGATCGACGAGGTGATCGTCGACTGTCCTCAGTGCGGCACGCCGGCGACCAGGGTGCCCGAGGTGATCGACGCCTGGTACGACTCGGGCTCGATGCCGTTCGCGCAGTGGGGAGCGCCGCACCGCAACGAGCAGACGTTCCAGGCGCGGTATCCAGCGCAGTTCATCGCCGAGGGTCTCGACCAGACGAGGGGCTGGTTCTACACGCTGATGGCGGTCGGCACGCTCGTCTTCGACCGGTCGGCGTACGAGACCGTGCTCTGCCTGGGGATCATCCTGGACGAGCACGGCCGAAAGATGTCGAAGCACCTCGGCAACGTGCTGGACCCGTTCGAGCTCTTCGAGCGGCACGGCGCCGACGCGGTGCGCTGGCTCATGCTCTGCGGGGGGTCACCGTGGTCCGACCGTCGGGTCGGCGACGAGCCGCTCGCCGAGGTCGTGCGCAAGGTGCTCCTCACCTACTGGAACACCGCCGCGTTCTTCACCCTCTACGCGAGCGTCGGCGGCTGGACGTTCGAGACGGCGCCCGCACCGGAGGTTTCCGCCCGCCCGGCGCTCGACCGATGGGCGCTCTCCGAGCTGCACGAGACGGTCGCCGAGGTCACCGCCGCGCTGGAGGACTTCGACTCCCCCCGAGCCGGTCGGCGGCTGGCGTCGTACGTCGACGACCTGTCGAACTGGTACGTCCGCCGCTCGCGCCGCCGCTTCTGGAACGGGGACCCGGCGGCTCTCGCCACCCTGCACGAGTGCCTCGAGGTCACCACTCGGCTGCTCGCGCCGTTCGTGCCGTTCGTCACCGAGGCCGTCCACCAGCGCCTGGTCGTCGACGTCTGGCCCGACCTGCCCGACTCGGTGCACCTGCGGAACTGGCCGCGGGTGGACGGCTCGCTCGTCGACCCGTCGTTGCACGGCCACGTCGCGCTGGTGCGACGGCTGGTCGAGCTCGGCCGGGCCACCCGCGCGTCGTCGAAGGTGCCCACTCGGCAACCGCTCGGTCGGGCCCTGGTCGGTGCCGCGGGCTGGAGCGAGCTGGCCGAGGACCTGCGGACTCAGCTCGCCGAGGAGCTCAACGTCGGCGCGGTGGACTCACTCGCCGAGGAGGGCGAGCTCGTCGACTACTCGGTCAAGCCGAACTTCCGAACGCTCGGCAAGCGGTTCGGCCCACGCACCAAGGCGGTGGCCGCTGCGGTGACCGGTGCAGAGCCCGGCGCGTTGGTCCGTGACCTGCGCGGCGGCGAGGCGGCGCACGTCGACGTCGACGGCGACCGGATCGCGCTTTCGGCCGACGATGTCGTCGTTACCGAGACCCCGCGAGAGGGGTGGGCGGTCGCCACGGAGGCCGGCGAGACCGTCGCCCTCGACCTCACGGTGACCCCCGAGCTGCGGCGGGCCGGCATCGTCCGCGAGGTGGTGCGCCTGGTACAGGAGGCGCGGAAGGCGACGAACCTCGACGTGTCCGACCGGATCGAGCTGTGGTGGACCGCCCCGCCGTCCGCCACGACGCCCGAAACGGCACGTGCAATGCGGGACGGTACGGCGCTCCTGGCCGCCGAGGTACTCGCGACGACAGTGACGGAGGGCGAGCCCCTGGCCGACCTGGCGCCGCACGGCAGCGCGGACCTCGGGTTGACGTTCTGGCTGCGGGCCGGCGGCGGCTGAGCACTCGCCCGCGGCGTCAGGCCTCCGGTCGGCATGTCGGGCAGCGCGTGAAGCCGATCTCGCGGGCCTCCTCGACCTCGATCGGCTCGGCGGCGGACATGTCGAGCCGGGGACAGCCCTCGAGGTGGTACAGCGGGCGGTCCCCGACGACGAACACGATCGCCTCGGTGGGCGTCCCGCCGGCCATGCCCGGATCCGGACCCGCGGCCGCTGCTGCTGGCTCGCTCTGGCCGGGCCGGGCCCGCTGAGACGCCGCCTCCGGGCCTTCGTCCTCGTCGTCGTTCCCGGCCGCCGGCGGCGCCGCCGTCTGGGGAAGGTCGGCTGCCGAGGCGTCGGCGGGCCGGTCGGCCGCGGATCCCCGACGACGCCGGCGACCCGCGGCGAGGAGCATGCCGGCCGCGCATCCACTCACCGCGATCGAAGCGTAGATAATCGTGAGACCGTGCGCGGCGAGTCCGGCGATAAGCAGGAGCACGGCGCAGAGCACCAGGGCGCCGCTCAGGACCAGCACGGCGACGTCACCTCCGGCCCCTCCGGTCGCTGACTACAGGGTCGCCACGACGCTGCGCAGGATGCCGACCAGGATGAACAGCAGCAAAAAGGCGAGGTCGACGGCGAACCCGCCGATCCGTAGTGGCGGGATGACGCGGCGCAGTGCCTTCAGCGGCGGATCCGTCACCGTGTAGGTGATCTCTAGGGTGATCGCCATGACACCGGACGGCCGGTAATTTCGGGAAAGCGTGAAGACCCATTCCATGATCAGCCGGAAGATCAGGAAGAGCAAAAAGATGTAAAGCACAGCGGACAGCAGCTGGCCGACCGTCGACACCGTCTGTCCTGCCCTTTCCCCGACCGGAGCTCCGCTTCGAGCCTAGCTCTGGTTGAAGAAACCACCTTCGGCGATGCGGCGCTTGTCCTCGGCGGTGATCTCGACGTTGGCCGGGGAGAGCAAGAAGACCTTGTTGGTCACGCGCTCGATGCTCCCCCGCAGCCCGAAGATCAGCCCGGCCGCGAAGTCGACCAGCCGCTTGGCGTCCTGGTCGTCCATCTCGGTCAGATTCATGATCACCGGACTGCCGTCCCGGAAGTGCTCACCGATCGTGCGCGCCTCGTTGTAGGTGCGCGGGTGCAGGGTCGTGATCCGGTACGCCGGGCCGGCCGGCTTGGGTGCCGCTGCCTCCGGCCGGCGCTGGGCCGAGATGCCGGTCACCCGGCTGTCCTCGAGGCGGCGGACGCTGCCGCGGCCGTTGCGATCCTCGACCTGACCGGAGCCGGCGGATCGAGCCGGCTCGTGCTCGTCCGCCTCGTCGGCGTACTCGTCGTACCGCTCGTCCTCCTCCTCGACGAGGCCGAGGTAGACCGCCATCTTGCGCATCGCGCCAGGCATACCGCTCGTCCTCCGGGTCTCGTGATCGGAATACGACAGAGGTGGGGAAGTACGCCGGATTCCCGCGCGCTGGGCGGCGATCCTACCGCAGGTTAGGCGAGCGACCGCCGAACACAGCGGTTCCGACACGCAGGTGTGTCGAGCCGTGCGCGAGGGCGATCTCCAGGTCACCGCTCATGCCGGAAGAGATCATGCTGGCCGTCGGGTGGGCGGCGCGGACCTCGGACGCGACCTCCCCGAGCCGGCCGAACGCGGCGGCCGGGTCCCCGTCGAGCGGAGCCACGGCCATGACGCCGCCCAGGTCAAGATGGGCAGCTCCCGCGACCCGGTCGGCCAGGGCCGGCACGTCGGCCGGCCGCGCTCCCCCACGCCCCTCCGCCTCGTCCAGGCTCACCTGCACCAGCCCGAGGATTCGACGATCGCTCGCCGCGGCCGCCTCGTCGAGCGCGTCGACGAGGGCCGGCCGGTCCAGGGAGTGCACGACGGCGGCGTAGCGGGCGACGGAGCGGCACTTGTTGCGCTGGAGTCGCCCGACGAAGTGCCAGGTCAGGCGCAGATCGACCAGCTCCGCAGCCTTCGCTTTCGCCTCCTGGTCGCGGTTCTCGCCCAGGTCGCGGGCGCCGAGGTCCGCGAGCAGGCGCACGTCGGCGGCCGGGAACGTCTTCGATACCGCGACCAGCGTCACGCCCGCCGGGTCGCGGCCGAGGCTGTCGCAGGCTGCCGCAATCCGACCCCGCACGGCCGTCAGCCCTGCCTGGATCTCCTCGGCGCGGGTCATGCCCGGCGTACCACGACACCGGCGAAGCGGCCGGTGACACTCGCCCGCCGATAGGAGTAGAAGCGGGCGTCCTCGTACGTGCAGCCGCCGACCCGCTCCACCCGACCGATGCCGTCGGCCAGCAGGAGCGCCGCAGCACCACTAGGCAGGTCCAGTGAGGGCGAGCCCCACCGGGTCTGCGCCAGGCAGCCCGGCACGGTCGCAGCAACCTCCTGTTGCAGCTCGGACGGCACCTCGTAGCAGCACCCGCCGATCGACGGGCCGAGAACTGCGACCGTCCGGGCAGGGTCGGCGCCCAGCTCGGTCATCGCGCAGATTGTCGCGTGCAGGACGCCGGCCACCAGACCCCGCCGCCCGGCGTGGGTCGCGGCGACGACGCCGGCGACGGGCTCGGCCAGCAACACCGGCAGGCAGTCGGCCACGAGGACCGCGAGCGGTACGCCGGGCAGCGCCGTCACGAGCGCGTCAGCCCCGGCCGCACCGCCGCGGGAGATACGTAAACGCCCGGCACGCCGGGAGGTGACCGTGGCGACCCCGGCGCCGTGCACCTGCTGTGTGACGTGCAGCGGCCGTGCCCCGAGCCAGCGTTCGACCAGGTGGCGGTTCGCGGTCACCACGCTGGGCTCGTCGCCGACGTGTCCCGCGAGGTTGAACTCGGCGTACGGTCCAGAGCTGACTCCACCGGCGCGGGTGGTGAATGCACCCAGAACAGCGTCGGGAAGAGGCGCGAGGAGCGGAAAAAGCTGCCCGCTCACTACTTCAGGAAGTCGGGGATGTCGAGGTCGTCGCTCTCGTCGTAGCCCGGGCGGCGAGCCTGCGTGCGCGCCGGCTGCTGCCGCTGCGAGCGCGGCGGCGATGGCTGCGAGCGCGGCGACTCCCCTCGGGCCGCGGCTTCTGCCGGCTGGTAGCGCCGCTCGCGCTCGCGATCGGCGGGCGGTCCCTCGGCCGGCCCGCCTCGATCGGCGTCCAGCCGGATGTCGCGCCGCGGCTCGTCGGCCGCGGTGCGCGACGGATCGTCGAGGCGGATCTCCCGCCGGGAAGCGTCGCCGGCAGATCGTGCTGCGGGCTCGCGCTGCGGCTCTCGACCCGGTTCGCCGCGCGTCCCCTCGCTGCGCGGCTCCTGCTGCGGCGGCTCCTGGTGCGGCGGCTCCTGGCGGGGTGGCCCGCGGCGGGGGTCGGTACGCGGCCCGTCGTCGCGCGGGTCGACCGCGAGCCGGCCAGCGTCGCGGCGGCGCTGCATGACGCCGCCGTCGAAGCCGGCGGCGATGACGGTGACCCGGACCTCGTCGCCGAGCGCGTCGTCGATGACCGCGCCGAAGATGATGTTGGCTTCGGCGTGCGCCGCCTCGCTGATGAGCCGAGCGGCCTCGTTGATCTCGAAGAGCCCGAGGTCGGATCCGCCGGAGATGTTGAGGAGCACGCCATGCGCGCCGTCGATGGACGCTTCGAGCAAGGGACTGGCGATGGCCATCTCCGCGGCGACCGACGCCCGGTCCTCGCCACGCGCTGACCCGATGCCCATGAGCGCCGAACCGGCACCGGCCATGACGGCCTTGACGTCGGCGAAGTCAAGGTTGATCAGGCCCGGCGTCGTGATGAGGTCGGTGATGCCCTGTACACCGGAGAGCAGCACCTGGTCGGCGGAGCGGAAGGCGTCGACGAGGCTGACCTGCCGGTCGCTGATGGACAGCAGCCGGTCGTTCGGGATCACGATGAGCGTGTCGACCTCGGCGCGCAGCTCCTCGATGCCGGACTCGGCCTGCACGGCGCGGCGGCGACCCTCGAACGTGAAGGGCCGGGTCACGACGCCGATCGTCAGCGCACCGAGCGACTTCGCGATGCGGGCCACGACCGGGGCGCCACCCGTCCCCGTGCCACCGCCCTCGCCGGCGGTGACGAACACCATGTCGGCGCCCTTGATGACCTCTTCGATCTCGTCGGCATGGTCCTCGGCGGCCTTACGACCCACCTCGGGGTTGGCGCCGGCGCCAAGGCCGCGGGTGAGCTCCCGGCCCACGTCCAGCTTCACGTCGGCGTCGCTCATGAGCAGCGCCTGCGCGTCGGTGTTGATGGCGATGAACTCGACGCCCTTGAGGCCCACCTCGATCATGCGGTTGATGGCGTTGACACCACCTCCGCCGATCCCGACCACCTTGATGACGGCGAGGTAGTTCTGCGGTGCTGCCACGTCTGGATGCCCTTCGCGCGGGAGGTGCGACCGAGGCAGGAACGCGCCCGGGCGCTGAACGAGCTGGGGAAGCTCTGGGCTAACGAGCTGGGGAAGAGCTGAGGGAGCCCTAGCTGGGAAGCAGGGATAAGGCGGCGAAGCAGGGGAATCGGCCGCTCCCGATGGCGAAGGGAAGGCGCCACCGCTGCCGGCGGGCTTGGCTGGCCGACGGCAACTCTACCGAAGGCCACCCTCACCCTCAGGTTGAGATTCAGTCGCTGTGCTATCAACCTGCGGCTTAGGGCTGGACATTAGACCGGCGTCGGTACCCGGTCAAGGCAACACGCGGCTCCGTTTGGACGTTGCCGGTCGCGGTTACGGAGCGGCCTTCCTGGATACGACTGAGCGGCCTTGCTGGATACGACTGAGCGGCCGTCCTGGATACGACGCGCGCCGAACCCGGGCGTGTGAAACTGGTCCGAGTAATCGTCCGAGGGGATCATGGTGTCGCGAGCAGGGAAAACGTCAAGATCATGCCTCGGACGCTTCCTCGGACGACTCCCGGACGACCAGTAGGGCGATTCCTCGGGCGATCACTTCGGCGTACCGGCAACCGTCAGCGAGAGATGGTCACGACGTCGGGCGCTGACACGTCGTAGAGCTTTCCGTGCCGCTTGAGCAGGGGGACGAGGACCGCGGCCTTGACGGCGGAGGCGTCGGCGCCGCCCCACAGTACCCGGCGGCCGTCGCGCAAGACCAGCGTCACGGAGTTCCCACTCGCCGCCTCCAGCCGGCGCAACGAGGCGCGCAACCGTGCCGGCAGCGCGGTGAGGACGTCGAGCGTCGCACGGGTGGCCGGGTCGTCGGGTCCGACCGAGGCGAGACCGACGATGGGTAGCCGGCGCGGGGGTCGGGAGACCGTCGCGAACGCCACACCGGTGGCATCAACGAGCTGGTAGTCGCGGGCGCGCGGCACGGCCAGAATCGGCACCCGTTCGGCCACGACGATTCGCACGCCGTGCGGCCACCGCTGGGTGACCCGCACCGAAGCCACGGCCGGGATCGCGCTGATCCGGCTGCGTACGGCCGATTCGTCCAGCAGGACCAGGGGCGTTCCGGCCCGCACGTGCGCGGCGCGGCGCACGTCGGCGGCGGCAACCCGGCTGGTGCCGCTGACCATCACGTCGTGGACCACGAAGAACCCGGTGCCCAGCAGCAACCACCCGACCGCGCCGGCCAGGAGGATCGCCACCGCCGCCCCGACTCGCGGGGACCATCGCCTCGGCTGCCGTCGGCGGCGCCGCATCGGGAGCAACCCGATCATGCGCAGCCTCATCGTGCGCATCCCTCGAGCCGTGCCGCCACCTCTTCGACGCTGTCATGTCCGGCCGAACGCAGGTCGTTGCCACGCCGACGCACGGACGTCCGTAGTTGACTGGCCGCATGTGGCGGCGAACCTCCGGTCGGACGGTGCTCCGCAACCGCGACTTCCGCTGGCTGTGGACCGGGCAGGCGGTGAGCGCGGTAGGTGACATGATCTTCCCGGTCGCGGTGGCCGTGCAGGTCCTCGACGCCGGCGGAGACGCCACCGCGGTCGGCCTGGTGCTCGGCGGACGGTTCGCCGCTCTCGTGCTCTTCTCGCTGCTCGGCGGAGTGTGGGCCGACCGGTTGCCTCGCACCGCCGTCATGATCGGCGCGGATGTCCTGCGAGCGGTGGCGGTGGCGGGGCTGGCGCTGACACCCGGTACGCCGCCCGTCCTCGTCCTCGCCGGTCTCACGTTCCTGGTCGGTGCCGGCGAGGCGTTCTTCCGTCCGGCGTACGGCGCGCTGATCCCCTCCGTAGTACCTCAGCCGGACCTCACGCAGGCGAACGCGCTGACCGGCTCGTCGCTGCACTTCGCCCAGGTGATCGGCCCCGGCCTCGGAGGTGTCCTCGTCGCCGTAGCCGGCCCACGGGTTGCGTTCGGGCTCGACGCGCTGACCTTCGCGGTGAGCTGTGCCACTCTGCTCGGTGTCGCCGAACCGGCATCGACGCCGCCGGAACGGCGCTCCGCGGTGCGTGAGATCGGTGAGGGCGTTCAGGCCGTTCGAGTTCGTCCGTGGATCGGTGCGGTCCTCACGCTCGCCGCAGCCCAGCTGATGCTCGCGTTCGCGCCGGTGATGGTGCTGCTGCCGGTGATCGCCCGCGAACGGCTGGGTGGCGCGTCGTCGTACGGTCTCGTCCTCTCGGCCGGCGCGGTGGGCGCCCTCGTCGGAGCGCTGCTCGCCGGGCGGCTCCGCCCGGCACGGCCCGGTCTCGTCGGCATCCTCGGTTTGGTGCCGCTCGCGCTGCAGCCCGTGGCGCTGTGGGTGTCGCTCGACCTCGGCTGGGTTTGCGTGCTGTTCTTCGTCGCCGGGCTGGGCCTCGGCCCGTTCATCGTCTACTGGGAGAGCGCGCTGCAAGTCGACGTCCCGAAGCACCTACTCGCCCGCGTGGTGTCCCTCGACTGGATGTGCAGCTTCGCCCTGCTGCCTGTCGGCCTGGCGCTGGTCGGTCCGGTGCTTCACCTGGTCGGCCGCGGACCCGTGCTCGTCGTCGCCGCGCTCGTGCAGAGCGTCCCGACCCTGCTTCTGCTGCTCGTTCCCGGCGTTCCCGAGTTTCGGACACCGGCAACTTCGGACGACGAGTCAGTGGGCGCGGCGGCGGCGGTTCCCTCGGCGTACCGCTGACGCCGCCGCCACCACTCATGGTCGCCGGGCCAGGCGATCAAGTATCTCCCCGCCCAGCATGGTGACGTCGCCGGCGCCGAGCGTGAGGACCATGTCGCCGGAGGTCGCCGCCGCGGCGGCTCGATCCGCCACCGCCGACCACGACGGCTCGAAGGCGACCCGGTCGCCGGCCAGGGGCACCGCCGCGGCGACGGTGGCTCCGCTGACGCCTGGGATGGGGTCCTCCCCCGCCGAGTACACCTCCATCACCACGACGTCATCGGCGAGACCGAGGGCTCGACCGAACTCGGCGGCGAAGCCGGCGGTGCGGCTGTAGCGGTGCGGCTGGAAGACGGCCACGACCCGGCCGCCGCCGGCCACCTCCCGGGCCGCTCGAAGCGCAGCCTCGATCTCCGTTGGATGGTGGGCGTAGTCGTCGAAGACGCGGACACCGCCCGCGGTTCCCTTGAGCTCGAACCGTCGGCGGGCGCCGGGAAAGACCGCCAGACCAGCGGCGATGTCCGCGAACGGGAAGCCTAGCCCGAGAGCCGCCGTCAGCGCCGCGGCGGAGTTGAGCACGTTGTGCCGGCCGGGCACGCGCAGTCGGACGGTGCCAAGTCGCTCGCCGCGCCAGCGGGCGGTGTACGACGCCGTGCCACCGGCGAGCGCGACGTCGGAGACGACCAGCTCGGCCGCCGGGTCGGTGGCATAGCTGCGGACGTCGCGGCCGAGCGCACGTGCGGCGGCGGCGACCCTCGCCGCGCCGGGGTCGTCGCCACAGGTCACCAGGAACCCGGCCGGGTCGACCCGGCCCACGAACGATGCGAACGCCGCCTCGACCGCGTCGAGGCCGCCGTAGAAGTCCAGATGGTCGACCTCGACGTTGGTGACAATTGCGGCGTACGGCGAGAGCAGCAAGAACGACCCGTCGCTCTCGTCGGCCTCGGCCACGAACTGGCGGCCGCTGCCCGCGTGGGCGTTGGAACCTGGCTCGCCGAGGTCGCCGCCGATCGCGAACGAGGGGTCGGCCCCACAGTGCTGGAGCGCGACGGTGAGCATCGAGGTCGTCGTGGTCTTGCCGTGGGTGCCGGCGACCGCCACGCCTTGGCGACCGGACATGACGGAGGCGAGGGCAGCCGCCCGGGGCAGCACCCGCAAGCCCCGCCGGCGGGCCTCCACCAACTCCGGGTTGGTCTCGCGGATGGCGCTCGACACGACGACGGTCTGGGCCGCGGCGACGTGCGCAGGGGCGTGCCCGACGCGCACGTCGGCGCCGAGAGCCGCGAGCGCGGCAAGGGTGCGGGAGTCCTTCGCGTCACTTCCGGAAACTCGCACGCCGCGCGCCAACAGGATTCGGGCGATACCGCTCATGCCGGCGCCGCCGATGCCGACGAAGTGCACCCGCCCCAGCGCCTCGGCCCGGCGAAGCTCCTTGGCGCCGGAACCTTGGGGGCTGCCCGGGGCGTCCGGGACGTCGGCGGCGCCGGGCCGTCCGCCCGCGTCGGAGAGCACCGTCACGCCGCCTGCTTCCCCGCGGCGGTGATCACCATGCGGGCGAGGGCGACATCGGCGTCGCGCCGCCCAAAGCGGATGGCCGCGGCGCCCATCGCTCGCAGGCGCGCAGCGTCGAGGAGCAGCGGCACGACCCGTTCGCGGAGCACGGTCGCGTCGAGCGCGGCATCCTCGACGAGGCAACCGCCGCCGGCCGCGACGACCGGCGCGGCGTTGAGCCGTTGCTCACCGTTGCCCACCGGCAGCGGCACGTAGACCGCGGGCAGCCCGACGGCCGCCAGCTCCGCGCACGTCATCGCGCCCGCCCGGCACAGGGCTAGGTCGGCGGCCGCATACGCGAGCTCCATCCGCTCGACGTAGGGCAGCACGACGTACGCCGGATCGCCCGGCCCCTGAGGCGGCAGCGCGGCCGCGACGTCGGGGGCGTTCTTCGGCCCGGCCACGTGCAGCACCTGTACGCCGGCCGCCACCAGTGCCGGCGCGGCGGCGGTGACCGCCTCGTTGATCCGCCTGGCGCCCTGCGAGCCACCCGTGACGAGCAGCGTCGGGCGGTCGGCGTCGAGTCCAAGTGTGCTGCGTGCGCCGCCTCTTCTCGCCTCGCGGTCGAGCGTGGCGATGGCTGCCCGGAGCGGGATACCCACGTAGGCGGCGTTCGGGAGCGGGCAGCCGGGCGTCGCCACCCCGACGTGGCGGGTGAGGCGGGCGCCGACCCGGTTGGCGAGGCCGGGACGGGCGTTGGCCTCGTGCACGACGATCGGCACCCGTCGCCGCCGGGCCGCCAGATAGCCGGGAAGCGCGACGTAGCCGCCGAACCCGGCGAGCACGTCGGCGCCGGTCTCGTCGAGCACCCGGGCGGCGGCCCGCACCGCGGCGGCGAGCCGTCCGGGTACGGTCGCCAGGTCGCCGGTCAGGCGGCGGGGAAGCGGCACCGACGGGATCAGCGCCAGCCGGTATCCCCGAGCCGGCACCAGGGAGGTCTCCAGCCCGCGCTCGGTACCCAACGCGGTGACCTCCACCCCCGGGACGAGGCGGCGCAGCGCGTCGGCCAGGGCGAGCGCCGGCTCGACGTGCCCGGCGGTGCCGCCACCAGCGAGGACGACGTGCACGAGTCAGCGCCGCCGCGCGGGCGCCCGGGTGGAGCGTCGGACCCGGCCGGCCGGTGCCGTCGTCCGACGAGGAAGCAGCCTCGCCACGATGCCCGGCTCCCGGGCCGCGAGAGCGGCCGCTGCCCCTGGCTCCATCTTCGCGAACGAGGCGAGCATGCCGATCGCAAACATCGTCGGCACCAGCGCCGAGCCGCCGTAGGACACCAGGGGAAGCGGAATCCCGGTGATGGGTAGTAGGCCGACCACCGCGCCGATGTTGACGAAGGCCTGCGCGAGCAGCCAGCACGTGACCGCCCCCGCCGCGAGCCGGCAGAACGGGTCACGGCTGCGCCGGGCGATGCGGATGCCGGCATAGCCGAGCGCACCGAAGAGCGCCAGCACCGCAAACGTGCCGATGAGCCCCAGCTCCTCGCCGATGATCGCGAAGATGTAGTCCGTGTACTGGTTGGGCAGGTAGGACCACTTCTGCCGACTGGCGCCGAGCCCCAGGCCCCACCAGCCGCCCGAGGCGAGCGCGAGCAGGCCCTGCGTGCCCTGCCACCCTGCGCCATGCGCGTCGGCCCACGGGTTGAGGAAGCCGGTGAAGCGCCGGAGCCGGTACGGCTCCACCGCGATCATGATGCCGGCGAGCCCGACGACCGCGGCGCTGAGCATGCCGAAGAGCCGGCCGGGCGCACCGACGATCCAGAGCAGTCCGAGCGTGATCGAGAGCAGCACGATCGTCGTGCCCATGTCCGGCTCGAGCATGACGAGGGCCGCGAGCAGCGTCACCCCGGGCAGCAGCGGCACCAGCAGGTGCCGCCACTGCCCGAGCAACCGTTGCTTGCGGCACAGCAGGTCGGCGCCCCACAGGGCGAGCGCCAGCTTGGCCGGCTCGCTCGGCTGGATCTGGATGGGTCCGAGGTCGATCCAGCGAGTCGCCCCGTAGGCGCTGTGGCCGACGCCCGGCACCAGGACGAGCAGCAGCAGCGCGAAGGACACCAGCAGCAGCGGGTAGCCGAGCATGCGGTAGGCGCGAAGCGGCAGCCGCATGGCGACGTACATGGCCGGAATGCCGAGCGCGACGCCGAGCAGCTGCTTGATGAAGTAGGTGAACGACGAGCCGGTCAGCGAGTACGCCGTCACGCTCGAGGCGCTCAGCACCATGACCAGCCCGATCGTGGTCAGCAGCCCCGCGCTGCCGAGAACGAGGTAGTACGACGCGAGCGGACGGTGCAGCAGGGGGCGTCGCACCTCGCGGGCGGGGGCCTCCCGCCCGCGGGTCGCGGTGGCGGTGGTCACCGGGCCCGCTCCCCGGCCAGCGCCCGCACCGCCGCGGCGAAGGCATCGCCTCGGGCGGCGTAGTCGCGGAACATGTCCATCGACGCCGCCGCCGGGGCGAGGAGCACCGTGTCGCCGGGCCGCGCCAGCCGCGACGCGACCCGCACGACATCCGCCATGGCGCCAGTGTCCGTGACGTCGAGCTCCGTGACCGGCACCTGCGGCGCGTGTCGCGCCAGAGCCGCGCCGATCTCCTTGCGGTCGCGCCCGATGAGCACGGCCCCCCGCAGCCGCCCAGCGGCCTCCTCCACGAGCGGGCCGACGTCGGCGCCCTTGAGCAGGCCGCCGGCGACCCAGACGACGGAGTCGTACGCCGCCAGGCTGGCCGCGGCGGCGTGCGGGTTGGTCGCCTTGGAGTCGTCGACGTAGGTGACGCCCGCGACGACGGCCACGCTGGCGTTGCGGTGACCGTCCGGCCGAAACCGCCGCAGCCCCTCCGCCACGGCCGCGGCCGGCACGCCGTACGACCTGGCCAGCGCCGCTGCGGCCAGCGCGTTCGCGACGTTGTGCCGGCCACCGGGGCGCACGTCCTCGACCCGGGCCAGCTCGACACCGTCCCCCACCAGGGACCCGTCCCGTACGCCGAAGTCGCCGTCGCGAGGCCCCCCGAGCCCGAAGCCGACCCGGCGGGGGCACCCGGCGGAGAGCCGGACGCTCCACGGATCCTCGAGGTTGTAGACGACCAGTCGACTGCCATGCAGGATTCGGCCCTTGTCGGCCGCGTAATCCGCCATCGACCCGTGCCAGTCGAGATGGTCGGGCGCCACGTTGAGGATCGCCGCGGCCGCCGGTTGCAGCGAGGCGCTCCAGTGCAGCTGGAAACTGGAGAGCTCGACGGCCAGGACGTCGTACGCCGGCGTGGCCAGTACCGCCTCGAGCAGCGGCGTGCCGACGTTGCCCGCGGCGATCGTGCGGTGCCCGCCCGCCAGCAGCATCGCGGTGAGCATCCGGACCGTCGTCGTCTTGCCGTTGGTACCGGTCAGCGCCAGCCACGGCGCGGCGTCGGGGCCGCGCAGCCGCCAGGCGAGCTCGACCTCCCCCCATACAGGCAGGCTCGAAGCCGCGGCGGCGGCGAGCAACGGCTGCGTCGGCCGCCAGCCGGGGGACGTGACGACGAGGCTGCTGCCCTCGGGAGGGGCCACCACGGCTGCCGGGCCGAGCGCGACCCGTGCGCCGAGCGCGCGGAGAAGCTCGGCCCGCAGCTGCTCCGGATCGCCGGCGCGCTCGTCGACCACGGTGACGGTCGCACCGAGCCGAAGGAGAGCCTCCGCGGCGGCCACCCCGGACCGGGCGATACCGGCCACGCACACCGGACGCCCCCGCCATTCGGCCGCGGCCGGGTCGGCCGGGATCACGGCAGCGAACCGCGGGCGATGAAGTCGGCGTAGAAGACGCCGAGACCGAACGCCACGGCGAGTCCGCCGATGATCCAGAACCGGATGACGATCGTGACCTCCGCCCACCCGGAAAGCTCGAAGTGGTGCTGCAGGGGCGCCATCTTGAACAGCCGCCGATGGAAGAGCCGAAACGCCGCAACCTGGAGGATCACCGACAGCGTGATGACGACGAACAGGCCCCCGAGCAACACCAGCAGCAGCTCGGTGCGCGAGCAGATCGCGAGACCGGCGAGCGCGCCGCCGAGCGCGAACGAGCCGGTGTCACCCATGAAGATCCGAGCCGGTGACGCGTTCCACCACAGGAAACCGAAGCAGGCACCCATCGCGGCGGCCGCGACGACGGAGAGATCGAGCGGGTCGCGGACCGGATAGCAGTTCGCGGCGTCGGCGCAGCGGTTGCCGAACTCCCAGAAACAGATGATCACGTAGGCGCCGAAGACCATCACCGAGGTGCCCACGGCGAGACCGTCGAGGCCGTCGGTCAGGTTCACCGCGTTCGACGCGGCGGAGACCATGAGGTAGGCCCAGATGACGAAGCCCACCGACCCGAAGACGATCGCCGAGTCGCGCACGAAGGACAGGTGGGTGGACGCCGGGGTGAGACCCGCTCCGTTGCGGAACTGCAGGGCGAATACGCCGAACGCGACCGCCACGGCGAGCTGGCCGGCGAGTTTCGCCCGGCCACCCAATCCGAGGCTGCGCTGCTTGTGGATCTTGATGTAGTCGTCGATGAAACCGACGAGGCCCAGACCGGTCATCAGCAGCAGGACGAGCAGCCCGCTCGCGGTGAGGCCGTACGGGTCGATGACGTGCGCCACGGCGTAGCCGACCAGCGTGGCCGCGATGATCACTGTGCCGCCCATGGTCGGCGTGCCGCGCTTGACGTGGTGGGTCGTCGGGCCGTCGTCGCGGATGAGCTGTCCGTAGCCCTGCTCCTGGAGCAGCCGGATGGCGGCGGGTGTGCCGAGCAGCGAGAGGACGAGCGACACCAGCGCCGCAACGAGAACGTGCTTCACCCGGCGGGCCCCGCCAACAGGGCGGCGGCCAGGCGCTCCAGTGCAACGGCGCGGGAGGCCTTGACGAGGACCACGTCACCGGGCAGCAGCTCAGCCCGCAGGAGCTCGAGCGCCGCCTCGCTGTCCGCAACCGCGATGGCGGCGCCGCCGACCGCCATCCCGGCGGCCCGCTCCCCCACCGTGACGACGCGCTCGATCCCGAGGCGTACGGCGAGCCGGCCCACCGCGGCGTGCTCCTCGTCCGCCGCGTCGCCGAGCTCGGCCATCTCGCCGAGAACTGCCCAGGTGCGGCGCGGTGCGCCCGTACCCGCACCCATCGCCACCAGCGCCCGCAGCGCGGCCGCCATCGACTCGGGATTGGCGTTGTAGGCGTCATTGACGACCGTGACGCCGTCGGGGCGTTCGGCCACCTCCATCCGCCACCGGCTGACCGGCCGGGCAGCGGCCAGCCCCGCCGCCACGTCGACCGGCGAGAACCCCAGGACCAGACCGGCCGCGGCCGCCGCCAGCGCGTTGCCGACCTGGTGCTCGCCGGAAAGGGTGAGGTGCACCGGCGCGTCACCGTCCGGTGTCCGCAGCCGGAAGGAAGGACGGGCCTGCGGGTCGAGCCGCACGTCGACGGCACGCACGTCGGCGCCCACGGCTTCGCCGAAGGTGACCACGCGCGCGACGGTACGGTCGCGCATGGCCAGCACGGTCGGGTCGTCGGCGTTGAGCACCGCGACGCCGTCGGCCGGCAGGGCCTCGACCAGCTCAGCCTTCGCGGCGGCGACCTTCTCCCGGCTGCCGAAGATGCCGAGGTGCGCCGTACCCACGTTGAGGACGACGCCTACTCGCGGTGGCGCGATGACGCACAGGTGGGCGATGTGACCCACGTTGCGCGCGCTGCATTCGACCACCAGGTATCGGGTATCGGCCTCCGCCCGCAGGACGGTGAGCGGGTGCCCGATCTCGTTGTTCCACGAGCCGACCGGGGCGACCGTCGGGCCGAGCCGGGGAAGCAGGCCGGCGAGCAGGTCTTTGGTGCCGGTCTTGCCGGAGGAACCCGTCACGCCGATCACCGCCATGCCGGCCAGCCGGTCGACGACCGCCCGGGCGAGGCGCCCGAGAGCGGCCACCACGTCGGGCACGACGACGGACGGGGCGCCCACCGGCCGGGCCGCGAGGACGGCGACGGCGCCGGCTCCGACGGCCTCGCGAACGAAGTCGTGACCGTCGGCGTGTTCGCCGCGGACCGCGACGAATAGGCAGCCGGGCACCGCCAGTCGCGAGTCGACGACGGCCGGCGCGGTGACGACCGCGGCTGGATCGCCCACCGCGTCGAGCCGCCCACCCGTGACGGCGGCCACGTCGGCGAGGGTCATCGGGATCACCGCGCGCTCGCGAGGCGCAGCAGTGCGCTGCGCAGCTCGTCGCGGTCGTCGAAGGGCAGCGTCCGGTCGCCCACCTGCTGTCCTTGCTCGTGTCCCTTGCCGGCCACGACCACCGTGTCACCGCCGGCGGCAAGCGCCACGGCGTGCTCGATCGCGGCGCCCCGCAGCGGCTCCACGAGGACCTCCGCCCGTTGCGCCGCCGCCACCTCACGGGTCCCGCGCTCCATCTCGGCGAGGATCGCCAGCGGATCCTCGGACCGCGGGTTGTCGCTGGTCAGCACGGCGACGTCGGCGCCGCGGGCCAGCGCGGCGCCCATCAGCGGGCGCTTGGTCCGGTCACGGTCGCCGCCGCAGCCGAGGACGGCGATGATCCGGCCACGGGTGACCGCGCCCAGTGCGGCGAGCAGCGTCGCCACCGCCTCCGGCGTGTGGGCGTAGTCGACGATGGCGAGGAAGGGCTGCCCGACCTCGACCCGCTCCATGCGGCCGGGCACGCTGTGCAGCGACGCGATGCCCGCCAACGCCTCGTCGCCCGAGATCCCTGCGTCGATGAGGCAGACGTAGGCGAGCAGCGCGTTGTCGATGTTGAACTCCCCGGGTAACCGGACGATCAGCTCCAGCGGGCCGCCCGGCCCCTCGATCTCCACCGCGCTCCCCGTGGCGCTCGACCCGGCCGTCGTGACCCACCAGTCGGCCGGCTCGGCACCCGATGGCGAGACCGTGGTCACCGGCACCCCGGCTTCGGAAGCGATTCGCGCGCCGTACGGGTCGTCGACGTTGACCACGCCCCGGCGGGCCCGACCGGGGGTGAACAGGGCGGCTTTGGCGGCGTAGTACGCGGCCATGCTCCGGTGGAAGTCGAGGTGGTCCTGCGAGAGGTTCGTGAAGGCGGCCACGTCGAACGTCGTGCCGTCGATGCGGCCGAGGGCCAGCGCGTGGCTGGACACCTCCATGGCTGCCGCGTCGACGCCGCGCTCGCGCATCACCGCGAACAGCGCCTGCAGGTCGGTCGCCTCCGGAGTGGTGCGGATGCTGGGCACCGTCGCGTCGGCGATGCGCGTCTCGATCGTGCCGACGAGACCGGTGACGTGCCCGGCGGCGCGCAGCCCGGCCTCGATGAGGTATGCCGTCGTCGTCTTCCCGTTGGTCCCCGTCACTCCGAGCAGGAGCAGGTCGTCGGCCGGCGCGGCGTATGCCCAGCTGGCGACGGCGCCGAGGGCCGCCCGGGCGTCGGACACGACCAGCACCGGTGCTCCGCTAGCCACGGCGCGGTCCCGCCCGGCAGAGTCGGTCAGCACGCCGGCGGCACCGGCTTGGACGGCGGCCGCCGCGAACTCGGCGCCGTGCGCCCGCGAGCCGGGCAGCGCCGCGTAGAGGTCGCCGGGCCGGACGGCGCGCGAGTCGTGGGTGACCCCGGTAACCTCGACCCCCGCCAAGCCCGACCCGGCCGGCACGGCATCGACGTGCCGGAAGAGCTCGGTCAGCCGCTGCGGAGTCACTGCGGCCGGACGCAGAGTTCCCGGCGGTGACACGGACAACCACGCTAACGGGTTGCGCAGCAAGCTGGCGGTGGCGCGCCGGACCGCCGTCGGCGGGGAGGAGACGGGAGCCGGCCGGTCACCGCGCAACGAGGCGCACCGTCGGTGGCCGGGTGCCGGTCGGCGGGATCTCCCGGGACTTCAGCGCGAACGACATGACCGACTGGAAGACCGGGGCCGCGACCTGGCCGCCGAAGTGGCCGCTACGCGGCTTCTGGAGCACGACGCCGACGAGCAGCTGCGGGTTGTCCGCCGGTGCGAACCCGACAAAGGAGGCGGTGTAGCCGCCGCCGGCGTAGCAGCTGCACGCCGGGTTGGGACGCTGCGCGGTGCCGGTCTTGCCGGCGATCCGGTAGCCGGCGATCCGGGCCGCCGGAGCGGTGCCCTGGTCGCTCGTGACGGCCTCGAGCATGTTGCGTACCTGGCGGGCGACCTCGGCGGAGACGACCCGCCGCGTCGACTCTCTGGCCGCCGGTACGGCGCTGCCGTCCGGCCGGATCGTCCCGCGAAGCAGCGTCGGCACGGCTCGCACGCCGCCGTTGGCGATGGTGGCGTAGACGGAGGCGACCTGGAGAGCGGTCACCGACACGCCTTGGCCGAACGGGATTGTGTACTGCTGGGAGGCGCTCCACTGGTCGGTCGGCGGCAGGATTCCCCGGCTCTCGCCGAGCAGGCCCACACCGGTGAGCTCACCGAAGCCGTAGGCCCGCAGGTAGTCGTGCAGCTTCGCCTTGCCCAGCCGCTGCGAAATCTTGATCGTCCCGATGTTGCTGGACTTCGCGAGGACCCCGGCGACGGTGAGGTGCTCGGTGCCATGCTGCTCGGCGTCGTGGAACGTGTGCCCGACGAGCCGCAGCTGCGGCGGAATCGTCACCGGTGTGCCCGGGGTCACGACGCCCTCCTGCAGCGCGCCCGAGACCGTGATGACCTTGTTGACGCTTCCCGGCTCGTAGACGTCGCTGACCGCCGGGTTAAGCGATCCCGGCGGCCCGCTCCCGGGCTTGTTGGCGTCGAACGTCGGCGCCGTCGCCATCGCCAGGACCTCGCCGCTTCGCGGGTCCATGACGATGGCCGTGCCGCTGTCGGCGTGCACGGCCTTCACCTGCGCGGCCAGCGCCTGCTGCGCTGCCCACTGGATGTCCCGGTCGATCGTGAGCTGGACGGTCGAGCCGGGCACCGGCCGGCGTTCGGCGTGCTGCCCGGACGGGATCTCGCGCCCCCCGGCGCCCAGCTCGGCCACGATCTTGCCGTCGTGGCCGGCGAGCAGCCGATTGCTGGAGAGCTCGAGCCCGGCGCCGGTCTTCGGCCCGTTCGGCGGGAAGCCGAGCAGGTTGGCGGCCACCTGGTCGGCGGGGTAGATCCGGCGCGCGTCCGGTTCCGTGCCGATACCGGCGAGCCGCTGCTGCGCCAGGGTCTCGACGATGCCGCGGGCGACGCCCGGGTCGACGTCGCGGGCCAGCACCACGTAGCGGGTGTTGGGGCGGACGAGGCGGCCGAGCAGATCGGGAACGGAGATCTGCAGCCGCGGCGCGAGTACGGCGGCGATCGCCGGCGCCTGCGCACGTGCTTGGGTGGGATCGGCGTACACAGTGTTGGAGTCGACGCTCATCGCCAGCGGGATGCCGTTGCGGTCGACGATGGCGCCCCGGCCGGCGGGCAGCGTCTGGACGTGGCGGCGCTGCAGCTCGGCCCGCTGCGCGTACGACGCGCCGTCGAGTCCCTGCAGCTGTATCAGCCTGGTGCCGAGCACCGCGAGCAGAAGTACCAGCACACCGAAGGCCGCGCGCAGCCGGCGGCCGGGATGCGCCATCCGCTGCCGCCGCGCGCCGCGAGCCCGGGCCGCAGCCCGGCGCGGGTCGCTCACCGACGGGTTCCGGACGGCGTTGGGGTCGGCTTCGACGTCGCGCCCGGCTTGGCGGAGGGGTTGCTAGAGGGCTTGGCGGACGGGTTGGCGCTCGGCGTGACGGTGGGAGTGGGTGCCGGAGTAGGCGCCGGAGCGGGCATCGCCACCGCAAGGCCGCGGGAGGCGCGCGGCTTGCCGAGGATTTTGCCGTCGGGCAGCCGCAGGAACAGTGGGGAGCCACCGGGCACCATGCCCAGCGCCGCCGCCCGGCCAGCCAGCACCGAGGGAGCCTCTTCCCGGACGACGGTCTCCTGCAGCTGCTGCTGCCGGTCGCCGAGGATGACGCTGCGCCGCTGGAGGTCGTGCAGGACGAAGGCGTCCTGTGCCAGCACGGTGTTGAGCAGCAGCAGGCCGATGAGGCCGCCCCCGATGACGAGCAGCACCACGAGGGCGAACGGCACCCGCGCCGCGCGCTGACGCCTGGGCGCAACGACGGTCAGCTGCGGTGACCGCCGCACGCTGCCCTGACGGTGCCCGCGGCCCCCGGCCGGACCCGGCATCGGCGCCATGCTCATGAGGCGGTTCCTCCGGACCGGACCCGCTCGGCCGCGCGCAGCCGTACCGAGGCCGCGCGGGGGTTGGTCGCCACCTCGCCCTGCGGCGCCTGCTCCGCCCCCCGGGTGAGCAGCCGAAGCTCGGCAGCGCTGCCCGGCAGCTCGACCGGTAGGCCGAGCGGGGTGCGGCTCGCTGCGCCGGCGGTGAAGACCCGCTTGACGATCCGGTCCTCGAGCGAGTGGTAGGCAAGCACCGCAATGCGGCCGCCGACCGGAAGCGCCGCGACAGCGGCCGGGACTGCCCGCTGCAGCACGGCGAGTTCGCCGTTGACTTCGATCCGCAGCGCCTGGAAGACGCGCTTGGCCGGGTGGCCGCCGGTACGCCGGGCCGGCGCCGGCACGCTGTCCCGGACCAGCTCGACGAAGCGGGCGGAGGTGGAGAACGGCTCCCGGATCCGCGCCCGGACCACGGCCGCAGCGATCCGGCGAGCGAAGCGCTCCTCGCCGTAGTTCCGGAAGACCCGGCTGAGGCCGGCTGCGTCGTACGTGTTCAGGACGTCCGCCGCCGTGAGCAGGGCTGTCGCGTCCATGCGCATGTCGAGCGGCGCGTCCTGGGCATAGGCAAAGCCTCTCCCGACCTCGTCGATTTGCAGCGACGACACACCGAGGTCGAACAGCACCCCGTTGGCCCGCTGGATGCCCAAGCGGGCGAGCACGTCGGGCAGCTCGTCGTAGACCGCGTGCACCAGGGTGATCCGATCGGCGTACGGCGCCAGGCGCCGCCCGGCCAGCCCAAGCGCCGCGGCATCACGGTCGATGCCGACGAGTCGAAGTCCGGGGTGCTCGGCCAGCAGCGCCCCGGCGTGCCCGCCGAGGCCGAGCGTCGCGTCGACGACCACGGCGCCGTCACGGGCCAGAGCCGGCGCGAGCAGCTCGCGGACCCGGTCGAGCAGCACGGGGATGTGGCGCTGCGCGGCCGGCCGGTCCGGCGGCCCCATCGCCGCGGGTCAGCCGACCGCCGACACCACGAGGTTCGCGCACAGCGCGACGCCGGCGGTGACGAGGACGGTGAGCAGGAAGAGCAGGAGGGTGCCGCGCACCTCGGCGCGCAGGTCCGGCTCAATGGGCAGCACCGGCGGCGCAGGCGCCGTCGGTGAGGTAGGGGCGGGCGTGGTGTCCATGTCGACCCTTCACGGACGAGATCGCGAGCGACGGGTAGCCGCGTGCAGTCCGGTCCCCTCCCGCTCCGCACCTGGCACCGGGGAAGGTGCACCAGGGGCGTCTCTGGCGAGTCTCGAGCGGGGAGAGAACGCACCCCACGCAGGGGATCAGAACACTCCGGGCAGCACCTCCTCGGAGAGGTCGGCGAACGTCTGCTCGGACGTGCCGAGGTAGGCCTCCCAAGCGGTCGCGTCCCAGATCTCGACGTGCGAGCTCGCACCGATCACGGCACAGTCGCGGGAGAGGCCGGCGTACTGGCGAAGGGCCGAAGGGATGTTGATCCGCCCCTGCTTGTCCGGCACCTCGGCGCTGGCGCCGGCGAAGAAGACGCGGGCGTAGTCGCGGACCGCCTTCGCCGAGAGCGGCGCCTGCCGGATTCGGTCGTGGAGGGCCGCGAAGTCGGCCTCGGCGAAGACGTAGAGGCAGCGCTCCTGGCCCTTCGTCATCACCAGACCGCCGGCCAGCTGCTCGCGGAACCTGGCCGGCAAGAACAGCCGGCCCTTCTCGTCCAGGCGCGGGGTGTGGGTGCCGAGGAACACCGGCTGCCTCCCGCTCCGACGTACGGCTCCATTTCGCGCCACTGTACTCCACTTCGCTGCCCCGTCAACGCGCTGCGATCGGTAGCACTCGGGAAGTACGACCGCTGTGCCAGGTCAGGCGGGTGGAGGGCAGTGGAGCGGGAACGGGCGTCCTGGGTCAGGACTTGTCGACGTCGCGGTCACAGCAGCGTCACGCTCGCCGGCTGGGGGGCTGTCCCACGCGCGTCGACCTGCGACACTGGGCGTAGGGCGTCCGGCGTACGACCGGCGGGACGAGGAGGTCCGGTGACGGCCAGCCTGGCGAACGAAGCTGCGTCTTCCGGCGCGGGCGACCTCGACGCGCTCGTGGCGACCGCCGGGCGGGTCACCGAGGCGGTCGAACGCGTCATAGAGGGCAAACCGGACGTCGTCCGGTTGGCGCTGACAGTGCTCCTCGCAGAGGGGCACCTTTTGATCGAGGACGTGCCGGGCGTCGGCAAGACGATGCTCGCCAAGGCCCTCGCGCGTTCGATCGACTGCTCAGTGCGACGTATTCAGTTCACGCCCGACCTGCTGCCGAGCGACGTGACCGGCGTCAGCGTCTACAACCAGGAGGCCCGCGAGTTCGAGTTCAAGCCGGGGGCCGTGTTCGCGAACATCGTCGTCGGCGACGAGATCAACCGGGCGTCGCCCAAGACGCAGTCGGCGCTGCTCGAGTGCATGGAGGAGCGCCAGGTCACGGTCGATGCGGTGACCTACGAGCTCGATACGCCGTTCATGGTCATCGCCACCCAGAACCCCATCGAGATGGAGGGGACCTACCCCCTTCCCGAGGCGCAGCGCGACAGGTTCATGGTGCGGCTGTCCATGGGTTACCCGTCCCCGGCGGCCGAGCTCGCGATGCTCGACAGCCACGGCAGCGCTTCGCCGCTCGACGACCTCGACTCGGCCACCGACGCGCGGGAGGTCGCCAAGCTCATCGAGGCCGTGCGGGGCGTCTACGTCGCCGACGGGCTGCGCCGCTACGCGGTCGACATCGTCAACGCGACCCGCTCCTCGCCGGATCTCCGGCTCGGCGCGTCGCCGCGGGCGACGCTGCACCTACTCCGGGCGGCGCGCGCGGCGGCCGCGCTGGACGACCGTGACTTCGTGCTGCCCGACGACATCCAGGCGCTGACCGGACCGGTGCTCGCGCACCGCCTGCTGTTGACGGCCGAGGCGCAGATCTCTCGCCGTACGGCCGAGGACGTCGTCCGTGACGTGCTCGCCGCGGTGCCGCTTCCGGCCGCCGAACGCGGTGCCCGGAGCCGCTGACGTGCGACAGCAGTCGTGAACCGGCTCGCCGGTCTGACGACGCGCGGTCGCTGCTTCCTCGCCGCCGGCGTCGCCTGTGCGTTGTGCGCGGCGATCCTCGGCGAGCGCGACCTGCTCCGTCTCGGCGTATTCCTGGTGTGCCTGCCGCTGCTCGCGCTGGCGGCGCTGCACCGCACCCGGTACCGGATGTCGTGCACCCGCCGGGTCGAGCCGGCCCGCGTGCCGGTCGGCCGGCCGGCGACAGTGATCCTCCGGCTGGAGAACGTGTCGCGGCTGCCGACCGGCCTGCTGCTGCTCGAGGACAAGCTGCCCTACGTCCTGGGTGGCCGGCCGCGTTTCGTGCTCGACCGGGTGGAGCCGCGTGGCGTCCGTGAGGTCGCCTACACCCTGCGCTCCGACGTGCGCGGGCGCTTCCCGGTTGGCCCGCTCTCGATTCGGCTCACCGACCCCTTCGGCCTCGCCGAGCTCACCCGCTCCTTCACCTCGCACGAAAACCTGGTGGTGACCCCCGAAGTCGTGCCGCTGCCGCGAGTGGGGCTCGGTGGGGAATGGGCCGGTGGCGGCGAGAGCCGGTCCCGCTCGGTAGCGAGCGCCGGCGAGGAGGACGTCGCGCCTCGCGAGTACCGCGAGGGAGACGACCTGCGCCGGGTGCACTGGCGCTCGACGGCTCGCTACGGCGAGCTGATGGTGCGGCGCGAGGAGCAGCCCTGGCAGTCCCGCGCGGCCATTCTGCTCGACAGCCGGCTCGCCGCGCACCGCGGCGACGGGCCTGGCTCGTCCTTCGAGTGGGCGGTCAGCGCTGCCGCGTCCATCTCACTGCATCTCGCGCACGGGGGCTACCGGCTGCGGTTCCTCGACGACGGCGGCGACGAGCTGGGCACCGAGGGGGTCGGCGACGTCGAGGGCATGCTGCTCGACTCGCTGGCGGTCGTGGAGCGCAGCCGGCGTACGACGCTCGCGCCGGCCCTCGAGCGTCTTCGCCGCGGCGGTGGCGAGGGCTTGATCGTCGCGATCCTCGGCGGGCTGAGTGCGGACGAGGTCCAGGCGCTGGCCCGGCTACGCCACGGTGCGAGCGCCTCCATCGCGCTGCTCGTCGACCCGCAGACCTGGACGGGGCAGCGGCCGGCGACCCCCGGGTCCGACGCCAACGTGGCCCTGCTGCGGCAGGCCGGCTGGCGGGTGCTGCCGGTGCGACACGGTGTCGCGCTGACCGAGGTGTGGCCGATGGCCGGCTCGCGAAGCGCTCCGGTGCGCGTGGTGCCCTCCTCCGCCGGGGGGGTCCGGGTCGTGGCGTCGCATACGGTGGGTGGACCATGAGGGATCGGGACCGGCTCTCGCTCGCTGCGGCGATCGCCGTCGCCATGACGACGAGCGCGCTCTTCTCGGTGTACGACTCGGCGCGCTGGCTGCCCGCCGTACTCGGCGTCATCGCGGTCGTCGCCGCGGCCAGCGCGCTGGCCAGATGGAGTCGGCTGCCACTCGCACTCGGACCGTTCCTGGTGGCGGCCGCCGCCACGCTCTACGTCACCGTGGTCTTCGCCTCGGCGGATGCCGTGGGCGGGCTCCTTCCTGGGCCCGGGGCGCTGCGGTTACTGGCGAGTTCCGCCCGCGAGGGGTTCACCGACATCCACGACCTCGCGCCGCCGGTGCCCTCGCACCGGGGGCTGGTCCTGATCACCGTTGTCGGCGTCGCGCTCGTGGCGCTCGTCGCCGACCTGCTTGCCGCGACGCTGCGCCGACCCCCGCTCGCCGGCCTGCCACTGCTCGCCCTCTTCGCGGTTCCCGCCGCGATCGCGCCGCGCGGCACGGGAATCGTCCCGTTCGCGCTCTCCGTGGCCGGCTACCTGATCCTGCTCGGCGCCGACAATCGCGACCGGTTGGCCCGATGGGGCCGTCCGCTGCGGACGTCCGCCCAGCTGGAGGTGGGGCGGCTCACTGCGGCCGCCTACGGCGAGGAGCAGCCCACGGGGGCCATGGGACGGCGTATCGGGGTCGCCGCGATCGGACTCGCCCTCGTCGTCCCGCTGCTGCTGCCCACCTTCCGCGGCTCGATCTTCAGCGGCAACGGCAGCGCCGGAACCGGCGGCGGCTCCGGGTCGAGCGGTGTGGTCACGTACAACCCGATCGTGCGGCTCAAGGGGCAGCTCACCTCCGAGCGGCCACAGACCCTCCTCCGCATCCGCACGCGCGACCCGAGCCCGACGCCGTACCTGCGGATGGCCGGACTCGACCGCTTCGACGGCCGAACCTGGTCGCAGAGCCCACTGCGGGCGGGACGCAACGAACGGGTGTCGAACACCCAAGCGCTGCCGGCACCCCTCGTAGCCGGAGACCCGGCGGAGACCCGGATCGAGGTCACCAACGCGCTGGACGCCCGCTGGCTGCCGGTGCCCTACCAGCCGACCGGCGTGGACGTCTCTGGTGACTGGCGCTACGACGCGGTGACCAGCACGATCTTCTCGACCCGCGCCAACGCCCGTGACGCGTCGTACCGCGTCGCGAGTCAGATGCTGGCCCCCGACCGCGACAGCCTCCAGAACGCGCCTGCGGTCACCGACCAGCGCGACCTGCTGCCCTACCAGCAGCTGCCCGACGGGATGCCCACAGAGATCATCGACACCGCTCTGCGGGTGGCGAAGGGAGCCACCCAGTACGACAAGGCGGTCGCGATCCAGCAGTACTTCCGCGACGGGTTCACCTACAGCCTCAGCGTCCCCTCCGGCAACAGCAGCAACGACGTAGTGAACTTCCTGCGGGGCAGGCGCGGCTACTGCGAGCAGTTCGCGGCCACCATGGCGCTATTCGCCCGGATCGCGCGCATTCCGGCGCGGGTCGCCGTAGGCTTCACCTACGGCGTGTCCATCGGCGACGGCGAGTACGTCGTGACGAGCAAGGACGCGCACGCCTGGCCGGAGCTCTACTTCCCCGGGGCCGGCTGGCTGCCGTTCGAGCCGACCCCAGTTGCCGGGCAGACGACGACATCGCCGCCGTCGTGGACGCAGAGCGCCGCGGCCGGTGCCGGTGCCGATGGCGGCCCAAATGGCTCCCGGACCGGTGCTAACCCTGACCCGAACTCCGGGCGTCCGCTCGCCGAGCGCAAGAACCAGGGACAGGTCGACGGCCAGGGCGGCCCGCTGCCGGACCTGCCCACGGCGGCGCCGGCCGCGAAGCCGTCGTCGTCGCACCGGTGGCGGGTGCCGGCGGGGCTGGCGCTGCTCGTCCTGGTGCTCGCGTGCCCGTCCGTCGTCCAAGCGGCAACCCGCCGACGGCGATGGCACGCCGCGAGCGACCTGGGAAGCGCTGCGCACGCCGCATGGGCCGACCTGCGCGACGACGCCCGCGACCTGAACCTTGCCTGGTCGGTCAGCGCGTCCCCGAGAGGAGCCGCCGCCTGGCTCCGTCGACGTGCGGCGCTAGACGACGCGGCCGAGAACGCTCTCGGCATTCTCGTCGTGGCGGAGGAGAGGGCCAGCTACGCCCGCGCCGCGGGCGCGGGTGGGCACCGGCGATCGCCGGGCACGAACGAGCTGCGCGAGGCCGGAGCGGTCGTCCGGAGCTCCTTGGCGCGCGACGCAGGTGGCAGCCGCCGCTGGCTGGCGCGTTGCGCCCCGCGGTCTGCGCTCGACCAGCTGGGCCTGGCGGCGAATCGCCTCAGTGACGCGTTCGACCGTAGCGACCGGATCCTGTCGCAGCGGATCCGGGCGCTGCTGCGGCGCCGGCCGATCTCGCCGTAGCGCGCGACGCCTCGCGGTGACCCCGCCGACCCCGGCATCGGACCGGTTCCCGCCGGTTGCCGACCCTCGCGCGGACGATGTCGCGTGGCCGGCGATGTCGTGGCCGCCGCCGGCCGGCGTCCGGCTGTCGGGACGGATCGTCGACCTTGCGCCGCTCCTCCCCGAGCGCGACGCCGATGCTCTCTTTGGAGCCTTGGACCAGGACTCGGTGTGGCAGCACATTGCCAGCCGCCCGCGGGACGCGGTTGCCTACGCCCTGATGCTGCGACAGTGGATCGCGAAAGGCGCCCTGCCGTGGCTCGTGCGGCTGCGGACGCCCCATGCTGGACGTCCTGCTTGGACGGTGGTGGGCACCTCCAGCTACCTCGACATCTCGGTGGATGACGCCCGACTGGAGATCGGCGCGACGGCGTACATGCCCGAGGTGTGGGCGACCGGCGTCAACCCCGACACCAAGCTTCAGCTCCTCGGCCACGCCTTCGAGACGCTCGGAGCCGGTCGTGTGCAGCTCAAGACCGACGTGCGCAACCTTCGCTCGCAGCAGGCGATCGCCCGTCTGGGCGCAAGGTACGAGGGCACCCTGCGCCGCTACCAACGCCGGGCCGACGGCAGCGTTCGAGACACGGTCCTGTTCTCCGTCCTCGCCGAGGAGTGGCCGGGGGTCCGCGACCGTCTCACCAGGCGCGTGGACGCCGTGCTCGACGGACGCTAGCGGCCGCGCTCTTCCCAGCGCCGGCGCCAGCGGTCCTCGAGTCGCTGCTTGGGCGAGACCCGTGGCTTGGGCGCCGTCGGCCGCCGCGGTCGGGTTCCGCCCTCCCGGTTGCCGGTGAGCCGCTGCCAACTCGTGATCCCAAACACCAGCGCGATCAGCATGACGATGAAGCCGAGGACGCCGACGGCGATCTGCTTGCTGATCACTCCGGCCATCAGCAAGAGGACGCCGAGGACGAAGAGTACGGCGCATCGCACGATGCGCCGGGAGTAGTGCTTGCGGAGATCGGTCGCCCGGTAGGAGGAGGCGAACTTGGGATCCTCGGCGTAGAGCGCACGCTCGATCTGGTCGAGCAGGCGCTGCTCATGCTCCGAGAGCGGCACGGTGCTCCTCCCAGGAAGGCCGGCGCGCACGGACAGGTCGAAGGATGCCTGCCGCGTCGCGGAAGCGAGTCCGCAGTACTTGAGGTTTCCGCAGTACTTGAGGATACGGTCGCCGAGGCCGCCACGGAAGCGATCCCGCACGCTCGCGCTCGCGATGTGCCCGCGAAAGACGCCGCCAACCGTTCCGCGTCACGACGGATGACCCTGCTGGCCGCCATCAAGAAGCGTCCCCGGCCGCACCGCACCCGGACCGAAGCGGCGCGTCGCACGGTCGGCTGCGCGCTCCGCCTCCCGCCAGCCCGACGGACGCTCGCCGAGCAGGAGCTGTCGCGGCTGGCCGGCGGCCGCGCGCAGACCCTCGACCCGCACCCCGACCAACCGCAGCCGGGCGCGCTGCAGGCCCAGCCGGTCGACGAGGTCGCAGGCGGCGCCGTAGATGTCGTGGCTCACATCGGTCGGGTCGGCGAGCGTGCGCGATCTCGTGATCGTCGTAAAGTCCGCAAACCGGATCTTTACGCTCACGGTACGGCCGACCTGCCCGCTCTCCCGTAGTCGCGAGGCGGTCCGTTCGGCCAGCCGCAGCAGCTCGCGGCGGATCCGCGCCGGGTCATCGACGTCGCGGTCGAAGGTCTCCTCGGCGCCGATACTGCGGTCCGGCTCGCTGGCCACGACCCGTCGCTCGTCGCGGCCCCAGGCGAGCGCGCTGAGGTGGCGCCCCGCCGCCGCTCCGAGAGCCCGCTGCAGGGTGCTCACGGGGACGTGCGCGAGGTCCCCCACCGTCCGCAGTCCCAGCCGGACGAGCACCTCCTCCGTACGTTCCCCCACTCCCCAGAGCGCAGCGACCGGCAGCGGATGCAGGAACTCGACCACCGCGTCGACCGGTACGACGAGCAACCCGTCCGGCTTCGCCCGGGTAGAGGCCAGCTTGGCGACGAACTTGGTGCTCGCCACCCCTACGGAGCAGGGGATTCCTTGCTCGTCCGACACGCGGGCCCGAATCCACTCGCCGATCTCCGCCGGGCGGCCCAGTCGACGGCGCGCTCCGTAGACATCGAGAAACGCCTCGTCGAGCGCGATCGGCTCGACGAGTGGGGTGATCGAACGGAAGATCTCCATGATGCCCGCCGACACCGCGGAGTACGAGGCGAAATCGGGTGGAACGACAACCGCCTGCGGACACATCCGCCGCGCGCGGGACATCGGCATCGCGCTGCCGACGCCGTACGCGCGTGCCTCGTACGTCGCTGAGAGGACCACTCCGCGAGTGCCGGTTCCCCCGACGAGAACCGGGCGGCCCCGCAGCTCGGGCCGCCGCCGCAGCTCCACGCTCGCATAGAACGCGTCCATGTCGACGTGCAGGATCGGGCAGCCACCGTCGGAGGCGGCTACCTCCGGGGGGAGCGGCGACGAGTCGGCCACGTCCCTCCTCGGTCGCGCGGACGGGAGTCGGTCTGGCGGCGCCCGGGACAGCGTAATAGGCGCATCCCGTCACCTCCCCGAACTGCCGGGGCTGGCATGCCAGAGCTTGCGCACTCGCCGCCCTGGCCCGCCGACGTCCGCACCGGCCGGACGGATGTCGGCATAGGGCGACTGCGCGAAGCCGGTCGCGGCGTCCCGCGGCACCCCGCCCACCGGCAAGGCGGTCATGACCGGGCGGGTCGAGCGGCTCTCGGCGGCGCCGTGCACGGCAGCTTCGCTGACGGCCGTCGTCCGGCCGGGTGGCTGGGCCATCGCCATCTCGACGGCGGCGAGGCCACCGATCTCCCACATGTTCCGTAGCACCGGCAGCTCCCAGCACCCGGTCGCCCGCATCGAGATGCCGCGCGGACCCGTGCGGCGGGTGATGCCGCGGAGCACGAGCAGCCACGAATGGAACAGGATGCTCGCGTAGCCGACCTGCGCGTCCTCGAAGAACGTCGCGTCGAGCGGGCCGGTCGCGTCGTCGAGCGTGACGAAGACGACCCGGCGGCCGGACCGCACCGGCGGGGTCTGGGTGGCGACCTTCACCCCCGCCACCAGGACCTCGGTTCTGTTTCGGCACCGGAGCAGATCGCGGGCTCGCGTCGTACCGAGCGCGTCGAGGAACGGCGCATAGCCGGATAGCACGTGTCGACTCGCGTCGAGTCCGAGCACGTCGAGCTCGGCGCACACCCGTTCGGCGCTCGTCATCTCGGCCAGCCCGCTCGGTGCCACCTCGCCTGGCGCGTCGTCGAGGTCGAGCGTGAGCTGGACCGGAAGCTTGCCTGCGGCCGGTGACGGAGCGGCTGCCTGCGACTGCCGGGCGGCAAGCTCGCGCACGTCCGCCGGCCGGGAAGCCAGGCCGGCTACTCCTGCCGATGAGCGGGTCGTCGGTGCACCAACGTAGGCCGGTCCCGTGCGCCGCCCGGAACGGCCCGAGCGCCCGAGAGACCTCCTCCACGTGTCGAGCTCGGCGACCTGGAGCAGCAGATCACGGCGCGTCACCCGGTTGCGCCGGCGGACCGGCAGCGTCGAGCCGATGCCATAGATCTCATCGAACGCTCCGGCGACGACGAGCCGCTCGGCGATCGGCCGCGAGACCTCCGTCCGGTGCCAGAAGTCCGACAGCGACGCGTAGGGCCGGCCGGCGACGACCCGGACAATCTCCGCCGCGGTAATTCCCTTGACGTCGGCGAGCCCGAGCCGGATGCCGTAGTCGCGCCCGTCCGGCAGGCCGGGCGGCGGCGCCTCCCGCGGCGGGCGGTCGAGGATCTCCGGCGGGGGCTCGTCGTAGCGCCCGACCTTTTCGATCCGGTAGTCGGCATCGGAGCGGTTGACGTCGAGCGAGAGGACCGCGATACCGAGCTGCCGAGCATCGTCGAGGAGAAGGCGCTTGGGATACATACCGGGGTCGTAGGTGAGCACCCCGGCAAGGAACGCCGCTGGATGATGCGCCTTGAGCCAGGCCGACTGATAGGTCGGTACGGCGAAGGCGGCGGCATGCGCCTTGCAGAAGCCGAAGGACGCGAAGCCCTTGAGCACTTCCCAGGCCCGCTCGACGACATCGAGTGCATATCCGCGACCGAGCGCGGCCGGAAGAAACCACGCGCGCACCTCCGGCTGTCCCAGCGGATCGCCGAGCGCGCGGCGTACCTCGTCGGCCTCGGCGAGCGAGCAACCGGTGAACGTCGCGACGATGCGCAGCACCTGCTCGTGGAAGACCACCACGCCGTAGGTCTCGCCGAGCACCGGCTCGAGGTCGGGATGGAGGTAGCCCGGGTCGCGCCAGCCCTGCCGCGCCTCGAGGAACGGCGTGACCATATCGGTCTTCACCGGCCCCGGCCGGAAGAGCGAGATGTCGATGATGATGTCGGCGAACGTCTCGGGCGAGAACTTGCCGACGAGCTCGCGCTGGCCGGGTGACTCGATCTGGAAGCAGCCGAGCGTCCTCGTGGACTGGATGAGCGCGTACGTCGCGGGATCGTCGTGTGGCACCCCGTCGATGTCGACGTCGATGCCGTCGACCCGGCGGACCTCGGCGACGGCGTGCGCCATCGCCGACTGCATGCGGATGCCGAGAATGTCGAGCTTGAGCAGACCCATCTCCTCGACGTCGTCCTTGTCGAACTGGCTCATCGGGAAGCCCAGCCAGCTCGCCTCGACCGGGGTGCGGTCGAGCAGCGTCTGGTCGGAGAGCAGCACCCCGCACGGATGCAGCGCGATATGGCGAGGCAGCCCGTCAAGGC
>JBBSIN010000012.1:0-46667 GCA_038232055.1 Mycobacteriales bacterium
GGTCGCCCTTGCCCTGGTAGCCGGAGAGCAGCTGGATGACCTGCTGGCGGACCCGGTTGAGGTCGGCGCCGAGCTTGACGAGCACCTGGGCGGCGACGCCCTCGCCCTCGCGGATGAGGCCGAGGAGGATGTGCTCGGTGCCGATGTAGTTGTGGCCCAGCTGCAGCGCCTCGCGCAGCGAGAGCTCGAGGACCTTCTTGGCCCGCGGCGTAAATGGAATGTGGCCGGACGGGGCCTGCTGGCCTTGCCCGATGATCTCCTCGACCTGCTGGCGCACGCCCTCGAGGGAGATCCCGAGCGACTCCAGCGCCTTGGCAGCGACGCCTTCGCCCTCGTGAATCAGGCCGAGGAGGATGTGCTCGGTGCCGATGTAGTTGTGGTTGAGCATCCTGGCCTCTTCCTGGGCCAGGACGACAACGCGTCTCGCGCGGTCGGTAAACCTTTCGAACATCTCACGCTCCTCGGAGAGCGGGGAAGTCGCTGTCGGCAATTCCTGGTGGAATCACCGCCGACTCCTCCGCATGCTAGTCCCGCCCAAGGCCTTCGCCGCGTAGGACGCGGGCGGAGGATGGCGCCATCCGGCGTGCACGTCTACTCCCTCGTCGCTCCCGGCCCGTGCTTGAGCCCTGAGGACACCCTATGTCGGCGGGAAGACGTTCGCTGCCGGCGCCGGCCTGGACGCCAACAGTGCTAACCGGTCGGTAACGGGTCGTGTTCCGGGGCGACGGCGCTCTGCCGAGGGCGAAAAAAAGGCCCGACCCCGCCGCGGAACGCGACGGGGCCGGCCGTACGGGTTCGTCGATGCAGGCTGGTCAGTGCGCCGCGTCGTACTTCTGGACGATCCAGCCGGGAATGCGGCCGCGGTCGGACACCTTGTGCCCCTGCCCGCGCGCCCACTCCCGCATGTCCTGCGTCCGCTGCCGGTCAACGCCACCGGCGCGCCCGCGGCGGGTCCGCCGTCCGCCGCCCCCGCCACCGGCCGCTCGTCGTGCGGCGCCGACATAGGGCGCAACCGCGTCGCGCAATTTCCCTGCGTGCTCTGCACACAGATCGATCTGGTAGCTACTTCCGTCGACCCCGAACGCTACCGTGTCCGCCCCCGTGCGGTCGTCGTCGTGCAGGTCGCACACCAACAACACGCGCTGTGCCATCTTCATACCTTTCTTCGGTCGTATGTCGACTACCAGGAAAGCCTACCGGACCAGAAAAGGCAAATACCGGGGCCGTTCGGCGAACAATGTCCTACTCGGGCCGAACGAGTGGAAAGGCAATCGTCTCACGTATGGAGTTGGTGCCCGTGAGGAGCATGACCAGGCGGTCGACCCCCATACCCATCCCGCCGGTCGGCGGCATGCCGTACTCGAGCGCCCGCAAGAAATCCTCGTCGAGGGCCATGGCCTCCGGGTTCCCGCCGGCCGCCCGGAGCGACTGCGCGGTCAGCCGGCGGCGCTGCTCGACCGGATCGACCAGCTCGCTGTACGCCACTGCGAGCTCGCGACCGGCGATGACGAGGTCCCACGCCTCGGCCAGACGGGGGTCGTCGCGGTGCGGCCGCGCGAGTGGCCGGACCTCGACCGGATAGTCGCGAACGAACGTCGGGGCCAGCAGGGTGTGCTCAACCAGCTTCTCGAAGAGCTCCAGCACGATCTCGCCGGCGCTCCAGTCGGGCTGCAGCACCACGCCGCGGCGCTCGGCGATCCTGCGGAGCGTGTCGGCCGGCACGTCGGGCGTCACCGGTGCGTCGACCGCCGTCGAGACGGCGTCGTGCACGGTGACCGTGCACCACGGCGCCGAGAGGTCGACCTCTCCACCTTGCGTGTCTGGGACGACGGTCGACCCGAGCGCCCGGGCGGCGTCCACGACGAGGTCCCGGGTGAGCACCGTCATCGTGTCGTAATCGCCGTAGGCCTCATAGGCCTCCAACATCGTGAACTCCGGATTGTGCGTCGCGTCGGCGCCCTCGTTGCGGAAGTTCCGACCGATCTCGAACACCTTCTCGATGCCACCGACCACCAGTCGCTTGAGATAGAGCTCGATCGCGATGCGCAAGCTGAGTGGCATGTCATAGGCGTTGATGTGCGTCCGGAACGGCCGCGCGGCGGCTCCGCCATGCACGCGTTGCAGAATCGGCGTTTCCGTCTCGACATAGCCGCGGGCGTACAACGAGTCGCGAAGTGAGCGAAGGACACTGCTTCGCGCCTCCAGCAGACGCCGGGGATCCCGATTCACCAACAGGTCGACGTAGCGCTGGCGTACCCGAACCTCCGGGTCGGTCAGTCCCTGGTGCTTCTCCGGAAGCGGTCGCAGCGCCTTCGCCGTCATCGCCCAACTTTCGGCGAGCACGGAGAGCTCGCCGCGACGCGACGTGACCACCTCACCCTGGACGCCCACCTGGTCGCCGATGTCGACGTCGCTCTTCCAGGCGTCGAGGGCATCGACACCGACCCGGTCGGCGGAGAGCATGACCTGCAACTCCCCGGTGCCGTCCCGGAGGCTGGCGAAACAGAGCTTGCCGCCGATGCGGTTGCGCATAACCCGGCCGACAACGCCGACGCGCTCCCCCGTGCTCGTGTCGGCCGGCAGGTCCGGGAACCGCTCCCGCAGCCCGGTCAGTGTCGTCGTCCGCGCGAACCCCACCGGATACGGGTCGACGCCGGCAGCCCGCAGTCGATCCAGCTTCTCGCGGCGTACCCGAAGCTGCTCCGGGACGTCGTCGGCCGGCTGTACGTCGATCATGCCGGCCGAGCCTAGGCGTTCTTCTCGAAGGCCAGCCGGAGACCGACCAGCGTCAGTTCCGGCTCGTGGGAATCGATGGTCTCGGACTCGGCCAGCACCAGCGGCGCGAGACCACCCGTCGCGATGACCGTCGCCGAACCCCCGAGCTCGGCGCGGATACGGCGGACCAGCCCGTCGACCTGTCCGACGAACCCGTAGAGGATCCCGGACTGCAGCGACTCGACGGTGTTCTTCCCGATGACTGACCTGGGCACGGCGAGCTCCACCTTGTGCAGCTGGGCGCCGCGGGCGGCCAGCGCGTCGACGGAGATCTCGATGCCGGGCGCGAGGGCGCCGCCAAGGAACTCTCCCTTCGCGGACACCACGTCGAAATTCGTCGATGTCCCGAAGTCGACGACGATCGCCGGGCCGCCGTACAGGTGCGCAGCCGCGAGCGTGTTCATGATCCGGTCGGTGCCGACCTCCTTGGGGTTGTCGGTCAGGATCGGTACGCCGGTGCGCACTCCCGGCTCGACGAGGACGGCCGGCACGTGGCCGAAGCTGCGCGGCAGCATCCGGCGCAGCTCCCGCATGACCGCCGGCACGGTGGAGCAGGCCACGATGCCGGTCAGCGCCGGCGTACCGGCGAGCAGCCCGCCGAAGAGCAGCGCGAGCTCGTCGGCCGTCGTCCGGGCGTCGGTCTTCACCCGCCAGGAGTCGGCGAGCGCCGTCCCGGCGAAGACCCCGAGGACGGTCTGCGTGTTGCCGACGTCGATCGCGAGGAGCATCGGCGTCAGGCGCCGGGCAGTGTCACGGTGGCGTTGTCGATCAGCCTGGTGCCGCCCACCTCCGCCGCGACGGCGAGCAGCGCCGGCCCTTCGTAGGCCGGCGACACGTCGGTGAGGGTGTCCGGATCGACCAGCGCGAGATAGTCGACGCGCACCCCCGGTTCGGCGTCGAGGACCTGGCCCGCGGCCTGCCGGACCGCGTGGGCACCGGCACCGGCACAGGCTGCGCCGGCGCGGAGCGCGCGCGAGATCGCGAGTGCAGCTGTCCGGTCCGCCGGCGACAGGTAGGCGTTGCGGCTGGACAAAGCGAGCCCGTCGGGCTCCCGGACGGTCGGCACCCCGACGACGTGGACGGGCAGGTCCAGGTCGCTGACCATGCGCCGGATGACCAGCAGCTGCTGGGCATCCTTCTCGCCGAAAACCGCCACGTCGGGCTGCACGAGCGCGAAGAGCTTGGTGACCACGGTCAACACCCCGTCGAAGTGTCCCGGCCGGGACACCCCGTCGAGCACCGCGCCGAGCGGCCCGGACGAGACTGTGACGACTGGTCGTCGCGGGTAGACGACACCCGGCGCCGGTGCGAAGATCACCGCCACACCCTCCTCGCGGCAGGCCGCGATGTCCGACGGCAAGGTCCTTGGATAGCGGTCGAGGTCCTCGCCCGGCGCGAACTGCAATGGGTTGACGAAGACGCTCACCACCACGGAGTCAGCAAGGGTGCCGGCCGTGCGCATCAGCGCGCGGTGCCCGTCGTGCAGGGCGCCCATCGTCGGCACCAGCGCCACGCTGCCCTTCGGGCGCAGCTTGGCGAGGGCGCGGGCGAGGTCGCCGCGGGTCCTGGCGAGGATCGGTGTGGTCCGGGTGGTGGTCATGCCCGTGCCCCCTTCGGCGCGGCCAGGACGTCGAGGAGGGCCTCCGCGTCGGCGGGGTCGAGCCGGCGGGCGGCGATCGCCCGGTCGGCGGTGGCCCTGGCGAGGGCGACGTAGGTCGCGACCGCGGTCGGCGCCCGCTCGTGCAAGGCGGCCAGGTGGGCCGCGACGGTGCTCGCTTCACCGCGCGAGACCGGCCCGGTCAGCGCCGCGTCGCCGGCCCGGAGGGCGGTGTCGAGCGCGGCGCCGAGGAGCGGGCCGAGCATCCGCGCCGGATGGTCGACGCCGGCGGCGCGGAGCAGGTCGGCGGTGTCGTTGACCAGCGTCACCAGGTGGTTCGACCCGTGGGCGAGCGCCGCGTGGTACAGCGGTCGGGCCGCCTCGTCGACCCACGCCGGTTCGCCGCCCATCTCGAGGACCAGCGCCTCGGCCACCGGACGGAGCGGATCGGGCGCGGTGATGCCGAAGCTGCAGCCGGCCAGGCGCGGGAGGTCCATCGACGACCCGGAAAAGGTCATGACCGGGTGCAGCGCCAGCGGCAACGCGCCCCGCTCGGTGGCCGGCTCGAGCACGCCGACGCCGTACCGCCCGCTGGCGTGTGCCAGCAGCTGGCCACGCCGGATGCTGTCAGTCGCCGCCAGGCCTTGGATGAGCGATGCCAGGGCGTCGTCCGGGACGGTCAGCAGGGCGAGCTGCGACCGGCGTACGACGTCGTCGGGTGCGAGCACCGGCACACCGGGTAGCAGCTCCTCGACCCGCCGCCGGCTGGCATCGGAGACGCCGGACGCACCGACGACCCGGTGGCCGACCCTGGCGAGAGCGCCGACCAGCACGGCGCCGACCCGGCCGGCGCCGACGACGCCGACGGTGAGCCGGGGCGGGTGTCGCTCGGAGCCAGCTGTCACGTCACGTTCCAGTCCTCGGAGGGGTACCGGACGAGCACCCAAGCGTACGTCGTCCCGAGGAACCGGCGCACAGCTAACGCCGCCCCGCCCGCCGGCGACGGCCAGCGGTGTTGCCCGACCCGGAGCTAGCATCCGGCGGATGCGGACCGTGGCACCGGAGGGTTCCGGCACGAGCCCTCGCGGTTGGCGGGAGGCGATGACCGACGCGCTGTACGGCGAGCGCGGCTTCTACCGGCGTACGACGTCCGCCGCCCACTTCCGCACCTCGGTCGACGCGTCTCCGCTCTTCGCCCGAGCGATCGCCCGGCTGGCCACGCTGGTCGACGACGGGCTTGACCGACCGGACCCCTTCGATGTCGTCGACGTCGGCGCCGGTGACGGGAGACTGCTCGAAGCGCTCGCGACCGGATGCCCGAAGCGCTGGCGGCTGACCGCGGTCGAGGTGACCCCCGGGAGCGACGGGCGCGTCGTCTGGCGGTCCGCGATCCCCCGCTGCTCGGGGCTGCTCGTGGCGAACGAGTGGCTGGACAACGTCCCGTGCGACGTGGTGGAGCTCACCGATGACGGCCCGCGGATCGTCCTGAACGACGGGACGCTGGGGCAGGCACCAGTCCCCGCCGACGCGAGATGGCTGCGGCGCTGGTGGCCGCTCGAGGAGGTGGGCGAACGGGCGGAGGTCGGCCGCAGCCGCGACGAGGCGTGGGCCGCCGCCGTCGGCCGGCTCGATCGCGGTGTCGCGTTGGCGATCGACTACGCCCACGGCCGCGACGACCGCCCGCCGTACGGCACCTTCACCGGTTATCGCGACGGCCGCCAGGTTCCGCCCGTCGCCGACGGCTCCTGCGACCTCACCGCGCACGTCGCTCTGGACGCCTGTGCGGCGGCCGCGGCGACGGCGACGGCGAGGGTGCTGACGACGCAGCGGCAGGCACTGCGGGCGCTCGGCGTGCACGGTCGGTGTCCGGCGTACGGCGGCGACCCGGTCGCCTACCTTGCGGAACTGCGGGATGTCGGTGAGCGTGCGGAGCTGCTCGACCCAGCCGGGCTCGGCGGATTCGGCTGGCTCCTACAGTCGGTCCGCGGCCCGCTGCCAGCGGCGCTGCACGCCCCGAGCCGAGCGCTAGCGTGGTAGACGTGGCAGTGATCGAGGTGCGTCACCTGCGCAAGTCCTACGGCCCCGTCGAGGCCGTCAAGGGCATCGACCTGCGTGTCGAGGCCGGCGAGGTCTTCGCGCTGCTCGGCCCGAACGGGGCCGGCAAGACGACGACGCTGGAGGTCCTCGAGGGCTTCCGGCGGCCTACCGCCGGCGACGTCCGCGTGTTGGGGCTCGACCCGCACGACGGTGGACGGGCGCTGCGCCAGCGGGTCGGGGTCGTTCTGCAGGAGACCGCGGTCGAGCCTTACCTCACCGTGCGCGAGGTCCTGCGCCGCAACGCGGCGTATTACCCCTCGCCCCGCGACGTGGACGACGTGATCGACCTCGTTGGGCTCGACGAGAAGCGCGACGCGCGGGTGAAGACCCTCTCCGGCGGGCAGCAGCGCCGGCTCGACGTCGGGCTCGGCATCGTCGGCAACCCCGAGCTGGTCTTCCTCGACGAGCCCACCACCGGGTTCGACCCGTCGGCCCGACGCGGTGCCTGGGAACTGGTGCGGCGGCTCACCGGCGGAGGTACGACCGTCGTGCTCACCACCCACTACATGGACGAGGCGCAGGCCCTCGCCGACCGGATCGCCGTCATCGCGGCCGGCCACATCGTCGCCGAGGGAACGCCGCAGTCGATCGGTGGTCGCGACACCGCGGCGGTCCGGATCCGGTTCCGGCTGCCGGGAGGGGAGACGCCGCCGATGACCGTCACGTCGTACCAGCAGGGATGGGTGCTCATCGAGACCGACGACGAGGTGCCGGTGCTGCACGCCCTCACCGGCTGGGCGCTCGAGCGAGGCGTGGACCTGGACGGGCTGACCGTGGAGCGTCCCACCCTCGAGGACGTCTACCTCGCCCTGACCGGGACGGCCGCCACTGCCGTCCCCGACCAGCCGGTCGTCTCGGTATGAGCGCACCTACCCTCGCGCTGCACCAGCTGCGCTACGAGCAGAAGATGTACTGGCGCAACCCGCCCAGCGCGTTCTTCACGTTCGCGTTTCCGATCATGTTTTTGGTGATCTTCGCGTCGCTCAACACCGGAGAGCGCATCAGTTTCCTGGGCGGGCTCAAGTACAACCAGTACTACACGCCCGGCATCATCGCGTTCGGCGTGATCAGCGCGTGCTTTACAAACCTCGCGATGACGCTGTCGATCCGCCGCGACTCGGGGATCCTCAAGCGGCTGCGCGGCACGCCACTGCCCACCGTGTCGTTCTTCGGCGGCCTCGTCGGCAACGCATTCGTCATCTCCGCCGTGCTCACCGTCATCACGACGCTCGTCGGCATCCTGTTCTACGGCGTGACGTTTCCCGGACACTGGCTCGCGCTCCTCGTGACGCTCGCGCTGGGCGCCACCTGCTTCTGCTCCCTGGGCGTCGCGATGTCCGCGCTCGTGCCCAACGCCGACGCCGCCCCGGCGGTCGTCAACGGCGTGCTGTTCCCGATCCTGTTCATCTCGGGCATCTTCTTCCCGCTGCCGCCCGACGGCGCGTTCTCCCACATCGCGAACGTCTTCCCGATCCGACACTTCGCGCTGGCAGTCTTCTCCACCTTCGACCCGCGGCTGCCGCACGGCGTGACGCACGGCTTCGCCGGTGGCGACCTGCTCGTGGTCGCGATCTGGGCGATCGTCGGCAGCATCGTCGCAGTACGCCGCTTCCGCTGGGAGCCGCGCCACGGCTGATCAGCCGCGGACGAGCAGCTCGCGCAACCCCCGGATGATGTAGGCGGGCTTCCACTCCGGCTCGGCGACCAGCTCGAGCGAGGGCAGGCGACGTAGCAGCGTGGCGAGTGAAACCTCCAGCTCGAGCCGGGCAAGCGGGGCGCCGAGGCAGAAGTGGATCCCGGCGCCGAACGAGAGGTGCGGGTTGGGGTGGCGGGAGAGGTCGAGCTCGTCCGGTCGGTCGAACACCGCCGGATCACGGTTGGCCGACCCGAAGAGCAGGCCGAACTCCGCCCCACGCGGAATCGCAACGCCGCGTACCGAAAGATCGTCGAGTGCCCAGCGTTCGAACATCTGCAGCGGGGTGTCGTGGCGCATCAGCTCCTCGACGGCGCTCGGCACCAGCGACGGGTCGACGCGCAACCCGGCAAGCGCAGCCGGGTTGCGAAACAGCGACCACCAGCCGTTGCCGGTCACGTTGACCGTCGCCTCGTGACCGGCGTTGAGCACGAGGACGCAGGTGCCGACGAGCTCGTCCTCGGTCAGCGCGTCGCCGTCGTCCACGACCTGCGACAGGGCGGTGACGAGGTCGTCCCGCGGGTGGGCCCGCCGTTCGCGGGCCAGCGCCAGCAGGTACGCCGAGAACTCCTCGCACGCGCGACTGGCGACGCGCCCGGCTTCCTCCGTCGGGTTGAGCTCGTACATGCCGACGATCTGCGCTGACCACGGCCGCAGCAGGTGCCGGTCGCACTCGGGTACGCCGAGCAGCTCCGCGATGACCGCGACCGGCAGCGGCTCTGCGATCCGGGACAGCAGGTCGAACTCGCCGGTGCCTTCGACGTCGTCCACGAGCACGTCCATCAGCCGCTGTACGTGCGGCCGCAGCGCCGCCACCCGACGGGGCGTGAACGCCTTCGCGACCAACCGACGCAGCCGGGTGTGGTCGGGTGGCTCGCGGTCGAGCATGCCGTTGCGGATCGTCGCCCAGAACGGAGCGAGGTAGTCGGGCTCGTCCGGCTTGCCCATCTCGGCGTGCGTGTAGCGGTGCAGGTAGCTCCGACCCAGCCGGCGGTCGCGCAGCAGCGCGCTGACGTCGTCGTGGCGGGCGACGTACCAGTGCTCGGTGCGCTCGTCGTACCAGACCGGCGTGTGCTCCCGCAGCCGCGCATAGGCCGGGTACGGGTCGGCCACGAACGCCGGCGAGGACGGGTCGAACGCCAGAACCGTCACCGCCGAAGCCTATTCGCCGAGCCCGACCGACGCTTCGGGGTCCATGGCAGCATGGCGGCCGTGAGTGATGGGCTGTCGCAACTGACCGTCGGCGTGGGGGCGGGTGATCTCGCGACGGCCGACATGGTGCTCAACATCGGGCCGCAGCACCCGGCGACCCACGGCGTGCTGCGCATCGCACTCACCCTCGACGGCGAACGCATCGTGCGCGCCGAACCGATCATCGGCTACATGCACCGTGGCGCCGAGAAGCTCTTCGAGGCCCGCGACTACCGGCAGATCCTCGTCCTGGCCAACCGGCACGACTGGCTGTCTGCGTTCTCCAATGAGCTCGGTGTTGCGCTGGCCGTGGAGCGCATGCTCGGGATGGAGGTGCCGACCCGCGCTGTCTGGGCCCGGACGCTGCTCGCCGAGCTCAACCGGGTGCTCAACCACCTGATGTTCCTCGGCGCGTTCCCGCTGGAGATGGGGGCGATCACGCCGATCTTCTACGCCTTCCAGGAGCGGGAGACCCTGCAGGCCGTCATGGAGGAGATCTCCGGCGGCCGGATCCACTACATGTTCAATCGGGTCGGCGGGCTGAAGGAGGACCTGCCGGCCGGCTGGCTGGGTCGGGTCACGACCGCCGTCGCCGCCGTACGCGCGCGGCTCCCGGACCTCGTGGCACTCGTCCGCGGCAACGAGATCTTCCGCGCCCGCACCCGCGGGGTGGGTGTCATCGCAGCCGACACCGTGCTGACGTACGGCGTGAGCGGGCCGATCGCCCGGGCCAGCGGCGTCGACTTCGACCTCCGCCGGGACGAGCCCTATCTCGCCTACGGCGAGATCGACGTGCCGGTCGTCACCCGCACCGACGGTGACTGCTTCGCGCGTTTCGACGTGCTGCTCGACCAGGTCTCCGCCTCCCTGGACATCGCGGAGACGTGCGTCGCACGGCTCCGCGAGCTGCCGCCCGGGCCGATCAACCTGCGGCTGCCGAAGATCGTGAAGGCACCGGAGGGGGAGACCTATGCGTGGACGGAGAACCCGCTCGGCATCAACGGCTACTACCTCGTCTCCCGCGGGGAGAAGACACCCTGGCGGCTGAAGCTCCGTACCGCCTCCTTCTCCAACATCCAGGTGCTCTCCGAGGTGTTGCCCGGCTGCCTCGTCGCCGACATGGTCGCCGTGCTCGGCTCGATGTTCTTCGTGGTCGGCGACGTGGACAAGTGAGCACCGGAAGCGCGCTGGACCTGCTGGACTGGCGTCGGCGGGTGTTCGCGCTGTACGCCGAGGTGCGCGCCGCCGCCGATCCCCGGGCGGCCCATGAACTGTGGGCCCGCACCCGCGCCGAGCTCGTAGCGACGCACCCGGCCTCACCCCGTCTGGGGGTGACGCTGCAGGTGGCGCCGTACAACGAGCGCTGGCGCTTTGCGTCGATCCTCGAGCCCGCCGAGAAGGTGCGGATCGAGGTGCCCACCGGCACCGACGGCATCGTGCCGTTCGAACGGGTCGGCCGCTTGCGATTGACCTCCCCGGAGTCCGCCGACGCGCGGCCCGAAGCAGGGTTCCTCGACGTGTGGGCGCTGCGCTCCTACGGCGGCGGGCTGTTCGTCCCGTTCCGCGACCAAAGCGCCGGTCGGACGACGTACGGCGGTGGCCGCTACCTGCTCGACACCGTCAAGGGCGCCGACCTCGGCCAGGTCGGCCCCCGCCTCGTCGTCGACCTCAACTTCGCGTACAACCCGTCGTGCGCGTACGACGAGGCGTGGGCCTGCCCGCTCGCGCCGCCGGGCAATGTGCTCGACATCGAGGTGCCGGTCGGCGAGACGCTGCCGACTTCGCCCGCAGCCGGCCCTTGACCCTAAAGACCTTCACGGCCTCGCGGATTGGGCTCCGGTTCTGGTCTGACTCGACTCAGCGATCCTCGGCTGGCTGGCCCTGGGCCTGGCGGCGTTCGGTTTCGGCAACAGCTTGCTGGACGTGGCGATAAATGCGCACGGCGTCGAGGTCGAGCGTGGGTACGGCAGGCAGATCTTGTCCGGGTTTCACGCGCTGTTCAGCTTCGGAGGCTTGTCCGGGGCGTTGGTGGGAGTGGTCGCCGCGGGCGCGGGCGTCGGCGCCGCCGTCCATCTGGTGACGGCGGCCGTCGTACTCCTCGCACTCGGTCTCAGCGCGAGCTGCTTGCTTCTGCCCGGGAACGGGCACCGTGCCACGTCGCCCGGCGGGGCGTAGCTCCACCGGACCGGGTGTTGGGACTGCTGGGAGTCCTGGCGTTCTGTTGCCTGCTGTGCGAAGGCGTCGCCAACGATTGGAGTGCGGTCTATGTCCGGGACGCCCTGGGTGGCGGTGCCGGCGTCGCGGCCGCAGCCTTCGCAAGCTTCTCCTTGGCCATGGCGGTGGGGCGGCTGTTTGCCGACCGGCTGGCCGTGCGCGTGGGCCGGGCCGGTTTCCTGACGGCCGCAGGCCTGCTGGCCGGGTCGGGTTCGCACTGGGCCTGGCTGTCGCCACCCCCGCTGCTGCTCTGGTTGGGTTCGCCCTGCTGGGCGCGGGGCTGGCAGGTGTCGTCCCGACGCTGTTCTCCGCGGCGGCCGAAAGCCGGCAGCAGTCGGCATCGGCCATCTCAACGGTGTCCACCCTCGGATACTTGGGATTCCTCGCCGGTCCGCCGCTGATCGGGACTCTGGCCCAGGCGATCAGCTTGCGCGCGGCGTTGCTCGTGGTGGTGTTCCTGCTCGCCGTCGCTGTGCCTGCCGGCGCGGCCATGCTCGGCCACAGCCGATCCCGGCCGTGACGTCAATCGGGGGAGCTCAGCCATCACAGCACCAGCCACCCATGGGTGGTATGCCGAGCCTTGTCGAGGGCCGTCACCGAACATATTCCGTCGCGGTTGTCCCCTCGCCATCCTCCGTTCGTCGTGAGGATGACAGCCCATCCGAGTTTGGTGGCCGCTACTCAGTGCACCGGCCGTCACGACGCACCGGATCGTTACGGTTGTCTGTATCTGGCTGAGGATGCCGTATCGGCGATCGCGGAGACCCTCGCACCTTCCGTGGCACCGGAGACCTGCGGCCGGAGCTGCTCATTCGCTCTGGTCGGCAGCTCACTCTCGCAAAGTTCGAGCTCGACGCCCGTGCGGTGGTCGTCGACCTCGACGACCCTGGGGTCTTGGCCGCCGGGCGCTGCGCCCCTCGGTCGTGGCGACCTGTCGCCGCAGGGTCACCCAGGCCTATGCGGTGCGGCAGTTCGAGCGCCATCCCGACGCGGCCGGATTGCGCTGGTGGTCCACACTCGAGGCAAGCTGGATGCACGTCACGCTGTTCGATCGCGCGCTCGGCGGGGTGACCGTGCAGGGCGTGCACGTGCTTGCCGTCGATGACGAGACCGTGGCCACCGCCGCGGCGCATATTGGCCTGACGTAGTCGCTGTCCGCTCATCCATTCTTTCGGGTCCAGCCGACCAGCTTGCCGGCAGGTCGCGGGTCGTGCTGGTCAGCGAGGGTCGCCGCGATCAAGGTTCCAGTGTCGGGACGGCGCCGCGAGCCAGCCGCCGTCCTGGCGTGGCGCCGTGTAGGACGGCGATGCGTTCACCGACGTTGCGCAGCGACATGGAAAGGTAGATCGCCTCGTCGGTGGTCTCCGCGGTCGCACCACCACCAGCGGTGTGGACCCAGTACTGGTCGACGAAGATGACCTGCTGGTCGAGATCCTGTTGGCGCGAGGACACCAGCAGCGGCCGCAGACCGGCCAACAAGGACCGCTCTGCGGTACGCGCGGCACGGTTACCCGACCGCACCGAGGCGAATGTCGCGATCGCCAAAACCAAGGTGCCGCCGGCGGTCGTCAGCGAAGAGATCGTCGCCCAGTCAGTCATGCTGTTCGCCGAGAGCAGACGGCCGAATCATGGTCGACCTGCGTGTGGAGCGGGCGCCAAATAGGTCAGAACCTGGCCTGTCCGCTCTGGGTTGCCGATCCCCTGGGTGCCGGCCCACTCGGCGGCAACGATGAACAGGGTGTCGCCCGCTTTCCCGCCGAGCATGCAGGCGAAGCAGCCTCGATCGACCTCGACCACGTCCAGCACTTCGCCGCCCTCCCGCACGCGAACGCATCGGCGATTCGGGACGTCGGCGTACCAGACGGCTCCTTGAGCGTCGAGGCAAATCCCGTCGGGCGTGCCCTCACCCAGCTCGGCCCACACTCGCCGTTCGGACAGGGAGCCGTCCCCGGCGATGCTGAAGGCGGTCAGCCGCCGCCCGTACGACTCGGCCACCAGCAGCGTCGACCCGTCCGGGGTCACCGCCATCCCGTTCGGAAACCACACCTCCCCTGCGACTTGGCGCGACGCTCCATCGGGCGTGACGACGCCGACCAACCCCGGCCGGGGCTCCGCACCGGCCATCAAGTCGAAGCCGGCGGCGTTGACGAAGACGTTGCCACGGTGGTCGACCACAATCTCGTTCCAGCCTTGACCGGTCCCGCCGTACGGCGTCAGCTCGCCGTCGGCGTCGGCGACGACGACCCCGCCGGGACTTGTGAGCACCGTTCGCCCGTCCGGCAACCAGTCCACCGAAAAGGGCAGCCCGGTCATCCGCAAGGCCACCTCTCGGCCACCGGTCTCGTCGAACGCCAGCACTTCGCCGGCAACCCAGTCACAGACCCAGAGCCTGTCGTCATGCCAGCGCGGTGACTCACCCAGGGAAAGACCGGCCGCGAGCACAGTCGCGGATCCCATTGCATTCCTCCTCGAGTGACTCCCGTTCACGTACACAGAGGGCATTCGAAGCGCGAAGTCATCGTGACACCCGAACGGCACATCCAGCCTGATCACAACATCGTTCGGTTTCGCGATCCAGGAGCTGAGGCTGCTGATCGCCGGCCACGAGAATGCAGTCCGCGAGTACGACGTATTCGGCGCCTACGGTCAGTCGAAGCCGGCGAATGTCCTCTTCGCGGTGGGCCAGACCTCCGTCCTGCTTGCGACCTCTCCCCAGCTGGAGGGCATCGAGCCCGCTACAGGACGCCCTTGCTGGTGAGGTAGTCCTCGGACACCTTCGCCGGGTCCTGCCGGTCGATGTCGACCATCTTGTTCAAGCTGACGAGGTCGTCGGTGGTGAGCGTGGACGACACCTTGTTCAGCGCCGCCTCAAGCTCCGGGGTGGCGACCTTCGTCCGGACGACCGGCACGATCACGTCGGCGTTCTGCAGGTGCTTGTCGTCGTCGAGCACCTGGAGGCCCAGTGCCTGGATGCCGCCGTCGGAGGAGAAGACCAGGCCGATCTGGACCTTGCCCTTCTGGATCGCGGTCTTGGTGAGCGGCCCGCCCGCGTCGAGGGCGGTGAAACCGGTGAAGTGGATCCCGTAGGTCTTTTCCAGCCCGGGCTGGCAGAACGGCCGCTTCGGGCACTCGGGCGGCCCGCCGAGCACGAGCTTGCCCTGATACGACGCCAGGTCGGAGAGCGACGTCAGGTTGTTCTTCGTCGCGAAGTCCTTCGTCACGGCAAAGGAGTTCTGGTCCGCCGCCTGCGATGGCTGCAGGGCCTTGAGGCCGAGCGGCGAGGCAATCGACTGCAGCGCGGCGAGTGTCTTCTGCACGTCCGGTGAGGCCAGTGGCTTCGCGGTGGGGCCGTTCTTCGTCCCGTTGAGGAACTCGGTCAGCGTCGAAAGGTACTCCGGTACGACGTCGACGTCGCCCTTCTCCAGCGCCGGCTCGATGACCTCGCGGTTGGTCAGCTTCTTGACGCTCGCCTCGAAGCCCGCCTTGTCGAGCACGTCGGCGTACATGTTGGCGAGGATGGCGCTTTCACCGAAGTTGAAGGCAGCGATCGTGACCTTGCCCTTGCTCGTGCTGGCGCTGCCCTGGCCGTTCGACGACGAGCTCGAGGAGGAGCCGGTGCCGCACCCCGCGACGAGGGCCAGCACGGCAAAGACTACGATCAGATAACGGCGCATGACGCCCGCCTTATGTGTCCCGGCCCTTGCGGCCGCGTGTCGGGCGAGGTCTCGCCTCGCTTTTCCGGCAGCCTACCCCTCGATTTGGGCGGACGCCGGACCCGGTAACCGAGTCGTAACACGTCGGCCGGGGGCCGCCCTCGCCTCGAGTTGTGACAGGGCGACCTCGGTGACCAGCGCGAGCAGCGCGACGAGCAGCGCGCCCGCCAGGATCATCGGCTTGTCCTGTAAGCCGAAGCCGTCGACGATGAAGCGTCCGAGCCCGCCGGCCCCGACGACAGCGGCCAGCGTCGCCGTGGCGACGACCTGCACGGCCGCCGTCCGCACGCCGGCCGCCACCAGTGGCAGCGCCAGCGGCAGCTCGACGCGACCCAGCAGCGTCAGGCCACCCATACCCATGCCGATCGCCGCCTCGCGGACGTCTCGGTCGACCTCACGGATGCCGACGTAGGCGTTGGTGAGGATCGGCGGGATCGCGAAGATGACCAGCGCCACAACCGTCGCGCGATTGCCGAAACCCACCGGTGAGGCGGCGAGCATCACCAGAACGGCAAACGTCGGGATGGCGCGGCCCGCGTTCGAGACGTTGACGGCGATCGAGCCGCCCCGCCCGATGTGGCCCAGCCACAGCCCGACGGGCAGCGCCAGCAGCGCAGCGAGCACGACGGCGACGCCGGCGATCTCGACGTGCTCGAGCAGCCGGTGCGGTACGCCGGCCGTGCCCCGATAGTGCTCGGCGGTGGTGAGCCAGTGCCAGGTGCCGACGAGAATGTTCATCCGGCCCGCCGGCGCGTCCAGGGGGTGACGACCCGCTGCACTCCGAGCAGCAGGATGTCGGCGGCGACCGCGAGGGCGACGCAGAGCAGCGACGCGGTGGCAATCTTCGCGCGGTAAAGGTTCTCGTTGAGCCCCTCGAGGATGAGGGTGCCCAGGCCGCCGTTGCCGACCAGCGCGCCGACCGTGACCAACGCGATCGTCGACACCGTCGCGACCCGTACGCCGGCCACGATCGCCGGCACGGCGAGCGGCAGCTCGACCCGGACGAGCATCCGCAGCGGCCCGAAGCCCATGCCGCGGGCCGCCTCCCTGACCTCCTCCGGTACGCCGTCGAGTCCGGTCAGCACGTTGCGGATGAGGATGAGCAACGCATAGCCGATGAGAGCGATCTCGACGGTGATCGGCCGAAGGCCCAGGTAGGCCTGGAGCATCACGAACAGCGCCAATGACGGGATCGTGTAGATGACCCCGGCCACGGTGAGGATTGGCGTACGCAGCCACCGCACCTCCCTGGCGAGCACCGCGAGCGGCACCGCGATCAGCAGGGCGACCAGCACGGCCCAGAACGTGAGGGCCACGTGCTGTCGGGTCGCGGCCATCAGGTCGCTGGCATGCTGTGACACATAGGTCCAGCTGAACCACGGGTTCGCGGCCACGAAGGAGAACCTAGCGTGTCCGACAGCGACCCCATGATCCGACTGGAACGGGTCGGGAAGCGGTACGCCGACGGCACGGTCGCCGTGCACGAGCTCTCCCTCGACGTCCAGCCGGGTGAGATCGCCGTCCTGGTCGGCCCGTCGGGCTGTGGCAAGACGACGACCATGAAGATGATCAACCGCCTGGTCGAGCCGACGTCGGGGCGCATCCTCCTCGACGGCGCGGACGTCACGCGAGGTGACCCCCGGCAACTACGCCGTCGGATCGGCTATGTGATCCAGCAGGTCGGCCTGTTTCCGCATCAGACCGTGGCCGCCAACGTCGCGACGGTGCCCTCGCTTCTGCACTGGGACAAGGGGCGGGCCAGGACTCGCGTCGACGAGCTGCTCGTGCTGGTCGGGCTCGACCCCGCCGTGCACGGCCGCCGTTATCCGCACGAGCTCTCCGGGGGTCAGCGCCAGCGGGTGGGGGTGGCCCGCGCGCTCGCCGCCGACCCGCCGGTGCTGCTGATGGACGAGCCCTTCGGCGCGGTCGACCCGATCGCCCGTGACCGACTCCAGGCAGAGTTCCTGCGGCTGCAGAAGCAGGTGCGCAAGACCGTCGTGTTCGTCACCCACGACATCGAGGAAGCGGTGCGCCTCGGGGACCGGATCGCCGTACTGCGCGAGGGCGGCTACCTCGAGCAGTACGACGCGCCGGCCACCGTGCTGGGCTCTCCGGCCACCCCGTTCGTCGCGGACTTCGTCGGTGGCGACCGGGCGGTGAAGCGGCTCGCCGTCACGCCGATCGACACCACTGCGCTGGCCGCCGTACCGCAGAATGTGGCCCGGCTGCCCACGGTCGCCGAGACCGCCACGCTGGCCGATGCGCTGGCCGCCCTGCTGGCTTCGGATGCCGGCGCGGTGGCCGTCGTCGACGGGTCGGGGCGACGCCTCGGTGTGCTGGACCCCGACGCGCTCTACGCGGCCTCCGTCAGGAGTGGGTCCGCAGATAGTCGATGAAGTGCGCCCGGAGCATGGGTTCCACGCCACCGAAATCGCCGCCGCCGAAGAGCTCCCGCACGAGGCCGATCGTCTCGGTGATGCTGCCGGTGATGTTGCCAGCGGACGCGTCCTCGCTGGCCACGTCGGCCGAGGCAGGCAGGTGGCGCACCAGGTCCCAGAAGAAGCGGAGGTCGTGGCGCTCCTCGGCCAGCTCGAAGGCCTGGTGCCGCAGGTCGTCGGTCGACAGCGCGTCGAGGTCGGCCGGCAGCTCGCTCATGCCGCCGAGCCTATCCGCGGCTCGTCCGGCGGCCGTCGCACGCGGCACACCCGCTCCAGCCACAGCGCGGCGGCCACGAGCAGCAGCGACGCGGCGATGCCGAGCAGCGACGTCACGCCGTCGTGTGCGTAGGCGGGCTTGTCGAGCCCGCCGAGCGTGAAGATGCCCAGCCCGACGTAACCCCCGGTGAACAGCGCGCCGGCCGCGGAGCTGGCCCGCGCCAGCGCGGCACACCTGGCCACCGTCAGCGGGGAGATCGGCACCGTCCTCGGTCGCCCGGCGAGCCGGTCTCGCACCGCGCGCGCCGTAGCGGCTTCGATGAGCGCCAGCACGAGGAGCGTCGCCGGTCCGATCCGTGGTATCGCCGGAAGGTCGGCGTACGTCGCCCGCACCACCAGCCACGCCACCAGGGCGCCCACCACGACGAGCGCGAGAAGTACCGACGGGCGGGTCGGCTTCACGCCGGCACCTGCAGGACGAGGTCGTCGCGTCGGCGTAGGCCGCCACGTCCGACCGACTGCAGCAGATCGGCCACCCGGCCGTGGCCGGGCAGCACGGCGTCATGGTTCAGGTCGGCCCACGGCGCGAGGACGAAGCTGCGCTCGTGGGCGCGCGGATGCGGCAGCGTTCGGCGCAGGTCGGCACTGACCAGGCCGTCGACATCGATCACGTCGACGTCAAGCGTCCGCGGACCCCAGGCAACATCGCGCCGGCGGCCACGGGCGGCCTCCGCGCGCTGCGCCAGCGCGAGTGGGTCGAGGCCGGGCGGCGCCGTGGCGACGACGACCGCGTTGAGGTAGTCGTCCTGCGCGGGACCGCCGACCGGATCGGTCTCGTAGACCGGACTGACCCGCACGTCGGTCAGCGCCGCCGCCAGCAGGTCGACAGCGGACTGCAGGTGCGCCAGCCGGTCGCCGAGGTTCGAGCCGAGGGCCAACACGAGCGCCGTCACGGGCGCCGCCGGACGATCGTGACCGACACGTCGTCGACTGGGACGGGCATCGGCGCCGTCGGCTTGTGCACGGTGACCTCCGCCTGCTCGACCCGGGGGTCGGCGAGACAGACGTCGACCAGCCGGGCGGCGAGCGTCTCCAGAAGGTCGACCGGCTCGCCCTCCACGACGTCGGCCAGTCGCCGCGCCAGTACGCCGTAGTCGACGGTCTCGGCGAGGTCGCCGCTGGCCGCGGCGGCCCGGGTGTCGAGGGTGAGCGAGGCGTCGACGACGAAGCGCTGCCCTCGCTCACGCTCCTCGGCCAGCACCCCGTGCCGTCCGAACGCGACGAGGCCGGTCACCCTGATCCGGTCCCCGACGGTCACGGCAGCTCCTCCGGCACCGGACCCTCGGGGGCGAGCACCGGCGAGCCGTGGTGCAACCACAGCCGCCAGCCGCTGTCCCGCCGGCGGAACACGTTGGTCGCGCTGACCTGGGCGCCATCACCCGGTTCGGCGCTGGTCAGGATGTTCTCGTCGCAGGTGACGACGGCGACGTCCCCAGTCACCGAAACGGCGACGTCGGTGAGCACGAACTGGATGTACGACGTGTTTGCCATGATCACTGCCCAGGACCGCAGCACCCGAGCCCGCCCGCGCAGCATCGGCCAGCCGGGATGAACGCAGGCCACCGGCGCGTCGTGGTCGTCGTCCCAGATCGCCTCCATCCGGTCGAGGTCTGCGGCCTCGAAGGCGGAGTAGAGCTCCGCGTTCGCCTCGGCGACGGCCTCCTCCACCGGGCTCACGGCGCCGCGCCGTTCGTGACAGCCGCCCGGCCCGTGACGGCGGCCCGGCTCACCACGGGGCCCGGATCGCCGCGGCCACCCGCACCGCGTCGGCGCTCGCTCGTACGTCGTGTACCCGGACGCCCCACACACCCTCCACCGCTGCGATCGCCGTGATCGCCGCGGTGGCGTCGTCGCGGTCGCCGGCCGGCCGGGGGGCGGCTGCCGTGCCGAGCAGCCGGCCGAGGAACGCCTTGCGGGACGGCCCGATCAGCACCGGCCGGCCCAGCTCGCCCAGCCTCGACAGGGCGCCGAGGAGCGCCCAGTTGTGCTCGGCTGTCTTCGCGAAGCCGAGGCCGGGATCGAGGACGACCTGGTCTGCATCGACCCCCGCCTCGACGAGGAGATGCAGCTGGGCGGCGAGTTCGGCCAGCACGTCGGCGACCACGTCGTCGTACGTCGCGAGCGACTGCATGTGCGCACTGGGTCCGCGCCAGTGCATGACGACGTACGGCACGCCGGTCTGCGCGACGAGCCGCGGCATCGCCGGGTCCGCAAGCCCGCCGCTCACGTCGTTGACCATCCGCGCGCCAGCGTCGAGCGCCGCCGCCGCGACCGGCGCGCGCGTCGTGTCGATGCTGACGATTCCGCCGGCCGCGGCGAGCGCGGCGACGACCGGCAGGACCCGCCGCTTCTCCTCGGCCTCGTCGATGCGGACAGCACCCGGCCGGGTCGACTCCCCGCCTACGTCGACGAGGTCGGCACCGTCGGCGATCATGGCGAGGCCGTGCTTGGTCGCCGCGTCGGCGTCAGCCCACGCCCCGCCGTCGGAGAATGAGTCCGGCGTGACGTTGAGCACGCCCATGACGACGCAGCGGGCGAGGTCGGGCAGCCCACGCACGTCCATGACCGGCCACCCTATGTGCGGAGCGACCTATGCCCGGCGACCCGTCACCGGCCGAGGATGAGGCTCATCGCCTCGGCACGCGTGGACGCCGAGCTGCGGAGGAGCCCGCGGACCGCAGACGTGACGGTGCGCGATCCCGGTTTGCGGACCCCGCGCATCGCCATGCACAGGTGCTCCGCGTCGACGACGACGATCACCCCGCGCGGCTGGAGAGAGGTGACGAGCGCGTCGGCCACCTCACCCGTGAGCCGTTCCTGCACCTGCGGACGACGTGCGTAGAGGTCGACCAGCCGGGCCAGCTTCGACAGGCCGGTGATCTGGCCGTTGCGGTTCGGGATGTAGCCCACGGAAGCGACGCCGTGAAACGGCACCAGATGGTGCTCGCACATGCTGTACAGCTCGATGTCCTTGACGATGACCATCTCGTCGTGGCCGGCATCGAACAGGGTCGACAGCAGTTCGCGGGGGTCGCGACCGAGACCGGCGAAGGCTTCGGCGTACATCCGGGCGACGCGGGCCGGGGTGCCACGCAGCCCCTCCCGCTCCGGGTCCTCGCCCACCGCGAGCAGCAGCTCGCGTACGGCGGCCTCGGCCCGAGCCTGGTCGAAACCCGGCGGCGGCGTCACCGCCCGGTCAGTGCGGCTCGGGGCCGGCGGAGGACTCGGGCGAGGGCCGCCGGGCGCTGCCGGCGCCGTTCGAGCCGTTGGCGAGGCCGTCGACGTCCTTCGGTCCGAGCAGCGCGAGCTCCCGCGCGGTGAGGATCGGCGGCTTCTCCGACGGCAGTCGCTTGCCCCAGCCGGTGTAGGAGCCGCGGCTCGGCCGCTTGTCGATCGGCGCGAAGACCGAGAGCACCTCGTCGCGGGAGAGGGTCTCCTTGTCCATCAGCCGGACGACGAGGTCGTCGAGGACGTCCCGGTACTCGACCAGGATCTCCCATGCTTCGTCGTGCGCGGCCTCGATGAGCTGGCGGACCTCCCCGTCGATCTGGGCGGCGACGTCCTCCGAGTAGTCGCGCTGGTGACCCATGTCGCGGCCGAGGAAGACCTCACCGTTGTCCTGACCGAACTTGAGCGCGCCCAGCCGGTCGCTCATGCCGTACTGCGTGACCATCGCCCTGGCGATGCCCGAGGCCTTCTCGATGTCGTTGGAGGCGCCGGTCGTCGGCTCGTGGAAGACGAGCTCCTCGGCGGTGCGGCCGCCGAGCAGCATGGCGAGCTGGTCGATGAGCTCGCTGCGTGTCACCAGGAACTTGTCCTCGGTCGGCAGTGTCATCGTGTAGCCCAGCGCGCGCCCCCGCGGCAGGATCGTCACCTTGTGCACGGGGTCGCTGTTGGGCAGGGCATGCGCGACGAGGGCGTGGCCGCCCTCGTGGTACGCGATGATCTTCTTTTCCTTCTCGGACATGACCCGGCTCTTGCGCTCGGGGCCGGCCATGACCCGGTCGATGCTCTCCTCGAGCATCGCCATCGTCACCAGCTTCTCGTTGCTGCGAGCGGTGAGCAGCGCCGCCTCGTTGATGACGTTGGCGAGGTCGGCACCGGTGAAACCGGGGGTACGCCGGGCGATGACGTCGAGGTCGACGTCCGGCGCGAACGGCTTGCCACGGGCGTGCACCCGCAGGATCCCCTTGCGACCCTCGAGGTCCGGTCGGTCGACGACGATCTGGCGGTCGAAGCGGCCCGGGCGCAGCAGCGCCGGGTCGAGGATGTCCGGCCGGTTGGTCGCGGCGATCAGGATGACGCCGGTCTTGGCGTCGAAGCCGTCCATCTCGACGAGTAGCTGGTTGAGCGTCTGCTCCCGCTCGTCGTGGCCGCCGCCGAGGCCGGCGCCACGGTGTCGGCCCACCGCGTCGATCTCGTCGATGAAGACGATGGCCGGTGCGTTTGCCTTGGCCTGCTCGAACAGGTCACGGACCCGGCTGGCGCCGACGCCGACGAACATCTCGACGAAGTCCGAGCCGGAGATCGAGTAGAAGGGGACGCCCGCCTCGCCGGCGACCGCCCGAGCCAACAGCGTCTTTCCGGTGCCGGGCGGGCCGTAGAGCAGCACACCCTTCGGAATCTTCGCCCCGATCGCCTGGAACTTCGCCGGGTTCTCCAGGAAGTCCTTGATCTCCTGAAGCTCCTCGATGGCCTCGTCGACGCCGGCCACATCGGCGAACGTCGTCTTCGGCATGTCCTTGCTCACGAGCTTCGCCTTGGACTTGCCGAAGCTCATGACTCGAGAGCCGCCGCCCTGCATCTGGTTCATGAAGAACAGCAGCAGGAACACGACGAGCGCGATGGGCAGCAGACCGATCAGCAGGGAGAGCAGCGGGTTTTCGTGACTGACGGTCGTCGCGTACTTATCGACGTTGGCGTCCTTGGACTCCTGGACGAGCTTCGACTGGTAGTCGGTTGGAAACGACGCGGACAGCTTCTTGCCGTCCCTCGTCACGATCTGGACCTGCTGCTCTTTGTCCTTGATGCTGACGCTGCTCACCGATTTGGTGGAGAGCAGGGACTCGACCTTGGACAGGTCGGTGCTCTCGTAGCCGCCGTTGGATCCGAGCATCTGGCTGAGCCCGAACACGACAATGATCACGAGGGCCACCCATACGAACGGACCCCGGAAGTATCGCCTCATCGCCATCCTCGCGGAGCGCCGCGGGGGCGCTCCGTCCCTCCCGCCGACCTGTCAGATTTCCGTCGTCCGGACGGACGCGGCACGAGGAGCCTCGTCCACTGACGGTACACCGCCGTTTACCGGCGGCGCAGCCGCGGACCTACACCTTGTGGATAGGAAAACCGCGGCTGGAACTGGCCCATTCCCGGCGGTACGGGAACGACGGCGAGGTCAGGAGCAGGGGTCAGGAGTAGATGTCGGCGCGCAGCGTTCCGACGTAGGGCAGCTGCCGGTAGCGCTGCGCGTAGTCGAGGCCGTAGCCGACCACGAAGACGTTGGGGATGTCGAAGCCCATGTAGCGGACGGGCACGTCGACCTGGATCGCGTCCGGCTTGCGCAGCAGCGCGGTGACCTCGATGGAGGCCGGGTTGCGGGCGCGGAGATTGCGCAACAGCCAAGACAGCGTCAACCCGGAGTCGATGACGTCCTCAACGACGAGGACGTCGGCGCCGGTGATGTCCTTGTCGAGGTCCTTGAGGATGCGCACGACACCGGAGGACGAGGTGGACGAGCCGTACGACGAGACGGCCATGTACTCCAGCGTGACCGGCGTCCGCATCGCCCTGGCCAGATCGGCCATCATGATGCCGGCGCCCTTGAGCACCCCGACGAGCACGAGCTCGTGGCCGGGCTCCCGGTGGCCGTAGTCGGCGTCGATCGCGGCGGCGAGCTCCTCGATCTTCGTCGAGATCTCCTTCTCGGAGATCAGGACGGACTCGATGTCGTCGTCGAGCACGGCTCAGCGCTCCTCGGGATCCGGCCCGGCCGGTCTGCGGTCGGAGAGCCGCAGGAAACCACACTGCCGCCTCGCCTCGTACGACGAGGGCAGGCTGACCGGTCCCTTGCCACGCCAGTCGGTGACCAGGGCGGCCATGTCGGCGACGTGCCGGGCGGTCAGTCGCCCGGCCGGCACGCCGGCGGCGACGGCTGCTCGGCGCAGCACGCGCGACCGGATCGCCGCCGGCAGGCCGGCCAGCTCGGCGACGTCGAGTCCGTCCGGGCACCGCGCGGCGAGCAGTGCGTTGGCCGCCCAGCCGTCGAGGGCGTCCGCATCGGCCCGCAGCAGGTCGGCGGTCCGGGCGAGCGCCGGCGCGATCCCTGGGCCGAGCGACCGCTCGAGTGCCGGTAGCGCCTCGGCGCGCACCCGTGCCCGCGCGTACGACGAGTCGGCGTTGTGCGGATCGCGCCACGGATTCAGCCGCAGCGCGGCACAGGCTGCCTCGGGAACCGACCGGGGTATCGCCAGGAACGGTCGCCGGTAGCCGCCCCGGGTCCGCGCCATGCCGGCCAGCGAGCGGCTCCCCGAACCGCGGGCCAGCCCCAGCAGCACCGTCTCCGCTTGGTCGTCGAGCGTGTGGCCCAGCAGGACGGCGGCGGCGGCGTGCCGCTCGGCCGCGGCGTCGAGGGCCGCGTAGCGGCCCGAACGCGCGGCGGCCTCCGGGCCACCGGTCGTTCCCAGCTCGATCGCCAGCACCTCGGCGGGGACCGCTCCGCACTCGCGCGCCCAGCCCGCGACGCCCGCCGCCCGCTCACCCGACCCGTCCTGCAGGCGGTGGTCGACGGTGACGACCCCGACGTGCAGGCGGGTTCGACGGGCGATCCAGAGCGCTGCGGCGGCGAGGGCGAGTGAGTCGGCGCCGCCGCTGCACGCGACCAGCACGAGCGCGCCGGCCGGCAGGTCGGCGACGGACCGCCGGACAGCGAGTCGGCAGGCGGCCACCGCGGGGTCGGGGCCCATACGCCGGCGGTTAGGCGGGGATCGTCTTCTGGGCGCCGTGGATGCGGTCCACCCAGGCCGCGGGCCTCCGGATCTCGTCTCGGGTCGGCAGCGTCTGCGGCGACGTCCAGACCGCGTTGAAGCCGGGCATCCCGACCGCGGCCACGACCGCACGCACGAAGCGCTCGCCCTCGGCGTACTGGCGCATCTTCAGGTCCAACCCGAGCAACCGCCGGATCACCCGGTCGACAGAGCCGACCTCGTGACGGCGTGAGTCGAACTTGCGCCGGATCTCCGCAACGCTCGGCACGATCTCGGGGCCGACGCCGTCCATGACGAACTCGCCGTGCCCCTCGACGAGGCTCATCACGGCGGTCAACCCAGCCCGCACCGCCCGCGGCTCGGGCGTCTGCACCGCCTCGAGCAGCGACACCTCCGAACGGCCGCGCGCAGCGGCGGCGACCGCACCGGCCGCGGCGCGAAGACGACCGAGCACGGCCGCCGGGTCGAGGTCGCTGGCGTCGATGAACGCGGCGATCTCCGAGTGCATGTGGTCCTTGAGCCACGGCACCGCGGTGAACTGCGTCCGGTGAGTGACCTCGTGCAGGCACACCCACAGCCGGAAGTCGTGCGGGTCGACGCCGAGCTGCCGCTCCACCTGGACGACGTTGGGCGCGACCAGCGTGAGCCGGCCCTCGCCCTCGTCGGGCGGCAGGAAAACCTCGTACTGGCCGAGGACTCGGCTGGCAAGGTAGGACAGAATCGCGCCGACCTGGGCGCCGGTCACTCGGGCCCCCACCGCCGTCGCGAGGTTGGCGCCGAGCCCGGTGCCGCGCCGCTCCAGCAGTCGCTCCTCCAGCGGCCCCATGAGGAAACGGAAGCCGCCGATCGCCGAGCGGACCCAGCCGGGCCGGTCGACGACGGCCACCGGCTCGTGCTGACGCTCCACCGCGAGCCCGGTGAACGTCCGGACGTGTTCCTCGGCCTGCCCGGCAAGCTCGCGGAGCTGCGCGACGACGTCCGCCGCTTCCTGGTAGGAGACGGTCGGGCCGGGCCGCACCACACGGGTCGCCGTGACGACGGCGAGGTCCCAGTCGATGAGTCTCATGGTGGACGAAGCCATGAAGCCACCGTACGTCGTCGCGCGGACGTCACCGGCAGCCACAACCGGCAAGCGTCGCCGCCAACCGGTCGAGCGCCCGCTGAACACGCGACCGCGGGGCCGCGCCGGGAGCCAGGAACGCGAATGTCAACAGCGCGCCGTCGCGGTCGAGCACCGCGCCGGCCAGCGCGTTGACGCTGTTGAGGGTGCCCGTCTTGGCTCGTACGACGCCCGCGGCACTCGACGCCGGGACCCGGCGGAAGCGGGTCGCCAGCGTGCCGGTGAGGCCGGCGACCGGCAGTCCGGTCAGCACCTCACGCAAACGCGGCTGCCGGACGGCCGCACCGAGCAGGGCGGCGATCGCGCGCGGTTGCGCCCGGCCAAGAGTCGACAGTCCACTGCCGTCCACCAGCCGCAGCCCCGCCGGATGGATGCCCGCTGCCGCCACGGCACGTCGTACGCCGGCCACCCCACCGGCGAACGACCGCGGCAGCCGGTAGTGCCCGGCGACCTCCCGGGCGAGCGCCTCGGCCATGTTGTTGTCGCTCGTCGTGAGCATGCCCTCGACCAGCTCGCCGATCGGTGGTGACCGCACGAGCGCCAGCACGCGGGCCCCGGCCTGGGCGTGCGCCGGCCGCTGCGGCCCGGCGACCCGGATGCCGTACCGCGCGAGTCGCCCGGCGAACGCCTGCGCTGCTGCCGCCGCCGGGTCGTCGTAGCGCTGTGGCTGACGCGGCCGGACGCGTCCGCCGTCGACCATGAGCGGGCTGATCCGGGCGACGTCGCCGTCGGTGAGATATCCGGGCTTCCAGCCCGGAGCCGTGCTGGGGCCGGCATACCGACCTGTGTCGAAGCCGAGGCGGACGGTTCGCAACCGGGCTCGTCGCAGCGCCCGGGCAGTGGCCGCGGCCAGCGCGTCGATCGACGCGAGCCGCCGGTCGTGCCGGAGCGCCGCCGCGGAGGCGAGAGCCGGGTCCCCACCGCCGACGAGGATCACTTGAGCACCGCGGCCCCGGACGGCGGTCGTCGTGAGCCGAGTCGCCGGGTCCAGCACCTGCAGCGCGGCTACGGCCGTCGCGATCTTCGCCGTGGACGCGGGAGGCACCAACTGCCCGGCGCGTACGGCGTAGAGCACGCGTCCACGCGCCGCGTCGACGACGACCCCGGCGAGGCGGCCGCCCAAGGAGCCGACGCTGCTCGGCCCGCTCAGGGCGCTGCCGAGCGCTCCCGCTGTCGGTACGGCCCGGCGAGACGGCATCCCGAGCACCGGAGTCCGGGCCGGCGCGAAGATTGGCCGGTGCGCGGAGGTCGATGGCGAGGGCACGGCGCCGGCCGCCGCTCCAGTGGAACCCGACGGCCCGACCAGGACGACGCCGAGTTCGGCGAGCATCGCAACGAGGAGGGCCGTGACGAGGGCGAGCGGGAAGGGTGTCCGCAGCGGGTTCACCGGACCTCCCGTTTCCGCCGTCGGCTCCGACAGGGGACACTAGCCGCCAAGGCAGCCGACAGCGGGAGGTCTTCGTGGAGTTCGACGTCACGATCGAGATCCCGAAGGGGCAGCGCAACAAGTACGAGATGGACCACCACTCCGGGCGGATCCGGCTGGACCGGATGCTGTTCACGGCGACCCGCTACCCGGCCGACTACGGCTACGTCGAGGACACCCTCGGTGAGGACGGCGACCCGCTCGACGCGCTCGTGCTCCTGGAGGAGCCGACGTTTCCGGGCTGTCTCATTCTCTGCCGGGCGATCGGCATGTATCGGATGAAGGACGAGAAGGGCGGGGACGACAAGGTGCTGTGCGTGCCCGCGGCCGACCCGCGCCTGGAGCACCTTCGCGACATCCGCCACCTGCCGGAGTTCGAGCGGCTCGAGATCGAGCACTTCTTCACCGTCTACAAGGACCTCGAGCCGGGCAAGTCGGTGGAGGGGGCGACCTGGGTCGGCCGCGACGACGCCGAGCGCGAGATCGAACGCTCCCGCGACCGGTTGCGCGACGAGGGCGGCGAGGCGGAGCTGCAGTCTGGCAACCCGCACGTCGACGACGCAGCAGGTATCGGGCAGCCGTGAGGCCGGACGACTGGCAGCACAAGGCGGTCGCCGGCATCCGCCGAGTGTCACGAGTGCGGGGGCGACTCGACAGCTATCGACACACCGTCCGGTACGCATGGTCCACGCCGTACGGCGTGGACCGGCTGGTGGCCTCGCCCGTCTTCCTGCTCTGCCCGCCGCGCTCGGGCTCGACGCTGCTGCGGGTGCTGCTGAACACCCACTCGCAGATCCGTGCGCCACACGAGATGCACCTGCGCACCCTGCGGGTGCGCATCGACCGCAGCTACGCCGACTTGGCTGTCCGTCGGCTCGGGCTCGACGTCCCGGAGCTCGAGCACTTGCTGTGGGACCGCGTCATGCACCGCGAACTGCAGCGCAGCGGCAAGCGGATCCTCGTCGACAAGACACCCGGCAACGGTGCCGTGTGGGAGCGCCTGGCGAAGGCATGGCCCGCCGCCCGCTTCATCTTCCTGATCCGCCACCCCGCGTCGGTCGCGCAGTCGATCGAGGAGGACAAACCGGACCGGCCCAAAGAGACGCTGTACAGCTACACCCGTGACCTGTGCCGCCCGATCGATGCGGCGCGGAGCGCCCTACCCGGCCTCACGGTCCGCTACGAGGACCTAGCGGCGGACGCAGCGGACGTCACCCAGGCGGTCTGCCGGTTCCTGGGGGTGGCGTGGGAACCGACCATGCTCGAGTACGGCGCGCACAAGGACAACAGCGGCTTTCGGGTCGGGATCGGCGACTTCGGCGACAAGATTCGCTCGGGCCGTGTGCAACCGGCCCGGCCGCTCCCCGCGGCGTCCGAGATCCCCGCCGAGCTGCGGGAGCTGGCCGCGGCATGGGGCTACCTGGCCTGAGCCCGGGTGGATCGTCCGAGTGATCGTCCGAGGAGATCTGCATTGACCACCTGCGGAAACAGGGTGGAAGTTCCTCGGAGGATCACTCGGACGATCTTCATGGTGGCCCTGAGACCATCAGGAGAGCGTGGAATCGAGATACTCGCGGCAGCCTCCTCGTCAACCTGGTCCACCGCGCTGCGGCAACCTACCCCGCTGGGGCGCATGGCCGTTTGCCGTCGTGACGTCACGGGCAGGGCGGTCGGCGAGCACCCAACAATCCTGTTCCGAACGATCGTGTTCGACCGATCCCGTTTCCGACCGATCCCGTTCCGACGAAGGGAACCGCCTTGTCCCGCGACCAGAGCCTCGCCACCCAGGACCGCTTCGGCGCCGAGGTCGTCAACAAGGGTGACATCGACGCCCTCGACGAGCTCGTCGCCGCCGACTTCGTCGACCACGACCCGGCCCCCGACCAGGGACCAGGTTTGGCCGGCTTCAAGGACTTCTGGACGACCTTCCGGGCCGCCTTTCCGGACCTGAGCGTGGCCGTCGACCACCTGGTGGCCGACAACGAGAACATCGCGTTGGCCTATCGCGCGACCGGCACCCAGGACGGGCCGTTCATGGGGATCAAGCCCACCGGCAAGGCGATCGACGTACGCGGCATGCAGATCGCCCGGTTCTCCGACGGCAGGATGGTGGAGCGCTGGGGCAGCTCTGACCAGCTCGCCATCCTGCAGCAGATCGGCGCCGTCCCGCCGATGGGCTAGCGCCGGGCTAGGTACTGAGACGGGCTAGGTACTGAGAGGGGCCGGAAGGTGAACGTCGACATCGAGCTGCGGGTCAACGGAGTAGTGCGAACGCTGACCGTCGACACGCGGACCACACTGCTGGACGCGCTACGCGAGCGGCTGGGGCTCACCGGCTCCAAGAAGGGTTGCGACCACGGTCAATGCGGCGCGTGCACGGTGCTGCTCGACGGGCGACGGGTGAACAGCTGTCTGGCGTTGGCCGTCGCGCACGACGACGCGGACGTCACCACGGTCGAGGGGCTCGCGGACGGCGGGCAGCTGCATCCGTTGCAACAGTCGTTCATCGACCACGACGCCTTCCAATGCGGCTACTGCACCCCCGGGCAGATCTGTTCGGCGGTCGGGATGCTCAGCGAGGTCGACGACGGCTGGCCGAGCGCGGTGACCGCCGACCTGACCGCGTCGGTCGCCCTCGACGACGACGAGATCCGGGAAAGGATGAGCGGCAACCTCTGCCGATGCGCGGCGTACGTCAACATCGTGCCGGCGATCGCGGCGGTGGCGAGGTGAACCCCTTCCGGTACGAGCGCGCCCGTGACGCGGCCAGCGCCGTCGCGACCCTGGTCGGGAGTCCCAACGCCGCATTCCTCGGCGGCGGGACCAACCTGGTCGACCTGATGAAGTTGGGCGTGGCCACTCCCGACCTGCTCGTCGATGTCGCCAGACTGCGGTTCGACCGGGTGGAGGCGACCCCGGACGGGGGAGTCCGGATCGGCGCGGCGGTACGCAATAGTGACCTCGCCGCGGACGCGACGATTCGCGGGCGCTACCCGGTGCTGGCACAGGCGCTGCTCTCCGGCGCGTCCGGGCAACTCCGCAACCTCGCCACCACCGGCGGCAACCTGCTGCAGCGCACCCGCTGTGTCTACTTTCAGGACGTCTCCACCCCATGCAACAAGCGGGAGCCGGGATCGGGCTGCTCGGCGCGCGAGGGTTACCAGCGCTACATGGCGATCCTCGGCGCCTCCCCGGCCTGCATCGCGACCCACCCCTCCGACATGGCGGTCGCGCTGGCCGCCCTCGACGCGGTGGTGCGGGTGCAGGGCCCGGATGGCGAGCGCGGGATCCCGCTGGCCGAGTTCTACCGGCTGCCGGCCGATGAGCCGCAGCGCGACACCGTGCTCGGCCACGGCGAGCTGATCACGGCAGTTGACCTTCCCGCGATGCCGTTCGCGGCCCGGTCGCGCTACCGAAAGGTCCGAGATCGGGCCTCCTACGCGTTTGCGCTGATCTCGGTGGCGGCTGCCCTAGACGTCGCCGACGGCGACGTGCGCGACGTACGCATCGCGCTGGGCGGTGTCGCGCACGCGCCGTGGCGGGCGCGGCGGGCGGAGGAGGCACTGCGCGGCGCACCGGCCACCGAGGCGAGCTTCCGGCGGGCCATCGACGCCGAGCTCTCGGCGGCGCAACCGTTACCTGGCAACGCCTTCAAGGTGCCGCTCGCCCGCAACACCGTCGTCAGTACGCTGCTCGACCTCACCGGAGAGCTCCGATGACCGCTGTGGATACCAGGCTGGTCCCGCGCGCGATCGGCGCCCCGCTCAGTCGGCTCGACGGTCCGGACAAGGTGACCGGCGCTGCCCGTTACGCCTTCGAGCAGCCGGTGGGCGAACCGGCGTACCTCTATCCCGTGCAGGCCACGATCGCCGCCGGCCGGATCACGCGGATCGACACCGGCGCGGCCGAGAAGGAGCCGGGCGTGCTCGCCGTGCTCACGCACGAGAACGCACCACGGCTCGCCTCGACCGACGACGCGGAGCTGGCCATCCTGCAGTCCGACGCGGTCGCCTACCGCGGCCAGTTCATCGGCGGCGTCGTCGCCGAGACCTCTGAGATCGCTCGCCACGCGGCCGGCCTGGTGCGGGTGCAGTACGAGGAACACCCGCACGACGTCGACCTGCGCGCCGACCGCGACGACCTCTACAAGCCGGAGAAAGTCAACCCCGGGCTCGAGACCGACACGGCCGACGGGGACGTCGACGGCGCGTTGGCGTCGGCGGCCGTGACGCTCGACGAGACCTACACGACCGCCATGTACCACAACAACCCGATGGAACCGCACACCACGGTGGCTATCTGGGACGAGCAGGGGCTCACCCTCTACGAGTCCACTCAGGGGGTACACGCCCTGCGCAGGTCGGTGGCACCGGTGCTGGGCCTCGACACCGAACGAGTGCACGTGATCTGCCCGCACGTCGGGGGCGGGTTCGGGTCGAAGGGCTACGGCCACCCGCATGTGATCCTCGCGGCGATGGCCGCCAAGCTCACCGGACGGGCGGTGAAACTGGCCCTCACCCGCCAGCAGATGTTCTTCCTGGTCGGCTACCGGACGCCGACGATCCAGCGGGTCCGGCTCGCCGCCGACCGCGACGGCCAGCTCACCGCGATCGTGCACGACGTCATCGAGCAGACCTCGCGGATCAAGGAGTTCGCCGAGCAGACGGCGGTGTCGACCCGGAAGATGTACGCCGCGCCGAACCGGCGTACCAGCCACCGGCTGGCCGCGCTCGACGTGCCGGTGCCGACCTGGATGCGGGCGCCCGGAGAGTGCCCTGGCATGTTCGGGCCCGAGGTCGCCATGGACGAGCTGGCGGTCGCTTGCGGCCTCGACCCGGTCGAGCTACGCATCCGTAACGAGCCGGCGGTCGACCCGGAGACCGGCCAGCCGTTCTCCAGCCGCAACCTCGTCGCCTGCCTGCGGGAAGGCGCCAGCCGCTTCGGCTGGGCGGACCGCGATCCGGCGCCCGGAACCCGCCGAGAGCAGGGCTGGCGGATCGGCACGGGGGTGGCCGCGTCGACGTACCCCGTGCACCGGATCCCCGGATCGAAGGCGACGATCCGGGTCGAGCCGGGCGGGCGGTACGCCGTACTGATCGGCGCCGCCGACATCGGTACCGGCACCTGGACGACGTTGACGCAGATCGCGGCCGACGCACTCGAGGTTTCGGTCGACGACATCGCGCTGCAGATCGGCGACACCGCGCTGCCCATGGCGTCGGTGGCCGGTGGCTCGTCCGGCATCACCTGCTGGGGGTCGGCGATCGTCGACGCGGCCGGCAAGCTGCGGGCCCGGCTCAGCGACGAGTACGGTGGCTCGGTGCCGGCGTCGGGGCTCGAGGTCACCGGTGAGCTGCCGCCCAACCCGGACGCCGAGCGCTTCTCGATGCACAGCTTCGGCGCTCAGTTCGCCGAGGTGCGGGTGCACGAGGACACCGGCGAGGTTCGGGTGCCGCGACTGCTGGGCGTGTTCGGCGTCGGCCGCATCATCAACGCCAAGACTGGGCGGTCTCAGCTGATCGGCGGAATGACCATGGGGCTGTCCATGGCCCTGCACGAGCACAGCGTCATGGACCGCAACCTCGGCCAGGTGGCCAACCACGACTTCGCCGAGTACCACATCGCCACGAACGCCGACGTCGGTTCGGTCGAGGCGATCTGGCTCGACGAGGACGACCCCTACGTCAACCCGATGGGGTCGAAGGGCATCGGGGAGCTCGGTATCGTGGGCACCGCCGCGGCCGTGGCGAACGCCGCCTACCACGCGACCGGCGTCCGGGTCCGCGACCTGCCGATCACCCTGGACGCTTTCCTGCGATAGCGCGGTACCGCAGCGCGATACCCGCAACGTGGAGGCTCAGTGCCTGGAAGCGACCTGCTGCTGCCACAGCGCGCCGTACTCCTCCACATCGGTCCGCACAAGACCGGCACCACGGCCATCCAAGGCGCGTTGCTCCAGGCGCGAAGCGCCCTCGCCGAGCACGGCGTCGTCTACGCCGGACGTGAACGCCAGCACATGATGGCGGCACTCGCCGTGACCGGTGGCAAGGGCCTCTACGGCGACCCGCAGGCTTCCATGCCGCACTGGAACCGACTGGTCGAGCAGGTCGCGGCCGCCGAGGACCGGCGCGTCGTCGTGAGCAGCGAGTTCTTCGACGACGCCGATCCGGCAACCGCCCGCAGGATCGTCGAGGAGCTGGGCGGTCAACGGGTGCACGTCGTCGTCACGCTGCGCCCGCTTGCCAAGATCCTGCCGTCGGCGTGGCAGCAGTACGTGCGCAACAAGCTGCGCCTGTCCTACCAGGACTGGCTCGACGCGATGCTGAACAAGCCGCCGTACGTCGAGCCGACCACGACCTTTTGGCAGCGCCACCGCCACGACGTGCTGGTGGACCGCTGGGCGACGATCGTCGGCCCGCAGAACCTGACGGTGGTTGTGGTGGACGAGTCCGACCGGCTCGAGCTCATGCGCACCTTCGAGCGGCTCCTCGGCGTTCCGCCGGGCCTGCTCGCCCCGGAGCACGGAATGACGAATCGGTCGCTCACCCTCGGCGAGATCGAGCTGGTACGCCAGCTGAACATCGAGTTCAAGCGTCAGGGCTGGTCCGACGACCTCTACCGGGACGTCGTACGGGAGGGCCTCGTCGCGCACCTGCAGGCGACCCGCTCGCCGGGACCGGACGAGCCGCAGATCACGACGCCGACGTGGGCGCTCGAACGAGCGGCGGCGATCGGTGCCGCGGCGGCCGAGCGGATCGTGGCGCTCGGCGTACGCGTCGTCGGCGACATCTCGATCCTGGGCGCCATCCCCGAGACCGCGGTCGGATCGGCCGAGGTCGCACCTATGGAGCCGGTGCTGCCCGTCAACGCGGCCAGCGACGCCGTCGTCGGAACGATCATGGCAAGCTACTTCCTGGGGCCAGAGCCCTCCACCCTGCTGGGGCGACGGCTGAACACGATTCGGTCGGCCGAACTGGCGACCGTCGTCCTCCGCCGCCTGCCCCGGCGCCTGCGCCGCCGGCTCCGACGACCGTCGGCGAACTCTTGAGCCCGCCCCGGGAAGGGACGACACTGAGCGGGTGCGCAACGTCGTCGAGCTCGCCGCGGTCATGCTGCTGCCGACGCTGCTCGGTTACAGCGTGCTCGCGGTGCCGCGGGTGCTGCGATGGTGGCGTGCCCGGCATCGTTCGCACCTCCTGGCGATGCAACCGATCGAGCGATTGGCCGAAGACGTACGACGCCTGCACCGGCAACTGGCCGACTATGAGACCCGGTTGCCGGGACCGGGCAGACGCGTCCGGATCTCGGCCCTGCGCGCGGCCTACGTCGACGCGCTGCACGCCGCGTGTCAGGCGCTGGACGTGCCGCCGCCCCATCGCCGGGGCGGGCAGGTGCCGACCTCGGAAATCTTCCGGGTGGAGGCCGCGCTGCGCCTGCGCGGGCTCAACGTCACCACTCCGGTAGCGCGCTGACCGATTCCGCGCCGGCAGCGCCGACGGTATATACCGGGTCCCGTGCCGATGGAGACGGGCTTTCCCCGTGCGGATGTGGAGAACGACTTCCTGCGGGCCCGGCGACACCAGGTGCTCGCCCGGCTGGCGCAACGGCTGCGCCGCGAACCCGACGACGTCAACCTGATCCTGCCCTTCGACGAGGTCGTCGACGCCCTGGGGAGAAAGGGCGAGCGCTTCCTCGGCCTGAAGACCATCCGGTTGGACAGCATCGTCGGCACCGTCGACTCCCGGCGTGACTTCGACCGCCGCTTCCGGCCGACGTCCGCGACGGTACGTGCCCGCTGGGAACGGCTCGCCCTGGCCCAGCGCCGCGGCGAGCCGATGCCGCCCATCGACGTCTATCGGATCGGTGACCTGCACTTCGTCAAGGACGGGCATCACCGCGTGTCGATCGCGTTGGCGACCGGACAGACCACGATCGACGCCTACGTCACCGACGTGCAGACAGTGCTTCCCGCGAAGGGCATCCGGCGGCGCGGCGACCTGCTCGTCAAGAGCTACGAACGGATCTTCCTGGCCCGCGTACCGCTGTCACTGCAGGCCCGTACCAAGATCACCTTTGGTGATCCCTGGTCGTACGCCGAGCTGTGCGAGGCGGTCGAGGCCTGGGGGTTTCGGTACCTCCAGCACGAGCACCGGTTCCTCGACCGGGCGGAGGTCGCCTCCCGCTGGTTCGCGGAGGAGTACACCCCGGTGGTGCGCATGCTGGGCGAGGCGCACCTGCTCGGATCGGGCACGCAGGCCGAGGCGTACCTCCGCGTCGCCCGTGAGCGCTACCGCCTCATCCGCACCCACGACTGGAACGACGACGTTATCCGCCGGCTTCGGGAGAAGATCGGCTGAGCACAGGCCCCGTGTGTCCTCGACCGCGAAGCGGCCGTGGTGCGTGAAGGCAACAGGCATCAAGATTGTCCGAGTGATCGTCCGAGCGACTCTCACCCTGTTTCCGCACGTGGTCCGCCGAGTTCTCCTCGGACGATCACTCGGGCGGTCCCTCGGACGATTCCTTGGCCGGTCAGCCCGAGCGCTGACCGGGAGGCCTTCCGGAGTGAGAAGCGCTCCAACGGGCCTCCGCAGCCCGCTAGACCGCGGTCGAGCCGCCGCTGGGTACGGGCACGTCACCACGACGACCGCTGGTCAGGCTCTTACCGCTTCCCGGGTCGAACACGTGAATCTTCCGCACGTCGGCCCACAGTTCGGCGTTCTCGCCTTCCCGTACGGTCGTCGCGGCGTCGAGGCGGGCGACTACCTGGTCGGCGTTGACACCGGTGTCGGCGCGTCCGGAGTCCCGGGCCAGCTCCTCGAGTTCGGAGTTCGTCGCCTGGTCGCCCTCGAGCGTGAAGTAGGCGAAGACGTCGGAGCCCATCGACTCCACCACGTCGATCGACGCCGGGAAGGTGACCCCGGACCGTCGCGCGTCGTCGGGAACCAGGGCGGCGTCCTCGAAGTCCTCGGGCCGCACGCCGAGGATGACGTCGCGCCCGCTTCCCTTCTCCAGCGCCCGCCGAATCTCGTCATCGAGCGGTACGTCGCCAAGCTTCGTCCGCAGCCGGCCGTCTTCCAGGGTGGCCGGCATGAAGTTCATCGCCGGCGACCCGATGAAACCGGCCACGAAGAGGTTCGCCGGGGAGTTGTACAGCTCCTGCGGCGGCCCCACCTGCTGGAGCAGGCCGCCGCGCATGACCGCCACCCGGTCGCCCAGCGTCATGGCCTCCGTCTGATCGTGGGTGACGTAGACGGTCGTCGTACCCAGGCGCTTCTGCAGCCGCGACACCTCGGTGCGCATCTGCACCCGCAGCTTGGCGTCGAGGTTGGACAGCGGCTCGTCCATGAGGAAGGCCGATGGGTCGCGCACGATCGCCCGACCCATCGCCACGCGCTGTCGCTGCCCACCGGAGAGGTTCGCCGGCTTGCGGTCGAGATGCTGAGTGAGGTCGAGCACCCGGGCCGCTTCATTGACCTTCTTGTCAATGGTCTCCTGCGGCGTCTTGGCCAGCTTCAGGGCGAACGCCATGTTTTCCCGCACGGTCATGTGCGGATAGAGCGCATAACTCTGGAACACCATCGCGATGTCGCGGTCCTTGGGCGCCTTGTTGTTGACGGTCTGGCCGCCGATCCGCAGCTCTCCCTCGGAGATGTCCTCCAGACCGGCGATCATGTTGAGCGTCGTGGACTTCCCGCAGCCGGACGGTCCGACGAGGATGACGAACTCGCCGTCGGCGATCTCCAGGTCGATCTTGTCGACCGCCAGCGACCCGTCCGGGTACCGCTTGGTCACCTGGTCCAGGACGATGTCGGCCACCGGGAGGCTCCTAACCCTTGACGGCGCCGGACGTGAGCCCGGCGACGATGCGACGTTGGAAGAACAGCACGAACAGGATGATCGGGATCGTGATGATCACAGCAGCCGCCGAGATGGACCCGGTCGGGGCGGTGAACTGCGAGCTGCCGGTGAAGAAGCCGATCGCGGCCGGCACGGTCCGCGCTCTGGTCGTCGACGTCAGCGAGATCGCGAAGAGGAAGTCGTTCCAGCAGAAGATGAAGACGAGGATCGCCGTGGTGAACATGCCCGGCGCGGCGAGCGGCGCGATGACCTTGGTGAAGGCCTGAAACGGGGTGGCACCGTCCATCTTCGCGGCCTTCTCCAGCTCCCACGGGATCTCCCGGAAGAACGCGGAGAGCGTGTAGATGCCGAGCGGCAAGCCGAACGTGATGTACGGGATGATCAGGCCGGGCCAGGTGTCGAACAGGTGCAGCGCCCGCTCGATGTTGAACAGGGGCGTCACCAGCGAGATCGCCGGGAACATGGCGATGAGCAGCGACATGCCGATCAGCAGGCCCTTGCCAGGGAACTCCAGGCGCGCGACGGCGTACGCCGCCATCGAGGCGAGCACAACGGCGATAAGCGTCGAGATGATCGCGATACCGATCGAGTTCAGCAGTGCGTGCGTGAACTCGGAGGTCTTGAAGATGCCGCGGTAGTTCTCCAGCGTCCACTTCTTCGGCCAGAACGTGGCGTCGGTGACGGTGGCCGGGTCCTTGAAGGACAGCGACACGATCCACAGCACGGGTACCAGCGCCAGGATGACGACGATCGTGTTGGCCGCACCCCAGCCGGTCCGCTGCCTAGCGGTCACCGCCATCAGCGCTTCACCTGCGTGCCGGGCGCGGCAGCGCCGAACCCCTTGATGAACAGGAACGCGATGATCGCGACACAGATGAAGATCAGGATGGAGATGGCGGAACCGATCCCGAGGTTGAGTGCGGTGAACAGGTTGTCGTAGCCGAGGATCGAGACCGAGCCGGTGTTCTGGCCACCGCTGGTCAGCACGAAGATGTTGTCGAAGATGCGGAACGCGTCGAGCGTGCGGAACAGGAGGGCCACCAGGATGGCCGGCTTCATCAGCGGCAGCGTGATCCGCGTGAAGCGCTGCCATGCGGTGGCCCCGTCGACCTGACCGGCCTTCTGCAGGTCCTCGGGCACGAGCGCGAGCCCGGCCAGGAGGAGCAGCGCCATGAACGGCGTGGTCTTCCACACCTCGGCCAGGATGATGATGGCGAGCGCCTGGAAGGTGTGCGTGAGCGGAGCGCCGTTGCCGAAGACCGCGGCGAGGTAGCCGGTGCTCGGCGTCCAGGCGTACTGCCAGCTGAAGGCTGCGACGACCGTCACGATTCCGTACGGCACGAGTATCGAGGTGCGTACGGTGCCGCGCCCGAAGATCGTCCGGTGCATGAGAAGCGCGAGCAGCATGCCGAGCACGAACTCGAAGATTACCGAGATCACGGTGATGATCAGTGTGATTTTCAGTGCCTGCCACCAGTACGGCGACGACAGGACCGCTGCGTAGTTGCCCAGTCCGATGAACTTGGCCTGGCCGGGGAAGCGCAGATCGTAGCGCTGGAGCGAGAGAATGACGGCGTACACGATCGGGTAGGCAGTTACCGCGATCATGACGATGACCGCCGGCGCGCACAGCATCCAGCCGAGCCGGCGGTCGGCCCGGGCCCCTTCGGAGAGCTGGCGCCGGGGGGCCTGGGTTTCGGTCTGGACCTCCCCGGCCGCGACAGCCTGCGTGTTGAGGCTCATCGGGTCCCTCCTCGAGTGTCCGCGCGGAACCCGATGCTGCCCAAGGTCACGGGATGAGTCCCTTCGACGCGAGGGCGTCCTTGAGCTGGCCCCTCATCGACTTCTCGCTGCTCGTCGGGTTGATGCCGCGTGGCGGCGACACCGTGTGCCCGATCACGATGGACAAATTCTGGTACGCCGGCGTCTTCGGCCGCACGCTGGCGTTCTCCAGCGAGGTCCGGATGTCCTTGCGGAATGGGTAGTTCTCCTGCAGCGACGGGTCGTCGTAGAGGTCGGCGATCGTGGGCGGGAGGCCACCCTTGATCGCGGCGACCTTCTGGTTCTCCCGGTTGCGCAGGCACAGCGCCGCCTCGAACGCCAAGCCGGGGTGCGGCGAGTATTCGCTGATGGCGAGGTCGATGCCGCCGATCGTCACGTGGCTCGGCTCATCCGCCTTCACCCGGGGGTAGAGCGTCCACTTGAAGGACTTGAACAGCTGCGGCTGGTTCATCTTCATCGAGGGGTAGACGAACGGGTAGTTGATCTCGAAGGCCGCCGTGCCGCTCTCCATCGCCAGCCGGTTCGCGTCCTCCATCTGCACCGACAGGGAGGGGTCCGCGGCCGGAGAGGTGGCGAGCCGCTTCATGACGGTCAGCGCATCGACCGCAGGCTGCCCGAGGGTGACGCTCGTGGCATCCGCGTTCAGCACGCTCCCGCCGGCGCTGGCCAGCAACGTGTTGAACCAGACGACCGCGCCCTCGTACTGAGCACCCTGGATTTCGATGAGATGTGGCTTCCCCTGCTTGGCGAGAGCGACCGACATGTCGATCATCTCGTTCCACGTCTTCGGCGGATTCGGCACGAGGTCCGAGCGGTACCAGAGCAACTGGGTGTTGCTGTTGTATGGGACGGCGTAGAGCTTGCCCTTCCAGGTCGCGGTCTCCAGCGGCACCTTGAGGGTTCCGTCGCTCGCACTTGTCTTGTTATCGCCAGTCCACTCGCGGATCCAGCCCGCCTCGGCGAACTCCGCCTCCCAGGTGACGTCGAGGCCGAGGATGTCGAGCGATGTGTCACGAGCCGCGAGCCGGCGAACCAGTTGCTGACGCTGCCCGTCGGCCGCGTTGGGCAGCTTGTTGTACTTGATGACGTACCGGCCGCCGCTGTTCTTCGTGCAGGTGTCGACCGCCTGCTGCACCGCTCCCGAGTTGTCCGGGAAGCTGTAGAAGTTGAGAGTCGCCCGGCCACCGCTTCCGGCACTGCCGCCGCCACACGCCGCCAGCAATTGTGCCGCCACCGCAACGGCGACGAACCCGCCTTGACGCCGTCGGGTCCGAGCACTCGGTCGGCGTCGTGGCCCATCCCGGAGTTGACGAGGGTGACGGAAACTTCCCCGCACGAGTCGTCCTTTCCTTTGGAAAGCCGTACGCCGGTCGGTTCCCCCTCAATCAGCGCGGACGCTACTCATCCCGCCCCAACGCCGCAAGTAGCGCGCCCGTGGCGCGCCGTGTCGGGTCGCCGTACCGCACCGGCGGTGTGGACTCTTGTCACGGCTGGGGCACTCACCAGACTCCACGGTCTGGGCTGGAGCAGCCAACAGGGCCTGGAAGAGGCCCCGAGCGCCTCGCCGACGCGGCGCGGACGCGGTCGGCGTGGTCGAAACAGCCGGAAGAGCCGCCTCGCGGTATTCCTGTGGTAGCTCTTGCAGGTGGTGGGTGACTTGGCGTACGACGAGCGATTGCGAGCGGCCGCCTTTGATCACCTCACGCAGCTGCTCGATCGCTCGCCGGACGGCGCGCTCGCATCGGTCGACATCAACGACTTCGAGTTCGACGGGCGCCCGACTCCGCTGGTCGTGCAGACAGGGATCTGGAAACCGGCGGTGCTCGACGCGGCACTCTCTATCCGTACGACGTACACGCCGCCGAGCCAACTTCCGCCGTACGCCGACGACCTCGGAGACGACGGCCTCGTCCGCTACAAGTGGCGCGGCACCGACGCTCAGCACTCGGACAACCGCGCCTTACGCGTGACGATGGAGCGCGGGGCGCCCCTCATCTACTTCGTCGGCGTAGACCGTGGCATGTATGTCCCGCGTTACCCGGTATGGCTTGTCGGTGAAGACCCGCAACGAGGCGAATTCACGGTGGCAGTCGACGAAGGTCAGCGACTCGTCGACTCCGGTTCGTTGTCGGCCCCCCAGCGGGCGTATGTCCGCCGGCTCACCAACCTGAGGTTGCACCAGCCCGTCTTTCGGGCCCGAGTGCTTCGGGCGTACGGCGAGTCCTGCGCGATGTGCCAACTCCGCCATGGCGACCTGCTGGATGCGGCCCATATCCTGCCTGACACGCACCCACGCGGGGAACCAGTGGTGCCCAACGGCCTCGCCCTCTGCAAGATCCACCATGCGGCGTACGACCGCAACATTCTGGGCGTCCGGCCCGATCTCCAGGTCGAGGTGCAACCACGGGTGCTCGCCGAGATCGACGGGCCGATGCTTCGACACGGGCTGCAGGAAATGGCTGGAGTGGGAATCCTCGTGCCGCGGCGTCGCGACGCGCAGCCGGACCGCGACCGGCTCGGCGAGCGCTACCTTGAGTTCCGCGCGGCCGGGTAGGCGCATAAGCAACCCTCGACCGTCGTCTGTCCTCGCTCCGACGCTCTTCGGGACCTGGCAGCACCGTGAGCAGCTCTACCGATGAATCACCGCCCTTCGGCCCGTCTATCTTGAAGTGGCCGCCCATGCCTCGCGCACGATCACGTTCGCCGTCCGGGGACCGATCGAGCGCGCCGACCTACCGGGACTGTCCGACCGCGTCTGCAAGCTGTTCGCCGGCAACCCAGGCCGGGTCGCCCAATGTGACGTCAGTGGCGTCGAACCCGATGTGGTGACCGTCGAAGCGCTCGGGAGGCTGCAGCTCGTCGCGCGGCGGTACGCCTGCCAGGTGCGGCTGTGCAACGCCTGCGACGAGCTGCTGGAGCTCGTCGCTTTCATGGGCCTGCTCGATGCCGTGTCCGAGTGAAGTGTTACGCGTCGAGCCGCGGCGGCAGGCCGAACAGCGGAAAGAGCGTCTCGGTACCGAGGAAGAACGTGAGCTCGCCGATCCGGCCGTCCCGCAGCTCTAGCACCTGCAGCGCCCACGGCTCGTACCCGCCGGACTCGCTCGGCTTGTACTGGCCGAACGCCGGTGAGCCGTTCGCACTCACACTCGGGATCACCCGTGACCCGCGACATCCGGCCCCCGGGCCCAACCACCAGGTGAAGATGTCGTCGCGGCCGGAGAGCCACAAGTCGTACGGCGGCATCGACTGGGTCGCGTCAGCGTGAATGAGCGCCGTTAGCGCTTCCATGTCGTACGCCTCGAACGCCTGCACGTAACGCTCGAGCAGCTTGCGATCGGACTCGCCGAGCGTCGACGTCGTACTCGATGGTGCGGACTTGCTCGCCTCGAGCGTCGTCCGCGCGCGTTGCAACGCGCTGTTCACCGATGCGACAGAGGTTTCGAGCAGTTCCGCAACCTCGCTCGCCTTCCACTGCAGCACCTCGCACAGGATCAACGCTGCTCGCTGCCGCGGCGGGAGATGCTGGAGCGCGGCTACGAGTGCGAGCCGCACCGTGTCTCGTACGACGGCAACCTCCGCAGGATCGCTGCCAGCGGCGACGACGAGGCCGTCGGGAACGGGCTCGAGCCACGTCGTCTCCGGCAGCTCGTTGAGGTTGCCGACGACGGGCTCGCGCGCCGGACCGAGGTCCATCGGGCGCGCACGCCGCTCGACGCTCCTCAGCATGTCCAGACACACGTTGGTCGCGATCCGGTACAGCCACGAGCGAAGCGAGGCGCGGCCCTCGAAGCGATCGAAGGCCCGCCAGGCGCGGATGAACGTCTCCTGCACCGCGTCTTGCGCGTCGAACGGCGACGCGAGCATCCGGTAGCAGTACGCGCACAGCTCGACGCGGTGCTCTTCGAGTCGGCTCTCGAGCTCGTCATGGGTGACCGTTGGTGCGCTCACCCAGCCATGCTAGGGAATCGGCTGGCCAACCGGAAACCGCCTGTTCACCGCAGGACCGATGAGTTTCGGGAGACTGCGGCGTCGAAATGGTGACATGGTTCGAGCATTACGAAGGGAGCCCACCATGCCAACACGAGACGCCGCCCCCATCGGAGCACCCTGCTGGGTTGACCTGATGACCTCCGACACCGAGCGCAGCCGGTCGTTCTACAGCCAGCTGTTCGGGTGGACTTCGGAAGAACCGTCCGAGGAGTTCGGCGGCTACTTCATGTTCACCAAGGACGGCGTCCCGGTGGCCGGCGGCATGGCCAGCCAGCCAGACTCAGGGATGCCCGACGTCTGGTCGGTCTACCTGTCCAGCGACGATGCAGGCAAGACCCTCGACGCTGCGACCGCCAACGGGGCCCACGTCCACGTCCAGGCCATGGAGGTCGCCGACCTGGGCAGCATGGCCGTCGTCGGCGACCCGGGCGGCGCCGCGATCGGGTTATGGCAGCCCGGAACCTTCCATGGCCTTACGGTGCTCGGCGAGCCGGGCACCCCGAGCTGGTTCGAGCTGCACACCCGGGACTACCAGGCGGCGGTCGCCTTCTACCGGGACGTGTTCGGCTGGGACACCCACGTCGCCAGTGACACGCCGGAGTTCCGCTACACGACCTTCGGCGAAGGCGACGACTCGCTGGCCGGGATCATGGACGCCTCGAGCTTCCTACCCGACGGCGTCCCCGCCCACTGGTCGGTCTACTTCGGGGTCGACGACACCGACGCCGCGCTGGCAAAGGTCTCCGAGCTCGGTGGGTCGACCGTGATGCCCGCAGAGGACACGCCGTACGGCCGCCTCGCCGCAGCCGCCGACCCGACCGGCGCGCAGTTCAGGCTGGTCGCTCCGAACGCGGCCATGCCCGCGAAGAACTAAGCCAAGAACTAAGCCCAGGCCACGCGGCCCCACAAGCGCGCTCAAGGCTCCACACCGGCTGGCAGGACTGCCACGTCGTACCGCCGGATCGCCTGATCGGCCGTGACGAGCGCCAGCCCGTCGGTCTTTGCTTGGGCGACCAGCAGTCGGTCACACGGGTCGCGGTGGTCCGGCAGATGTCGCACCGCCAAGGCATGCCGCACCTCGACCGGCAACGCCGCGAACGAGTTCGCGACAAGCTGCTCACTGAGGTCATCCGGCATCGATCCCTTGCCCACGCTTGCCTTGATCGCGAGCTCCCAGGCACTTGCCGCGGATACGTAGACGTCGTTCGCAGCGTCAGCGATCGCAGCTCGGGCCGGCTCGGTGAGTCGGGCGTCGTCGGTGAGCCACCACAGCAGGGACGCCGCCTGATGGGAGGCGTCCCCATCACGTAAGCCAGACCTATTTCAATCAACGGTTAACCCAATTCGATCTCGTAGTGATTGGTTCCGGGGCACACCCGCCGACGCGGTTGGACCGGCGGCGTCAGGGCAACTCCGTCGATCGCTGGGACGACCTTCGTGGCGAGAAACACCCGAACCCGACCACTCGTCACATCGCGGAGGACATCCGCGTCGATGAGCTTGTCGATGTTCAACCGTGCAGCCCGGTACGTGACGTTCAGGAGTTGAGCCGCGCGCACAGTGGTGATCGCCGGCGTCTCGAACAACGTGTCCACGAGGAGCCCGAGGAGCCTTGACGAACGGGCGGTCGCTACCCGCGCCCGGTACTCCTCGCGTAGCGCCTGGAGCCGTTGCGCACGGTCCACCACGTCGGCGGCTTGATGCTCGACCGCGGACAAGAAGAAGGTCAACCACCCGAGCCAGTCGACATGGGTGGAGACCGCGAGCAAGCGGCGGTAGTACTCGTCCCGGCGGGGCTCGACGTAGGCGGAGAGGTCGAGCAACGGCTCCGGAAGCAAACCCCACTCGGCCCGGAGCAGGGTAATCAGCAGCCGGCCAACTCGTCCGTTGCCGTCGATGAACGGATGGATCGCCTCGAACTGGTAGTGGATGCACGCGATCGCACCACTGGCGGCAACGATCGAACAGCGTGGAGGTACTTCTCGAGCGGGTCCAGGCACTCCCACATACGTTCGGGCGGCGGCGGCACAATCGTCGCGTCGTTCAGGGTGCACCCGGGCGAGCCGATCCAGTTCTGGCTCCCGCGGAACTCACCCGGCGTCGCGTAACCGCCGCGGACCCCGGTGAGCAGGATCTGGTGCGCCTCCCGGAGCAGCGACAGCCTCAGCGGCAGGCGCCGAGCCGGATCGAGAACATATGTGAGGGCGCCGACTTAGTTGAAGACCTCGCGGACGTCGGGCGGAAGAGGCGGCGGCACGAACGCGAAGTAGCCGCCCTCAGCTCGGACGACGTGCCGACGTGGAACGCGAAGGTTCACCATGTGGTATCAGTGCTGGTACCATGGGTGGGTGGCGATGACGTTGCGGCTCGACCCGCAGGAGACCGAAGCTCTCCGCCGGCGGGCCGAGCATGAGGGCCGTTCGATGCAGGAGGTCGCCCGCGAGGCGGTGCGGGCCTACATCGAGCGCACGAGTCGTCGTGAGCTCCTCGACCGGGTGCTGGATGCGGAGCTCCCCCGCTACGCCGAGGCCCTCCATCGACTCGGGCAGTGATCTACCTCGACCTCGAGGAGCTGCTGCACGTTGCGGACCGCATCCTGCCCGCCACTGAGCTGCGCGACATCGGTCTGCTGGAATCCGCCGTAGCGCGACCGCGGACCAGCGCGTTCGGTGCGGATGCCTACCCGTCGCTACGTACGAAGGCCGCGGCTCTGCTGCACTCGATCGCGGGCAACCATGCCCTCGTCGACGGCAACAAGCGGTTGGCACTCGCAGCTGTCATCACGTTCTACGGGTTGAACGGTTCCCGGTTGACGCTGACGAACGACGAGGCGTACGACCTGATGATCGCCGTCGCCGCGGGCGAACTGGACGACGTCGAGGCGATCGCCAAGTGCCTTGCGGCGACGTCCTGATCCCGCGGACGGTGGACGACGTCCTTGTCGACTGGCAGCCTGATCTCATCGGCAAGGCGGGCTGACCGCGGAAGGTCATGATGACGGCGAGGGTGCATAGGGGTCGGCAGATGGCCGACCTCGGCCGTGCGGGGACGAGATCGTCGTGTTCCTGATCGGCATGCGGGTGAAACAAGCCGTGGAAGATCTCCGGCTGGTGGCCGGTGTTCACCGCGATGCCGAGGATGCTCCGCTACCTCCAGCGACACCCCGAGAAGGGCCCGCTGGGCTATCGACAGGCGCTCCTGCCAACGCCCGTCATCGTGCAGTACTGGCGGTCCTTCGCCGACCTGGAGCGCTTCGCCCGGGACCAAGATGATCCGCACCTGGAGCCGTGGCGGCGGTTCAACAAGCGGGTGGGAGCCCCCGGCGATGTCGGAATCTGGCATGAGACCTATCGCGTCCGTACGGCCGACATCGAGACGATCTACGGCAACATGCCGCCTACCGGGCTCGCCGCTGCCCTTGGCGTCGTACCTGTTCCACGCGGACGTGACTCTGCGGCCGCCCGGATCGGAGCCCGCGAGGCGGACGAACCAGCGCTCCCGGCGTACTGAC
>JBBSIN010000013.1:0-45946 GCA_038232055.1 Mycobacteriales bacterium
CGCCGAGCACCGGCCAACTTGAGCTGCCCTCCCCGTGCAAGAGCACGGAGGTGCCCTCGAGGTCGCCGCCCAGCGCGGAGACCAGCCGAGCCGCAGCAGCGCCGGCCTGCGGCGGCGGATGGTCTTCGACAACCTCGAGAAGTACCCGAAGACAGCGGTCCCGAGCCGCCCAGCGACGCCAGGACGCGACGGCGGCCGGGTGCCACAGCCCCGCCTCGACGCCCACACCGTGTTCGAGCAGGGCCTCGGCGACGCCCTGCGCGCCGGGCTCGTGCCAGTTCACCGATGCGAAGTCGGGCAGCACCGTCCAGTCGCGAATCAACGCCACCCGCTGGGACGGGTCGGGCATGGCCCAGGCCCCGGTCGTGACGCCCACCGGCACCCCCGGCACCGACTTGCGCACGGCCTCCAGCGTGGCGGCGACGACCGCCGCATTCAACGTGTCGACGCCTTGGTCGTCCTTGGGGTGTACGTGCAGCGCGTCGGCGCCGGCCGCGACCGCGCGGGCCGCCTCTGTCGCGATCGCGGCGGAGGTGATGGGCAATGCCGGGTGCTCGCCCCGTCGCCGCGAGCCGTTGAGGCAGGCCTTGAGCAGCACGCTCCCACGATGGCAGAGCCACGCCGCGGCGGTCCCTACCACCGCCCGTCGCCTACCCTCGGTGCCGTGAGCCTGCGTCTCTACGACACGTGCACCCGGTCCGTGCGCGACTTCGTCCCTCTGGTCGAGAGGCAGGCGTCCATCTACGTCTGCGGGCCTACGGTTCAGGGCGCCCCGCACGTCGGTCATGTGCGCAGCGCCATCGCGTTCGACCTGCTCCGGCGGTGGCTGCTTGCCGCTGGCTACGGCGTCGTCTTCGCCCGCAACGTCACCGACATCGACGACAAGATCCTGCACAACGCAGCGATCGAGGGCGCGCCGTGGTGGTCGATCGCTGAGCGCAACAGCCGCGCCTTTGGCCGCGCGTACGACGCGCTCGGCGTCCTGCCGCCGACCGTCGAACCGCGGGCGACCGGCCATGTCCCGGAGATGGTCGCGCTGATCGCGCTGCTGGTCGAGCGGGGGTTCGCCTACCCTGCCGCCGGTGACGTCTACTTCAGCGTCCGGTCGCTCCCGTCGTACGGCTCACTGTCCGGGCAGCGCCTCGACGCCGTGCTCGCCGCCGAGCCGGGTGCGGCCAAGCGCGACCCGCTGGATTTCGCGCTCTGGAAGGGCGCCAAACCGGGCGAACCGGCATGGGAGACGCCGTGGGGACCGGGTCGGCCGGGCTGGCACCTCGAATGCTCTGCGATGGCGACCCGTTACCTCGGCTCGGCCTTCGACATCCACGGCGGTGGCCTCGACCTCGTCTTTCCGCACCACGAGAACGAGCTGGCCCAGTCGACCGCCGCCGGCGATGCTTTCGCCCGGCTCTGGCTACACAACGGAATGGTCAACGTCGGCGCCGAGAAGATGAGCAAGTCACTGGGCAACTCGCTCGTCGTCGCTGACGTGCTGGAACGGAGCCGGCCGCAGGCCCTTCGCTACTACCTCGGCGCGCCGCACTACCGCTCCGGCCTGGAGTGGTCGTCGGACGGCCTGGCCGAGGCGGCGGCGGCGTACGCGCGACTCGAGACGTTCGTCCACAACGCCACCGACATCCTCGGCGGGCGGGGCGAGGCCGAGGCGCTCGGCATGGACAGCGACGTCGGCAAGGCCGCCTGGGAAGATTTCGCGGTCGCGATGGACGACGACCTCGCGGTGCCCCGGGCGCTGGCTGTGGTGCACTCCGCGGTGCGGTCGGGCAACGCCGCCCTCGGCGGCGACCCGCGCGACATGGCGGGGTGGCTGGACGTCGTACGCCGCATGCTCGAGGTGCTTGGCCTCGATCCCATCGCGCAGTGGCCGTCCCCCGGCGCTGACCTGGCCCCGGTCGTCGACGCGCTCGTCGCGGTAGCGCTGCAGGCCCGGCAGGACGCCCGCGACCGCAAGGACTTCGCAGGCGCCGATGCCATGCGGGACTCGCTCGTCGCGGCAGGAATCGTCGTCGAGGACACCCCGGCCGGTCCCCGGTGGCGCCTGGTCGGGCGCTGATGCCGGCCAAGAAGGGTCCGCTGGTCGGGTCCGGCGGACAACGGCGCCGAGCGCTGGAGGGCCGGGGACCGACGCCGCCCGCAGCCGAACGCCCCGGGCATCCGGCGCAGCGGCGTGCGGCGGCGGCGAAGCGGCGAGGCGGGGAGGCGCGAACGGGTGCGGCGCCGGAGACGATAGCCGGGCGCAACGCCGTGGTCGAGGCGTTGCGGGCTCGCGTTCCGGCGGTGACGTTGCAGGTCGCCGTGGGAATCGACCCCGACGCGCGTACGACGGAGGCGTTGCGGCTCGCGGGCGACCGAGGCGTGCCAGTGCTCGAGACGCCGAAGAGCCAGCTCGACCGGCTCACTGCCGGCGCCGTGCACCAGGGACTCGTGCTGCGGGTCGCGCCGTACGACTACGCGCACCCCGACGAGCTGCTCCGGCGGGTGCGAGATGCGGCCGTCGTGCCCCTCCTCGTCGCGCTCGACGGCGTCACCGACCCGCGCAACCTTGGTGCCGTCGTCCGGTCGGCTGCGGCGTTCGGCGCGCACGGGGTGGTCGTGCCCGAGCGCCGGGCGGCCGGGGTGACCGCCGCGGCGTGGAAGACCAGCGCTGGTGCGCTCGCCCGGGTGCCCGTCGCCCGAGCCACGAATCTGGTGCGAACACTGAAGGCGTACGCCGCGGACGGCCTGCTGGTCGTCGGCCTCGCCGCCGACGGCGAACTCGCGCTGTCCGACTTCGAGGCGGCGGTCGACCCGCTGGTGATCGTGGTGGGATCGGAGGGCCGGGGACTGTCCCGGCTGGTTCGGGAGACGTGCGACCTCGTCGTGGCCATCCCGATGGCGAGCGGCACGGAGTCGCTCAACGCCGGTGTCGCGGGCAGCGTCGCGCTCTACGAGGTGGCCCGGCGAAGGGCCGCGTCGTCACGATTGTGAGCCGTCGTACGTCCATTTCGGCTGCTCGAACGAAGGCCTTGTCAACACTCTGGGGCCGGTTCTGCGTTGGGTCGGCCGAAATCCTGCGCCGGAAGGCCTCCGGCGGTGCGACGTCGGGACGGCACTGTGCACAAGGGCGCGACGGTAGACCGGGTGAGATTCGACCAGCTCAGCGACGAAGAGCTGATCACGTCGGCACGCACCGGCGACGAGAAGTCGCTCCTGACGCTCCTCGACCGCTACCGACGCTTGACCAGAGCGAAGGCCAGCTCCTTCTTCCTGGTCGGCGCGGATCGCGAGGACCTGATCCAGGAAGGCATGATCGGGCTCTACAAGGCCATCCGGGACTACTCCGCGACGCACGGGACACCGTTCCGACCGTTCGCGGAGATGTGCGTCGGCCGCCAGATTCTCACCGCGATCAAGGCGTCGACGCGGTTCAAGCACGGGCCGCTCAACGGCTACGTCTCGATGTCGCGCTCCCTCCTCGCCGACGACCATGACCAGCGTCTGGTCGCGGACCTGTTTGCGCACCCCGCCGGCTCAGACCCAGCCGACTTGGTGATCTCGGCCGAGCGCATCCGCGCGCTCCAGGTGCACCTCGACGAGGTGTTGAGCGACTTGGAGGCCGAGGTGCTGCGCCTTTACGTCGACGGCAAGAGCTACACCGAGATCGCTACCCTGCTGCGGCGGCACGTCAAGTCCATCGACAACGCACTGCAGCGGATCAAGCGAAAGCTGGACCTGCACCTTCGCGATCGTGACGTCGCCGAAGCCGGTTGAGCCCGCCGTACCGGATCACCGGGCCGTGATGGGCTCCGCGTGGTACTCCTGCGGGCAGATGGCGCTCAGCGCGGTCCGTTGCCAGGCGCCGGCGTACGACGCACCGGTGGCCACGTCGATCGTCTGCGGACCACGATCCGTCATCAGCCGTATCGGCACGGGAAGGTGTCGTCGGGCGGCCGAAGGGCAGTCGGTGACCAGGTAGGTGAGGCCGATACCCACCCGGCCCCCTGGCGGCAGCGGGAACGGCCGCGGGGCGACGAACGACACGATGCGGTCGCCGAGCCGATAGCCGATCGTCTGGAGTTCGAGGCCACGGGCGCCGGATCCTGCGCCGGCGAGCACGAGGTCGGTGGCGCCGAGGTTCGCGACGGTGACCTCGATCAGCACCCTGCGTTGCGCCGGGTCCTGCGTCGCCTCGTACGCCGTGTCGGCTACGAGTGCTGCGCCGTTCGCGCCGTTCGCGCCGTTCGCGCCGGCGGTCGCCGGGAAAGGCGCACGCCGGCCGCGATCTGCGCCGTCGTGATGGCGATAGGCGACAGTGGCCGCCGTACCGACCGACAGCGCGGCGACCAACACGAGAGTGGCACGGCTGGGCGTGGTGCGGCGCGGCCGTGACGGGCGTTCCGGTCCGCCGGCTTCGAGCACTTCCGCCTGCACACGCGTGACGGTACGGCGGGATTCGCCAAGGCAGTAGGCCGGTCCGCCTACGATGCATGCTGTACGCCGGCGTGGCGCAACCTGGCAGCGCAGCCGACTTGTAATCGGCAGGTTCCCGGTTCGAGTCCGGGCGTCGGCTCCGGTGTTTCCGCTGGTCAGCGGCTTGCGGACGACTCCGCGATCTTCGCTCTGAAGATCATAAGTCACACTCGTGTCACAAGCCTGCAGCGGGACTGCAGCCCGCGGCACGAGGGCGGCGGCCGCTTCCGCCGCCTGGCGCCCGACGTCACCAATGAGGTGCGTGTACGTGTCGCCGATGATGGCGAGTGACGAGTGGCCGAGGATCTTGCTGACGGCAGTGATCGGAACGCCGGCGGCGAGAAGCAGGCTGGCCCGGCCGCGGCGCAAGTCGTGCAACCGGATGCGGCGCAGACTTACGTCCCCGCCCGCTCGGCGGCTGCGGCGGGTCGAACTCATCACCGCACCACTCGCAGGTCAGGCGCCCGGCCACGTCCACGAAACGAGTTTGCCGGGGGGATGCGGTGACGGATAAGCCCCTTGAGACCGTGTCAGAGCGACAGCATTCGCCGCAACGCCTGCTCGACCTTCGTCAGGGTGACGACGTCGACGGCGCCCAGCCGCCTCACCAGTCGGTTACTCGTGATGGCGCGAAACTGTTCCGCCTGGGCGTAGCTGGTATCCGACAGTCCGGTACCGGCGTCTGCTTCGATCTCGACGTGGCCGGGCAAGGCCCGGCGAGTGCGGGTGACCGGAACCACGATCACGAGGTCGGCGGCGCTGCGGTTCAGCCCGTCATGTGACACCACGACCGCCGGGCGGGTGAACCCCTGCTCGTGCCCGAGCGGCGTGCCCAGGTCGATCAGCCAAAGTTCCCCGCGACTCGCTCTAGGCAAGTCCGTCGCCGGCGGTCCGGTCCCAGGCAGCGCGCTCGTCCTGCTCCGCCGCCCACGCCTGCGGGTTCGCCCGCAGGTCAGCAACAGCAGACTGATACTCCGACCAGAACGTCCGCTCCTCATACGTCGCCAGCGCCCGAGTCAGCAGCTCACTGCTGCTGATTCCCGCCGCGGCGGCGAGGGCGTTGATGCGGTCACGGGTGTGCAGGTCTATCCGGACAGTCGTCGAAGTCATGGCGCCAAGTCTACAGAACCGTAGACGCCGCCGTATCTAGCGAGCAGCCTCCTTCCTGGATGGGCTGCGATGAGACAGAGGACACAGTGGTATATGCGATACGCGTCAGCGCTTGCGACACTCGCTGGGAGCTCGCGGCTGGCGAGGGGCGGGTCCGCCGGGCGTTGACGCACCTGGGCGTCGATCGTTTCGCGTGTTGGCATCACGCAGGCGTCCGCAGTGCAGACTGACGTGCGTGAAGGCGTACGTCGGGGTCACCGACGACGACTGGTACCGCTTCCTCGCCGCACGCCCCGACCTCGGCGAGGTCAACTTCTGGCGTCCGTCCGGCGGGCGCGAGTTCCGAGCCCTCACTCGAGGCGAACCCTTCTTCTTCAAGACCCACCATCCGCATAATCGCGTCGTGGGGGGCGGTTTCTTCAGCGGCTTCGTGGCACTCCGGATGTCCGAGGCGTGGGAGTTCTACGGCGAGGCGAACGGCGTCACTTCCCTCGAGCAGATGCGCTCCCGCGTTGGCTTCTACCGGCGCCAAGCGATCGACATCACCGCTGACCCCGTCATCGGATGCGTGCTGGTGCGTGACGTCCACTTCTTCGGTTCCAGCGCCAGCGCCGATCCGCCGCCAGACTTCGCACCGAACGTGGTTCAGGGCAAGACGTACGATCTCGCAGCGCAGATGGACACCAGCTATTTCGCGTCACTTCTCGATCAATTGCTCGGCGTCGCTATTGAGATCGATTTCAGCGAACCGTGGCACCGCGCGGGGCCGGTGTATGGCGACCCTCGTCTAGCACCCCAGCGGCTGGGGCAGCGGGCGTTTCAGGCGGTGGTCCTCGGTGCATATCATCATCGCTGCGCCATCACGGGCGACAAGATCAGGCCCGTGCTGCAGGCAGCTCATATCCGCCCACTGCCTCACGGCGGCGAGCACCGTCTCGATAATGGCCTGCTGCTTCGATCAGACGTCCATACCCTGTACGACCGCGGGTATCTGGCTGTCGACAACAAGCATCGGCTTCTGGTGAGCCCCCGCTTACGAAATGAGTTCGGCAATGGGGAGCAGTTCTACGTCAGATCGGGGCAACCAATTGACTTACCCGAGCGCCGAGGCGACAGGCCCAACAAGGCGTTCCTTGAGTGGCATGTCGACGAGGTCTTTCTTGCGTCGTAGCGGTCGACGCCGACCAAGGGGCTGCCTCGACGTGTCGGTGGGTCCACCCGACGGCAAGGCGGTCTCGACGTAGCTACGGCACCGTCGGCGGGGGAGCGCGTCGAGCGTCGGCCTAACTGGCGTTCGCTCTGCCAACGGCCGTCAAGGCACTACCACGATTGCGCAGCGGGGGCCGCTCGCTCGGGACAACCGCGCGTCAGCTGTCAGCAGCGGCACGCCAAGTCCTTCCGCCGTAGCGACATAGGCGGCGTCGTAAGGCGTCACCGTATTCCGCAGCTCCCAGCAGCGGGGAAGCAAGGGGGCATGCTGGAAACGGTGCACCGGGAGGTTCTCAAGGTCACGGACCGCAGCGGCCGCCCGCGCGATGGAGAGCATCCCCCGTTGCAGAAGCCGACGCAGAGCAGCCAGTACCTCCAGGTCCAGCAGCTCCGGGGCCGCGAGTCGCTCCCCTCGCAGGCGATCACGAACGCGAGCTCCGTCGTCTGTGTCTTCACCGATCGCCAGCACGACCGCGCTGGCGTCGACCACGATCAACGCGATGAACGTTCGGCGGCGATCGCGTCGACCGCGTCACGCGCGGTGAACCGGCCGCCCCGGTGCCTCTCGACTCGGTCGAACAGCTCCTCCAGGCTCGGCGTCCGCGCCTCCTCGGTCAACCGGCCGAGGAGGTACACCTGAAGCGACTTGCCAGCCTTGGCCGCCCGGCGGCGTAGTTCCGTATGCACGTCGGCCGGCACGTCTTTGATCTGCACACTCGGCATGCGGGAAGTGTAGCGCCGAATTGGCGCCACACGGCAGGCCGTCCCCTATCCCACACGACGTGTCACACGCGACACCCGCCGAACGGCGCACCCTTCTGACCTGAACCACGTCACAGGCTGACACGAACCCGTCGCCAGGGAATTCGCCGATCTCGTAATGATCAGGGCTGCGGGAACTTCAGTCACCAGGAACACCGACGGTCGGCTCGGGGCCGTCGCACCGGATTGCCCCACAAGCGCGGCTCGAGCCGCGGCAGCGCTATCGGCTCGCCGTCAACCTCATCTACGTTCCTTCACCGTGGGCGGAAGCATGCGACGGTGCGCTCCGGCATCGGCACACGATGCGCGAGGGCGACGAGCAGGGGTTGAAGCTCCCGTCCGCTAACCGCGGTCGTCGGCGCGTCTGTCGGTGCTATATCAGCGATGAACGCAACACATCCGCCGCCTCCGCGAGCCAGGTGCGCGCGCGGTCGACGTTCGGGCCGCTCGGCGCAAGCAGGACGGTGTGGAGTTGCAGCTCGGCCATGACGCGCAGCGCGCGCCGCGGGTCGGGTTCGGTCAACGCCTCCTCGATCCGCTCGGCGAGCCGGTCTGGCTTGATCGCGAGCGACGCGACGCGCGCAGGGAGGCGCTTCGTCGTCGGCTGCCAGACGCGATTGAGCGCGAAGACGATCGTGAGGACACGCATTGCGGCGTCGAGAAGCCACTCGATGAGCGCCAGCCGGTCGCCCGGACGGGCGACCGTCAGCAGCCCGGCAGGCGTGTAGCCGCCCCAGCGGAGCGCCGCCTCCTCGATCTGTGCGGCGGCCAGATCCGGCGGGTAAGCGCGAAGCCGCTCCTGCCACGTCACGAGCAGACCGCTCGTCCGCAGTGGAACACCATGCGTGAGCGCATCGGCAGTCGACGACTTCTCGCCCGCGAGGAGAGCGTCTATCCGTGCTCCGGCGTACTCGCGCGGCCACCAGATCAACTCGAGCGCTACCCGCTCGCGGTAGCCGGAGACGCGGTGCGCCAGCCCGTCCTGCGCGCCCCAGGTGTCCAGCCGGTCGAGGTCTGCCGCGCGAGCGAACCTGAAGCAGTCCTCAAGTTCGAGCGGCTCGCGCGTGACGACGAGCATCTCGATGTCCGACACTTCGTCGGCTACGCCGCGCGAGACGCTGCCCGTGAGCACGATCTCCTCGGCGACGTCGGCCGGAAGGGCGTCGGCCACCCGCTGTGCGAGCGTCCGCAGATCCTGGCTGCTCGCCGTCGCCATACCGGCCGAATGTAGCGTCCGTTGCCGCCGCCGTCCGATAAGAGTTGGAGGGTGTGGCGTGTCAGTGCCGGTCAGCGGTGTCAGGCGAGTCAGTGCTTCGACGCGGCGCAAGCTCCGCACCTCTTCCCGAATGGCTATGAGTAATTCGTGATCGGGAACGGGTTCGCAGCGGCTACGAAGCTGATGAGGCTGCACCGGGTTGGCCCGTGCCGTAAGCGGATCTCTGGGTTCGGCTTCGAGTGAGCCGCTGTGGTCGCCCGGGCTGCCGCGGTCCAGGATGGTGTCGTGGGCTACACACACACAGACACGTTCATCGCGGTCGCGGAGGACTGCCGCGCCGCCACAGGCGAGGTCCCCCCGGAGCGTGCGGGCAGCGGTTCGACCGTGGCCAGCACGCAGTACGCCATGCTTGCAGCCGCGCCTGGGCGGTGGACCCAAGAGGACGTTCTGCTTGCTTCCTCGCCCCCAGTCGGTGGCCAGGACATCGATGCGCTCGAACCGCGCCGCCAGCTGACCCTCCGACTCCGAAGACGCACGAAGTCGATCAACGATCCCTGATCAGACCGACCTGACGACGTTAGCCTCATGTGCGGGTGCGCTGCCGGTCGTCTCGTGTCAGAATGGTGGCGGTGGCGCAGGACCTGACGACGAGGAGCCCCGCCGGCCCTGATTCCGTGCAGGACCTTCGACCACGGTGCTGGCTCGACAGCTGACGCTGTCGCTTACCCACCCTGCTGCCGACGCTCCCGCCGCTGGGAGATGAGCGCTTTGTCGGTGACGATTGACGATGACTTCACACCGCGGCCGCGGTCGCCGTGGACGGGTTCTCGGTATGAGACCCGGCACCGGTGGCAGCTGGACGTGGTGAGCAATCTGGCCGATGCCGCGAAGGGCTTACGGGAGCTGGCTGCCGACCTCGCCGCGGCCCATGCCGCGGGCTGGTGGCTGATCGAACCAATGAATAGCGGTCACCTGTTGGCCGCTCGCGCGTCGCGACGACAGCGCACCGGGCAGATGACTGACGCGTCGCCGTACGCCGGCAGCGCGGCCCCGCCGTTGCCTCGCTGGCGGTTACGGGTGGTCGACGAGCCACCGGCTCCAGGCCAGGAGGTACTGGACGTCGAGACTACGTATCGGACGCCGGTGCTGGCCTGGACCGGCCGCTCACTCAATCACGTCAGCGGGCCGAGAGTCGCTTCTGACGTTCTGGCCGACACTCTTCGGCAGGTAATCCCGACGGGCCTGGCACAGCCGCTGTGGGGCTTGGTCCCAGCGCGCGTCGGACCGAACTTCGATCTGGTCGCCCACGGCAGCGGGTTGCGGTTGCACACCGTTCACGACGGCGCGCTCGTCCGGACCCACGAGACACTCACCTTTCAGCACGCAACAGACGGTGCCGTCTGTCTGCTCCAGGCTGCCGCCGCGTACGAGCGACTCGCCCGGGCCGCGGACGCGATGGCTGCCGCCGGCGGCAGACTGATCGGCGCCGACGACGGACTGCTGCACATCGTCTACTACCGGCCGGTGCACTAGATGCCGACCTACCAAGGCGGGGACGGCGCCCTGCTGCACTACAACCTGCTCGGCACAGTCCCAATGTCACCGCTCATCGTGCTGGGAGGCGGCCCGATGCAGGACGCTGCCTACCTCGGCGGCTCGTCCGGGCATCGGCAACTGGTCTTGTTGGACTACCGGGGTACCGGCCGGTCAGAGACGCCGACTGACGAACCGCTGAGTCCGAGCCGGTCGAGCGGCCCGGTCACGACGTCGGCGTATGGACGGAAGGGATCAATGATGACGGGCTTCGTGGTGAAGGCCCTGGACGCGACGACCTGGCCGGACTTCGCGCGGTTGGTCGAGAAGCACAACGGCGTCTGGGGCGGCTGTTGGTGCATGGCCTTTCACGCCGAGGGTGTGGGACGCACCAAGACCGTGGCGCAGAACCGCGCCGACAAGGAACTGCGCGTCCGGGAGGGTCGGGCTCATGCCGCCCTGGTCTACGACGGCTCGGCCAACGTCGGCTGGTGTCAGTTCGGACCGACGGACGAACTGCCGCGCATCAAGCGCCAACGCGCCTACCGCCAATGCCTCGACGAGCTTCCGGACTGGAGAATCACTTGCTTCTTCGTCGACAAGGACTACCGAGGCCTAGGGGTCGCATCTGCGGCGCTGGAGGGCGCTCTGCGCGAGATCGCCCGGCTGGGCGGAGGAACGGTGGAAAGCTACCCCGAATGTGTCGAAGGCCGCTCAGTTTCGGGATCCTTCCTGCACAACGCAACCGTGTCGACATTCGAGCGCCATGGGTTCGAGCGGATCCGGCCACTCGGCAAGCACCACTGGTTGATGACCAAGGTGGTCCGCAAGGCGTCGAGGACCCCTGCGAGAGCCTGAGCCTCATGTGGCTCGAGCAGTGACCAACCCCGATGCTGCTCTACCGCGCCACCCTGACCGGCTGCGCCGTGGCGTTCAATCTCATCTGGGGCACACCGTTCGCCGGCGGGGTCGACCCGCGACCGAGACGAGCACGATCCGAGTGACCCGCGCGACGCGCGATCTCCTTGCTGAGCAGGCGCGCGAGCGTGGAGTGTCGGTGGCGGCGCTGCTCGGCGAGATTGCCGAAGCGCGTCGACGCGACGCCATCTGGCGCTCGGAGTACGAGGCCAACCGCATCGACGAGCAGAATCCAGACACGCAAGCCGAGCTCCGCGAGTGGGAAGGCACCCTCGAGGATGGACTCGACTGACACGCCACGCCGCGGGGACGTCTGGCTCGTGACACTCGGCGGGGGACGTCCGCTCGGGGCTCGTACGCCGGATCGGAAGTGTTACCCCGGCGAACATGGAGCAGGTCGAAACCGCCCTGACACTCATCCTAGGACTCGAACGCAGGGCGGCGCCCGGATAGAGATCCCCAGCGGACGCAGGCGGACGCCCCGTCGTCCACCAAGAGGCGGCGGCGGTATCGAGTGCAGCTGCGAGCCCGGGACGTGCTAGCCAGGCCGGGCGGGCGCCGGGACGTAGGTAAAACGCGTTGCATGCCGAGCACCCGGCGCTGCACCGTGACAGGCGTGGACGACCCCGCTCGCCTCCTTACGGCGTACGACGAACAGCTGCGCACCGATGCCGAGACGCCGAGCGCAATCTCGGTCACCCAGCACGGTCCGCTGCGTCTCGTGACCTTCGCGGGCGGGCGCGGTTTCATCACCTACCGGGACCTCGGCGGAGCGGACGGTCCGACGATCCAGCGGCTCGTTCCCGAGGCGCTTGCCCACTACCGGGCAGACTCCAGGATCACCCGGATCGAGTGGAAGACCCGGGGGCACGACCACGCCCCGGGGCTGCACGGGGCGCTGCTGGAGCACGGGTTCGTGCCGGGCGAGCCGGAGTCGATCATGATCGGTGAGGCCCAGGCGCTTGCCATCGACGTCCCGCTGCCCGAGGGCGTCGCGCTGCGCCGGGTCACCACCGAGGACGACGTCCGCGCGATGAGCGCGCTGCAGGACGAGGTCTTCGGCGACCCAGTCTCCGAGGAGATGGCCGAGGCCCTCCTGCACAGGCTCTCCCGGGACGACGGGATGGAGCTCTGGGTCGCCGAGGTGGGAGGTCGCATGGTCAGCGCCGGGCGCCTGGAGCCGGTGCCCGGGACCGCCTTCGCCGGGATCTGGGGCGGTGTGACGCGCACGGAGTGGCGCGGTCGCGGCATCTACCGCGCGCTGACGGCCGCGCGGGCTCGGTCGGCACTGCGGGGAGGCGCGACGCTGGTCCACAGCGACTCGACCGAGTACTCCCGTCCGATCCTGGAACGCGCCGGCCTCCTCGCGGTGTCCACGACGACGCCCTACTCCTGGCGGCGGTAGGGGAAGGGTCCACGAGAACCGCGCCGGTCTCTCTCACATCGCCTCCATGTGCGAGACGTCCCGCTGCTCACACCACCGAGCAGTAATGGGCAATGCCCAAGCAGCGAAACCCCGACGGCCGACGCGATCGCCGCAAGGGATCGGTCATCGGACGCCGGAATCAGCGTTCCAGGCCCTCAGCCAAGGCAGCTATACAGGAACCACGCGAACGCCGGGCTGATCCGAGAGCAGGGCGGCGAGGTCGTGAGGGTCGCTGGTAAGCACGACGCAGTGCGCCGTGCTGTTCCGCTCGCGCACGGCGAGCGCTGTGACTGCAACCAACGCGTCGATCGTGGCGTCGGAGCCCGCCCTGCCGAGGAGGCGACCGGCCCACCGAGCGAGCGGCTCATCAGCCGGCCAGACGTCTGCCGCCTTGACCACGCGGTTGCAACCCGCGTCCCGGGCGACGCCTCGCACCAGCTCTGCCAAGGTCACCGCCGAGAGCACCACATCGGCATCCAGCTCCCGTGCTCGCTCCAGCCACGCCTGAACCGACCGATCGTTGACAGCCGCCTTCCACACGCCTTCTGCGTCGAGGACGAGCAGATCGGTCAGGCCGGTCGAGACGCGACCTCGTCGCGGGTGCCTGGCCACAGTCGGCGAACCTCGTCCATCTTCTCGTCAGCTACCGGACCGTTCGCCGCTCGCATCTCCGCCAGCAGGTCGGAGAGGGCATCTCGGCGAAGCTGCCGGCGGATCGCCTCGTTCACGTAGGAGGACACGCCGCGCCCGCCGACTCGTTCGCGAGTCTGCGCCAGCACCTCTGCATCCAAGCTCATCGACACCTTCGCCACGGTCATCGCCTTATCCTACTTGAAGTAGGAAGATGCGTGGCAGTCGACGATCGCTCGCCGGCTGGTGTGCCGTCGGTCGTTCAGAAGCTCCACCAGGGCCAGGCCCACCGTCGGATGCCAGCGCGGCCCAGACCTGGGTGCTTGAAGAGGTGGCTGGCTTGCTGGTCGATCTCGAACGGCCAGTCCTCGTCGAGGTCGTCGACGTCGAACCGGTGGGTAGCTCAACGAAGAGGCAGTGGGTCGCTGTTTCGCCGCCGAGTCTCCTGCGTCACGATCAGTCGGGCACCTGCACCGTCCCGCCAGCCGCCGGGTCGTCGAAGAATTTCCGCTGCCGCCTCCTCTTTACGTCGACCGGTCGGTCGGCCATTGTGCTGCTGTGCAAGCGGACGATCGCCGGTGAGCCTCCCAGGCCGCCCTGCATTGATCAGGCGAGCGAGCTTGGTTTTGTCCATGGCGGCGTTGACGGCCACCACAGCGGGCAGCGGTCAACTACACCCCAGCGGTATGGGCCGGCTCTACTTCGGCGATCATCTCGCTGAGTCGTGGATCTCGGTCCCATTCCGGCAGCAGCACGCGATGCTCTTCGGCGCTGTCGGGGCCTGCGCCCATCACCACAGCGTCATCCTCGTCACAGTCAAGGCCCAGCGGACGGTTGGCGATGTGCGCCTCGATCGAGTGGGCGTAGACCAACGCAAGCGGGCGGCCGATGCCGAACCGAAGCCGATCGGCGCCTGGCCGGCCCCGATGCCGGCTGGATATCGGACGGCGGAGGGCTTCACCGTGGAGCTCTGCTCCGAAGGTAGCAGCCTGCCTGGAACTGCTCAGTTCGCCTTCCAAGTCACCAGGACGGGAAGCAGCGGGGGAGGCATCGTGGGCCTGCGGTTCACCTACCAGGACGAGCAAGGAAGCCGCCACACCACGACGATCCCGTACTCGATGGCAATCTGCGGTCGGGACAACAGTGAGGTGAGGAAGTATCGCCTTTGTACCTACCCTTAGTTGTGCCGGTTGGCGGGGATGCGCGGTCATCCCGCTGCGGACCAGCCTCCATCGGACGCGATGATCTGACCGGTGATCCAGTCCGCTTCGTCGCTGACCAACCAGGCGACCAGCCGGGCGGCGTCATCGGGAGTGCCCCAGCGTCCCCCGGGGTTACGGGCGGTGACGGCGGCCTTGGTGCCCGCGTCGGCGTACCCGGTGTCGTTGGGCCCGGGATCGATGCAGTTGACGGTGATGCCGCGCGGCATGAGGTGGGCGGCGAGGCTGGGAGTGAGCTGGTGCAGCGCACCCTTCGACGCGATGTAGGGCAACTCGTCGGGCATGGCGCCGTGGTACTGCCCGGACGTGAAGAGCACCGCCCGGCCGCCTGGGCGCCCGTCGTGCTGGACGGCGAACGCCTTCAGCAGTAGCAGGGTGGCACGCGTGTTGACCGCGTAGCTGAGATCGATCTCCGCCGCTGTCAGCTGCTCGAGCGCTTGCCGGCTGCTGCGGGCGTGGTTGGCGACGACGACATCGAGGTGTCCGAAGGTCCGCCGGGCGGTCTCGACGAGCCGCGCTGGAACGTCGGGGTCGGCGAGGTCGGCCGTCACCTGCTTCACCTCCCCGCCCGTGCTCCGCAGCTCCTCGACGAGCGCCTCGGGCCCGCCCGGATCGGCCCCCCACGGCTGCTCCGCGTCGTGCCGGGACCAGGAGTGCACCAGCACGGCGGCGCCGTCACGCACCAGCCGGCGCGCGACGGCGGCGCCAATGGCTATCCGTCGGCTGGCCCCGGTCACCAGGACGACGCGCCCTGCCAGCGGTCCCGCAGACGTCACCATCAATCCTCCGTGCTGTGCGATGCGACCGGCAGACTTGTTCAGCGAGTGGTCTGGAAGCGATAGCGAAGGAACAGATGTTCGTCGTGGCGGCGTACGCCGATGAGCCGGCCGTCGCGGGCACGTTCCGGCAGCAACTCGACGCCTTCCACCATGGCGCTCCGGTGAGCGTGCGGCGACCGTCCGGCCAGGATCGGTGCCTGCGTCAGGAACAGCTCGTCGACGAGGCCGGCGGCGAAAAACGCACCGAAGACCCGAGGGCCGGCCTCGGACAGCACCACGCGGTGTCCTCGGTCATGGAGAGCGGCAAGAGCAGCCCGCGGATCAACGGTCGTTCCAGACCCAAGCGCCATCACGGTGGAGGCGCCCGGCAGGCGGCCGTGAAGTTCGGTTGCGCCCTGCGCGCTGGTCAGCACCAGCGCACCCGCGGCCAACGCCCGATGCTCCACATTCAACGACCCACTGCCGCTGAGGACGGCCAGCTCCGGTGACCCCGGGCGACCTCGGCGGCGCCGCAGCTCCTGAAACGCGGCTTCGGCAGGTGGATAAGCATGTTCGGGCGTCCAGAGCGTCCGCGGCGAACCGTGCAGCGTGCCCGACCCGACGAGGACGGCATCCGCGCAGGCACGGAGCAGACCCATGAGAAACCGATCAGCCTGGCTGCCGCCACTGATCAGCCGGTTGGACTGCGGCAAGGACGGGATGTCCACCACGCCGTCGAGGGTGGCGACGAAGTTGGCGATCAGTGCAGGTTCGGAGAAGCCCAGTGCGGCGCCGTAACCGTGGAGGAGCTCTTCTGGCAGGTCGTACGCCGGCAGGTCCCCCGTTTCGTAGAGGACCTCGAACCCTTCGAAGGGCACGGTTATGCCCCGCCGGTCCGGCTACGCGCCTCCTGTAGGAACTCGTGCCGCATCTGCGCATCGTCGTCGAACGTCCCTCGCCAAAAGGTCGTCACCGTCCTGGACTGCTCCTCTCGTACGCCGCGCATCTGGGTGCACAGGTGGACGGCCTCCAACCGTACGGCGACACCGTGCGGCGCGAGCAGCTCGACGAGTGTGTCGGCGATCTGTTGACCCAGCCGCTCCTGCACGGTGAACCGGCGCGCGAACAACCGCACCAGCCGGGTGAGCTTCGAGATGCCGATGATCCGCTCGTGGGCAACGTAGCCGATGTGCGCGACGCCGTGGAAAGGCAGGGCATGGTGCTCGCAGAGGGCGTAGAAGGAGATCGGGCCCTCGATGATCTGGCTGATGCGGCAGTCGGGCCCGCCACGACACTCGGTCGGGAAGGCGGTGAGGAGTTTGGGGTCGCCGTCATAGCCAGCGGTGGCGTCGTACAGGGCCTTGAGGAATCGCTGTGGCGTGTTCCGCGTGCCCGGCTCGCTCAGGACCATCCCGAATGCGGTCAGGCACTCGGCCAGGTAGCCCTCGAACCGAAGCCAGTCCTCGGGTCGCACGTCGCGAGGGGTGGCTCGAGCATGGTTGGTCTGCGGATCGTCGAGCATCCCGTGGCCTTTCGCGCTGAGCGTCTTTCAGCCAACATCCGTTGGTTATTCGAAGGGTGCCCCAGTGAGCGACGATGGTCAAGGACTTTCGCCAAGTTTCGCTAGTGTTATTGTTCAGGCCGCCGCGGTGGCTCAGGACCTGGCAATCGCGACGAGACCAGCGATGCCGACCACGTACAACGCGAGCACGAGCAGCGAGTCGACGCCCATCCGGGCGATGCGCCGCTGCGGGCGAAAGATCAACCCCACGAGGTACACCACGGTGAGCAGGATGGCCAGCGCGGTGAGGTACACGTCGGTGTCTTGCGCCTGCGGCAGCACGGCATTGCCGGACAGCAGGCTGGCGAACAGAAAGAGCACCGGCAAAAAGGCGTTGCCGCCGAAGATGTCGCTCATCGCGAGCTGGTAGTCGCCCAGCCGTACCGAGGTCAGCCCGGTGGACAGCTCGGGCAGCGACGTGGCGGCGGCCAGCACGGTGGCGCCGAACAGCACACCCGATAGCCCGATGTGTCCGGAGATCGCGTTACCGCTGCGTTCGAGCACGACGCCGGCGACCAGGGTGACGATCGCGCTTCCGCCGAAGACCGACGCGGTGCGGGCGGTGCTGATGTTCTTGCTGCTGGCCTGCTTCGCCTTGTGCTGCTCGGCGTGCCCGCGTGGCGGATCCTGGTTGTCCGGCGCCTCCCCGGACTCATGCCACGGCAGACCGCGCCCGGCTCGGTTCAGCAGGAGCAGACCACCGACCCATAGGGCGGCGATGAGCAGGCCCGCCGGCTCGATGCGGAAGGCGATGAGGTTTCCCGGCAGCCGGGTACCGGCCACCGAGACCGCGAGTACGGCGATGACCAGCGCGGCTTCGAGGACGAGTTGCAGGGAGGCGGCTCGGTAGGTGAGTCCCTTGTCACCCTTCACCCCGAATGCGTCCAGCGCGACGAGGACCACGGTCTGGATCGCGATGCCTCCGAGAATGTTGCCGATCGCGATGCCGAGGTTATGGGCGAGCGCGGCGCTGGCGGTGATTGCGATCTCCGGCAGGTTCGTCGCGATGGCGAGGAGAATTACGCCGCCGAGCGCCTGGCCGAGGTGCAGCCGAGTGGAGAGCACGTCGGTGCTGTCCGACAGCTGGACCCCGGCGAACCAGATGGCCGCCGCGGCCACGACGAAGATCAGCAGCAGCAGGGGCAGCGCCAGCCCGCTCACGACGACTCGGTTCTCATGGCATCAGACAATGCCACTGTCGCTGGAACGGTGCGGTACTACTGTTCTGTGCCCGGCGGAGCCGCCAGGGTGGGGTGCGGACCGCACAGGGGGACACGAGCGGCATGAGCGACGCGAAGGAGTCCAACCGGCGCCAGGGCGACGGTGGCTTCCGGCAACCACCTGAAGAACCCGAGCCGGAGATCGAGGAGGCGTTCGACCGGCTCGTCGAGGAAGGGTCCACCCGGCTGTCCCGCCCTTGGGCCACGCTCTTCGCGACCGGCCTGTTGGGTGGGGTCGACGTCAGTACCGGGGTGCTGGCCTATCTGCTCGTCATGTCCGAGACCGGATCGATGGTGCTCGCCGGACTGGCGTTCAGCATCGGCTTCGTCGCTCTGCTGCTCGCCCGCAGCGAGCTCTTCACCGAGAACTTCCTCGTGCCGGTCACCGCAGTGGTGGCCGGCCGCAGCTCGCTGATGTCGCTGGGCAGGCTCTGGCTCGCCACCCTCGTGTTGAACCTGGCCGGCGGCTGGTGCTTCACCTGGCTGATCATCCGTGCCTATCCGAGCCTGCACGACACCGCCCGCGAGGCCGGGAGCCACTATGCCGACCTCGGCATCAACGTTCGTTCGTTTGCGCTGGCCATCCTTGCCGGCGCAGTTATCACGCTGATGACCCGCATGCAGCACGCGACCGACAACCTGGGTGTGCAGCTGGTGCCTGCAGTACTGTTCGGCGCCTTGCTGGCCGGCGGTCAGCTCTTTCACAGCGTTCTGGACTCGCTGCTGATGTTCACCGCGCTGCACACCGGCTCCGCCCCGTTCGGCTACGCGGATTGGGTCCTGGCGCTCGGCTGGTCTGCCCTCGGCAACCTGGTCGGCGGAGTGGGGATCGTGACGTTCCTCCGCCTGGTACGGGTTCCGCACCGGGTCGCCGAGGAGCGACGGCGCAACCTCTGACGCCGGCCGCGACCGAACACTTGCCCGAAAGAGCGAAAAAACTAGCGGCTGGTCGCTCAAGTTCCCGACAGCGTGTGCCGAGTAACCGACGTCACGCGCCCGTCGTCGACTTCTCTGTGGGAGCCTTTCTGTGCACAACGCCCGCGCCTTGGCGTACGTCACGGCATCCGTCACTCTCGTCGGCACGCTCAGCGTCCTGTCCCCACCGGCGCTGGCGGACTCCCCCCTTGCGCCGGTTGCTGCGGAGCGTGCCCTCAGAGCCGCCACGGCGGGACACCTCGTATTGCGCCGCGGCACCGATGGGGTCGTCCACCAGCTCGGGACGCTTCCCGGAAACCCCATCCCGCGCGCCACCGGTGTGCGGCCTGGTGCATCGCCGGCAACTGCGGTCCGCGGGTTTCTGGCGTCGTACGGACGGGCCTTCGGCCTCGGCGACGGGCTCCGCGACGTCCGGGTCGCCCAAACCATCGCCTTGGCCGGCGGGCAGCACGCCACCCGACTGCAGCAGGTCGCCGGCGGCCTTCCGGTCCTCGGCGGCGAGCTCGTCGTGACGACCGACCGGTCGGGCAACGTGCTCTCCGCCGGTGGTGAGACCACCCGGTCGCTCCGTTCGTCGACCGCCCGGGTGAGCGCTGCCGCCGCGCTGCGGTCAGCCCTGCTGGTGACCGGCAAGGCCAACTCCCTTCCGCAGGCGGCGCTGAGGGCCGGCGCTCCCCGCCTGGCGGCATACGATCCGAGCCTTCTCGGCGCTCCTGGCAAGGCCGGCGCTGTGGCCGTGTGGCAGGTGGAGGTGAGCGCACGAGGCGTCGCGAAGCCGGTCCGCGAGCTGGTGCTCGTCGACGCCGCTACCGGCGCTACGGCACTAAAGTTCAACCAGGTGGCGGAGGCGACCAACCGCCTCGTGTGCGACTTCGGCGAGCGACCCACGACGAGCTACCCCAGCTGTTTCCTAGGGCGCAAGGCGCGGGCTGAAGGCGAGCCGGTCAGCCGCATCGGTGACGTCAACCTCTCGTACGACAACACCGGCGCGACGGCACAGTGGTACCAGGACACCCTCGGCCTCGACCTCAACACGTTCATCGGTTCCAACTACGGGGACGGCGCAGGCGTGGCGCTGCGATCCTCGACCCGCTTCTGTCCTGGCACGTGTCCGTATCAGAACGCCTTCTGGGACGGCGAGCAAATGGTCTTCGGGTGGCACTTCCCGCGGGCGGAGGACGTCGTCGCCCACGAGATCTCCCACGGCGTCACCCAGCACACGTCGAACCTCTTCTACATCTTCCAGTCGGGCGCCATCAACGAGTCGATGTCGGACGTCTTCGGTGAGCTTGTCGACCAGAGCGACGGGGTGACCTACCCCGATGACGCCGATGAGTGGACCCTGGGCGAGGAGAGCCCGCTCGGTGTGATCAGGAGCATGTCGTCTCCGCCGGACTACGGCCAGCCGGACTCGATGACCAGTCGTGACTACGTGGCCGACGCCGACCTCTACGACAACGGAGGGGTGCACACCAACAGCGGCGTCGGCAACAAGGCCGCCTACCTCATCGCGCACGGCGGCACCTTCAACGGGCAAACCGTGGCCCCCCTCGGCCTGGCGAAGACGGCCAACATCTACTGGCGCACCGAGAACCTGCTCACCAGCGGTGCCGACTACGCCGACCTGGCCGTCACGCTGGTGCAGGGATGCAACCAGCTAGCCGTCGACGGCATCGCGGGCATCTCCGTTGGCGACTGCGAGCAGGTGCAGAACGCCGTGACCGCGGCCGAGATGGACCAGTCGCCCACTACCTGCGGTCAGCCGACCGTCGCGGACTTCGACACCGACGGCACCACCGACACCGCGGTGTGGCGCCCGTCCAACGGCACCTGGTACCTACACCTGCCCGGCGGCAACGTCGCCGTCACCTACGGCACGGCGGGTGACAAGCCGCTGGCGGGAGACTTCGACGGCGACGGTGGCAGTGACATCGCGGTGTGGCGCCCGTCCAACGGCACCTGGTACGTCCGTGGGATGGCGCCCATCGCGTGGGGCCGCTCGGGTGACGTGCCGGTCGCGGGTGACTTCGACTGCGACAGCAAGACCGATATCGCGGTGTGGCGACCGTCCAACGGCGTCTGGTACGTGTACGGGCAGCGCAGCACCGTCTACGGAACCTCCGGTGACGTGCCGGTCGCCGGCGACTACGACGGTGACGGCCGGACGGACATCGCGGTGTGGCGCCCCTCGACCGGGCGGTGGTACGTCCGCGGCGTCGGCGCCGCAACGTGGGGCACTTCCGGCGACAAGCCGGTCGTGGGCGACTTCGACGGCGACCATCACGTAGACCTGACGGTATGGCGCCCCTCGAACGGTAAGTGGTACCTCCGCGACCTGAGCAACGCCAGCGGCGCCGGCAGCCTCGCCTACGGCCGCAACTCCGACGTGCCGGTGGCGGGGGACTACGACTTGGACGGCGCTACCGACATCGCGGTGTGGCGGCCGTCGAACGGCACCTGGTACGTCTACGGGGTCCGTCACGTCGCCTGGGGTACGTCGGGCGACGTGCCCATCCGCCGGTAGGCCCGGCTGCGCAACTGCGACCGCCACCCGGTCTACACTTCCAACGTAGCCATGTGAAAGCGTTCACAAGCGCACGTTGGCATCGTTCCGGAGGGCCTATGACCGCGACTGCGATGCCCACGGGGGGCGACCGTAGCGCCGATGTCATCGTCGTCGGCGCCGGACCGGCCGGGTCGACGACGGCGTACTACCTCGCCGGGACCGGCCTCGACGTGCTCCTCCTCGAGAAGGCGGCTTTCCCGCGGGAGAAGGTCTGCGGCGACGGACTGACTCCGCGGTCGGTGCGGCCGCTGCTCGCCATGGGGATCGACACGACGCCCGAGAGCGGCTGGCTGCGCAACCAGGGCCTGCGAATCCTGGGCGGCGGCATGCGCCTGGAGCTGCCTTGGCCGGAGCTGGCGTCGTTTCCGGACTACGGGCTGGTCCGGCCGCGCACCGACTTCGACGAGCTGCTCGCCCGCCAGGCGCAGAAGGCCGGCGCCCGGCTGCATGAGCTGTCCCCGGTCACCGCGCCGGTGCTCGACGCGGCCGGCCGGATCGTCGGCGTCACGACGAAGGACGGGGAGACCTACCGCGCGCCGCTCGTCGTCGCAGCCGACGGCAACTCCAGCCGCCTCTCGCTCTCGGTCGGCGTGCGCAAACGGGACGACCGGCCCATGGGGGTGGCCGTCCGCCGTTACTACCGCAGCCCGCGCCACGACGACGACTGGCTGGAGTCGTGGCTCGAGCTCTGGGACGGCGAGCCGGGCCGGAGCCGGCTGCTGCCCGGCTACGGCTGGATCTTCGGGATGGGCGACGGCACCAGCAACGTCGGCCTCGGCGTTCTCAACACGAGTACGGCGTTCCAGAACACCGATTACCGCGAGCTGCTCACCCGATGGCTGGGCGCGATGCCGACCGAGTGGGGGTTCGAGGAGGCCAACGCGACCGCGCCGGTGCGGGGCAGCGCACTGCCGATGGGGTTCAACCGGCAGCCGCACTACCTCCGGGGGCTGCTCCTCGTCGGCGACGCCGGCGGGATGGTCAACCCCTTCAACGGCGAGGGCATCGCGTACGCGATGGAGTCCGCCGAGCTGGCCGCCGAGATGATCGTGCAGGCGCTCGCCCGGCCGGCGGGCCCGGCTCGCGAGCGGGCGCTGTCGGCGTATCCGCAGGCCCTCAAAGAGGCGTACGGCGGCTACTACACGCTGGGTCGCCTGTTCGTGAAGCTGATCGGCAACCCGGCCGTCATGAAACTGGCCACCCGGCACGGACTGCCCCACCCGACGCTCATGGCCATGCTGCTGAAGCTCATGGCCAACCTCACCGACCCGCACGACGGAGATCCCGCGGACCGCGTCATCAACGCCTTATCCCGACTCGCCCCCGCCGCCTGAGCATCACCCACCGTTACCTAGACTCGGCACCGCTGAAGAGGGCGGCGCCATACGCAGCAGGAAGGGAGATTCGCCGTGGGGCACATCTACATGCCGATCCTGGTCCTGTTCGTGCTCGCGGCCGGGTTCGCCGTCTTCTCCGTCGTGGGAGCCGGCCTCGTCGGGCCGAAGCGCTACAACCGGGCCAAGCTCGAGGCCTATGAGTGCGGTATCGAGCCAACGCCGATGCCGGCTGGCACGGCTCGTTTCCCGGTGAAGTACTACCTGACCGCGATGCTGTTCATCGTGTTCGACATCGAGATCATCTTCCTCTACCCGTGGGCTGTGACGTTCCAGCAGCTGGGCCTGTTCGGACTCGTCGAGATGGTCCTGTTCGTCGGCGCCGTCTTCGTGGCCTACGCCTACGTGTGGCGTCGTGGAGGACTCGAGTGGGACTAGAGGAGAAGATCCCCAGCGGCTTTCTGCTCACCACCGTCGCGAAGCTCGCCAACAACGCCCGCAAGAACTCGCTGTGGCCGGCGACGTTCGGCTTGGCCTGCTGCGCGATCGAGATGATGGCCACCGGCGCCGGTCGGTACGACCTCGCCCGGTTCGGCATGGAGGTCTTCCGCGCGTCGCCGCGGCAGGCCGACCTGATGATCGTCGCCGGTCGGGTGAGCCAGAAGATGGCGCCGGTCCTGCGCCAGATCTACGACCAGATGCCGGAACCGAAGTACGTGCTGGCGATGGGTGTCTGCGCCTCCAGCGGCGGGATGTTCAACAACTACGCCATCGTGCAGGGGGTCGACCACATCGTTCCGGTCGACATGTACCTGCCCGGTTGCCCGCCGCGGCCGGAGATGCTGATGGATGCGGTTCTCAAGCTGCACGACAAGATCGCGGCGGCCGACATCAACGGCAAGCCGCGCCGCACGGAGTCCGGCAATGCGCCGTACCTCAAGCCGATCGAGCGCGACACCCGCTGGTCGAGCGGCCAGCTCGAAGGCCTCACGGAGGTCGGTCGATGACCGAGGAATCGCCCACCCGCCATGGCATGTTCGGCGTGGCCGGCAGCGGCGACACGTCCGGGTACGGCGGGCTCCTGCTACGTCCACCGACGCCGGCGTCGACCCCGCGCCCGTACGGGAACTGGTTCGACGAGGTGGCCGACGAGCTCGAGCGCGCGTTCCCCGAGTTCGGCGACGCGATCGAGCGGGTCGTCGTCGACCGGGGCGAGCTGACGCTGCACGTCCGCCCGCACCGTCTCGTGGCGCTCTGCCGCCAGCTCCGCGACGATCCTCGGCTGCGCTTCGAGCTGTGCTCGAGCATCTCCGGCGTCGACAGCCCCGCGGACCCCTTGGGCCGCCGCTTCTCGGTGGCCTATCACCTGGCGTCCCTGACCTACCGGCGCCGGATTCGCCTCCAGGTCAGCGTTCCGGAGTCGGCACCCACCGTCCCCTCGGTCGTCGACGTCTACCCGACGGCCGACTGGCACGAGCGCGAGACGTGGGACATGTTCGGCATCGTCTTCGAAGGACACCCGGCGCTGACCCGGATTCTCATGCCGGACGACTGGCCCGGTCACCCGCAGCGCAAGGACTATCCGCTGGGCGGCGTACCCGTCGAGTACAAGGGTGCGCAGGTGCCGCCTCCCGACGAGCGGAGGGCGTATGCCTAGCCATGCGGCCGACCCGTACGCCTCGGTCCGGGAGACGACCGAGGGCCCGGTCTACACCGTCACGGGTCAGGACTGGGGCGACGTGCTCTCGGCCGACGCCATCGAGTCCGAGCGCATCGTGGTCAATATGGGGCCGCAGCACCCCTCGACGCACGGGGTGCTCCGGCTGGTGCTCGACCTCGAGGGTGAGACGGTCGTCCAGGCCCGCACGGTGATCGGCTACCTGCACACCGGTATCGAGAAGAACACCGAGTACCGCAACTGGGTGCAGGGCGTCACCTTCGTCACCCGCATGGACTACCTCTCGCCGATGTACAACGAGACGGCGTACTGCCTGGCGGTCGAGAAGCTGCTCGACATCACCGAGCAGGTGCCCGAGCGGGCCACGGTCGTGCGGGTGCTGATGATGGAACTCCAGCGGATCGCGTCGCACCTCGTCACGCTGGCGACGACCGGCTTGGAGCTCGGCGCGCTGTCGATGATGCTCTACGGCTGGCGTGAGCGTGAGGTGATCCTGGACATCTTCGAGATGTGTACCGGGCTGCGGATGAACCACGCCTACATCCGCCCCGGTGGCCTCGCCCAGGACGTGCCGCCGGGCGCGGTCGAGCGCATCCGAGAGTTCCTGCGGATCATGCCGGGTCGCATCCAGGAGTACGAGGACCTGCTCTCGGCCAACCCGATCTGGACGGCCCGTACGCAGGGCATCGGCTACCTCGACCTGACCGGCTGCATGGCGCTCGGCGTGACCGGGCCCATGCTGCGCTCGACCGGTTATGCCTGGGACCTTCGCAAGGAGATGCCGTACTGCGGCTACGAGCAGTACGAGTTCGACGTCCCGACGGTGAGCACCGCCGACGCCTACGGCCGCTACCTCGTGCGAATCAACGAGATGCGCGAGTCGTTGAAGATCATCGAGCAGGCGCTCGACAAGCTCCGACCCGGCCCGATCATGGTCGCCGACAAGAAGATTGCCTGGCCGGCACAGCTCGCGCTCGGCGCCGACGGCCTCGGCAACTCCCTCGACCACATCCGCGCCATCATGGGCACCTCCATGGAGGCGCTCATCCACCACTTCAAGCTGGTCACGGAGGGGTTCCGAGTTCCGCCCGGCCAGGTGTACGTCGCCGTGGAGTCGCCTCGCGGCGAGCTCGGCTACCACGTCGTCTCCGACGGGGGAACCCGACCGCACCGGGTGCACGTGCGCGACCCGTCGTTCGTCAACCTGCAGGCCCTACCGGCGATGTGCGAGGGCGGGCTGATCGCCGACGTCATCGCCGCCGTCTCCAGCATCGACCCGGTCATGGGGGGTGTGGACCGATAGATGCCGCTCTCCGAGGAGACGCGGGTCAAGGCCCGCCAGATCGTCGCGCGCTACCCCCAGTCGCGCTCGGCGTTGCTGCCGATGCTGCACCTCGTGCAGGCCGAGGAGGGCTACGTCACGCCGGATGGCATCACGCTCTGCGCGCGGGAACTCGGTCTGACCAAGGCCGAGGTGGGTGCGGTTGCGACGTTCTACACCATGTACAAGCGACGCCCGGTCGGCGAATGGCTCGTCTCCGTGTGCACGAACCTGTCTTGTCAGTTGCTCGGTGGCGACGAGATTTTCGCCCGGCTGTCGCAGCACCTGGGTGTCGGGCACGACGAGACGACGCCGGACGGTCGGTTCACGCTGGAGCACGCCGAGTGCCTCGCCGCCTGCGACTACGCGCCGGTCGTGACCATCAACTACGAGTTCTACGACAACCAGACGCCGGAGACCGCGCTGGCCCTGGTCTCCTCGCTCGAGCGCGACGAACGGCCACGGCCGACCCGCGGCGAGGACCTCGTCGGCTTCCGGGCGATCTCCCGCGAGCTGGCCGGCTTCGTGGAGCGCGACGCCGCGGTGCGGATCAGCCAGGCCGCCACGGCGGGGGCCCCCGCGCATCCGGAGCCGGCCAGATCTCGGGACAGCCGCGGCACCGTCGAGACCGCCGGCACCGACGTGGGGTTGCCGAGCGGTGCCGGCGACTACGGCGTACCGGAAGGCGTGACCGAGGGCACGCTGCCGGACCGAGCGGCGGCGGCGACGTACGGCACCGACGCCACGCTCGACGCTGGGGACGATCCGGCCCCGGGTCGGGACGACCGCGCCGGCACCGCCGTACCGACGATGAACAACCCAACTGCCGCGGGGCACGCCGAGGTCTCGGAGTTCGCCGACCCGGCCAAGGGGTTCACCAAGGAGGAGCCGCGCGACCCGGAGAAGAAGGACGCTGACGACTGATGCCGCTGACGCCCGTCCTCACCGAGCGGTGGAGCGAACCTCGTTCGTGGACGATCGAGACATACCGCCGAACCGGCGGCTACTCGGCCCTGCCAAAAGCGCTCGCGACGTCGCCCGACGAGGTGATTCAGCTCGTCAAGGACTCCGGTCTGCGCGGTCGCGGCGGCGCCGGCTTCCCGACCGGCATGAAGTGGGGGTTCATCCCGCAGGGCGACGGCAAGCCGCACTACCTCGTCGTCAACGCCGACGAGGGCGAGCCGGGCACCTGCAAGGACGCGCCGCTCATGATGGCCGACCCGCACTCGCTCATCGAGGGCATCGTCATCGCGGCGTACGCGGTGCGGGCCACCTCCGCATTCATCTATCTGCGTGGAGAGCTCGTGCACGCCGGTCGCCGGCTGCACAACGCGATCCGCGAGGCGTACGAGGCGGGCTTTCTCGGCGCCGACATTCTCGGCTCCGGGTTCTCCTGCGAGCTGACCCTGCACCGCGGTGCCGGCGCGTACATCTGCGGCGAGGAAACCGCGCTGCTCGACTCGCTCGAGGGCTATCGAGGACAGCCCCGGCTGCGCCCGCCGTTTCCCGCGGTCGCCGGTCTCTACGCGAGTCCGACCGTCATCAACAACGTCGAGACGATCGCCACCGTGCCCTATATCGTCAACGGTGGCGCCGCATGGTTCCGCTCGATGGGCACCGAGAAGTCACCCGGCCCGAAGATCTTCAGCCTCTCCGGCCACGTCAACCGACCCGGGCAGTACGAGATGCCGCTGGGCACGACACTGCGCGAGCTTCTCGAGCTTGGGAACGGCGTGCGCGACGGTCGCCGGCTCAAGGCCTGGACTCCGGGCGGGTCATCCACCCCGATGCTCACTGCCGAGCATCTCGACGCGCCGATGGACTTCGAAGGCATGATCGCCGTCGGGTCGCTGCTCGGTACCACAGCGATCATGGTCATGGACGACTCGGTCTGCATGGTGAAGTCGGTGCTGCGGCTCACCCAGTTCTACGCGCACGAGTCCTGTGGCAAGTGCACACCCTGTCGCGAGGGGACGTACTGGATGGTGCAGATTCTGCAGCGTCTGGAGGCCGGGACGGGGAGTGAGGAGGACATCGCGACGCTCCTCGACACCTGCGACAACATCTTCGGCCGCTCGTTCTGCGCCCTGGGCGACGGCGCGACCAGCCCGATCGTCTCCTCCATCCAGTACTTCCGCGACGAGTACGTCGCGCACTACGAGTTGGGCCGATGCCCGTTCGCACGCCAGCCGGCACTCGCCGGAGCGCACTGATGACCGCGACGAGCGACCGCGCTGCCGGGAACGCCCCGGCTCCGGTTCCGGACGCCGTCAACGTCACCATTGACGGGATCGCGCTGAGCGTGCCGAAGGGGGAGCTGATCATCCGGGCGGCGGAGGCCGTGGGGATCCAGATCCCGCGCTTCTGCGATCACCCGCTGCTCGACCCGATCGGTGCCTGCCGGCAGTGCATCGTCGAGGTCGAAGGGCAGCGCAAGCCGCTCACCGCGTGCACGACGACCGTCACCGACGGCATGGTGGTGCGCACACAGCTCACCAGCCAGGTGGCGCAGAAGGCGCAGGCCGGCACGCTCGAGCTGTTGCTCATCAACCATCCGCTGGACTGCCCGGTCTGCGACAAGGGCGGCGAGTGCCCGCTGCAGAACCAGGCGATGAGCAATGGCTACGCCGAAAGCCGGTTCCGGGACGAGAAGCGGACCTATCCGAAGCCGATCGCGATCTCGAGACAGGTCCTCCTCGACCGCGAGCGCTGCGTGCTCTGCGCGCGCTGCACCCGCTTCTCCCAGGAGATCGCGGGCGACCCGTTCATCGAGCTCTTCGAGCGCGGGGCGTTGGAGCAGGTGGCGATCTACGAGGACGAGCCCTTCGAGTCCTACTTCTCCGGCAACACCGTCCAGATCTGTCCGGTCGGCGCGCTGACCAGTGCCGCCTACCGGTTCCGGGCCCGCCCCTTCGACCTGATGTCGACGCCCAGCGTCTGCGAGCACTGCGCCTCGGGGTGCGCGATGCGCACCGACTGGCGCCGTGGCAAGGTCATGCGACGACTCGCCGGGGACGACCCCGAGGTCAACCAGGAGTGGAACTGCGACAAGGGGCGCTTCGCCTTCCGCTACGCCACACTCGACGACCGCATTGCCGTGCCGCTGGTCCGCAACGACGAGGGCTACCTCGTCGAGACGTCCTGGACCGACGCGCTGGAACGCGCGGCACAGGGACTCGAGGCGGCGCGCCAAGCCGGTGGGGTAGGGGTGCTGCCCGGTGGCCGGTTGACAGTCGAGGACGCCTACGCCTACGCCAAGTTCGCGCGCACGGTGCTCGCGACCAACGACATCGACTTTCGGGCCCGGGCCCACTCCGACGAGGAGCTGGACTTCCTCGCGCACGCCGTCGCCGGTCGCTACCTGGAGACGACGTACGCCGACATCGAGCGTGCGCCGGCTGTCCTCCTCGTCGGTTTCGAGCCGGAGGAGGAGTCGCCGATCGTCTTCCTGCGGTTGCGCAAGGCGACGCGCGCGGGTGGGCCGAGGGTGTTCGGCGTCGGGCCCTTCGTCACCGCGAGCCTCACCAAGACCTTCGGTCGCCTGATCCAGACGGCGCCGGGTGCGGAGGCCGCCGTCCTAACCGGACTCGCGGCGACGTCAGCCGACGGCGATGACTCGGCGGCCGCGGCGGCCGCGGCGGCCTTGCGGCAACCCGGCGCCCTGATCCTCGTGGGTGAACGGCTGGCGGGAGCTCCCGGCGCGCTCACCGCGGCGGTGCGGCTTGCCGGCGCGACCGGTGCACGTCTGGTCTGGATCCCCCGGCGGGCCGGTGACCGGGGAGCGCTCGACGTCGGGGCGCTGCCGCAGCTGCTTCCCGGCGGCCGGCCACTGACCGACACCGGAGCCCGCGGCAAAGTGGCAGCGGCCTGGGCCGCAGACATCCCCGCGCATGTGGGCCGCGACATGACCCGCATGCTGGTGGCTGCCCGTGACCGCGAGCTCGCCGCGCTGCTGATCGGCGGTGTCGACCCGGACGACCTGCCCGACCCGGAGCTCGGCTACGCGGCCCTACGCAACGTCGGCTTCATCGTGAGCCTGGAGGTACGACGCAGCCGGGTGACAGAGCGCGCCGACGTCGTCCTGCCGGTGGCACCGCCCGTCGAGAAGTCGGGCACCTACCTGAACTGGGAGGGGCGGCCGCGCACCTTCGACGCGAGCCTGCGCAACACCGGCGCGCTCGGCGACGCCCGAGTGCTGCACACCCTCGCCGCCGAGCTCGGCGTGGCGCTCGGGCTGCCCGACGTCGAGGCCGCCCGCAGCGAGATCGCTCAACTTGGCGCGTGGGCCGGCCCGCGGCCAGTTGCGCCCACCTTCGAGCCGGCGACCCTGCCCTCGGCTGGTGCCGGAGAGGCCCTTCTGGCGAGCTGGCGATGGCTGCTCGACTGCGGCTCGCTGCAGGACGGCGAGCCCTACCTCGCGGGCACGGCCAAGCAGCCGCGGCTGCACCTGTCGGCCGCGACCGCCGCCGAAATCGGCGCCGAGCCCGGGAAGCAGGTCACGGTGTCCGGGGACCGCGGGTCTGTGACGCTGCCGCTCGTCGTCGCCGACCTGCCGGACCGGGTGGTGTGGCTGCCGACGAACTCGCCGGGTTCGCAGATTTCCACCGCTCTCGGCGTCGACGCTGGCGCCGTCGTCCGGATCAGCACCTGGGGTGCCGCATGACGCCTGCAGTCCTGTTCGCGGCGGACGACTCACCGAGGATCAGCTCGTTCGGACATGATCCCTGGTGGCTCATCGTCGCCAAGGTGCTCGTGATTTTCGTGTTCCTCGTGCTGTCGACCCTATTCATGATCTGGGCGGAGCGGCGGGTCGTCGCCCGGATGCAGCAGCGACTCGGCCCCAATCGCGTCGGGCCCATGGGCCTCGGCCAGGGTCTCGCCGACGGCATCAAGCTCGCCCTCAAGGAAGAGATCATCCCGACGCTGGCCGACAAGCCGGTCTACTTCCTCGCGCCGATCATCTCGGCCATTCCGGCATTCCTCGCCTTCGCGGTGATCCCCGTCGGTGGCCTGGTGTCTGTCTTCGGGCACCGCACGCCGCTGCAGATCACCGACCTTCCGGTGGCGGTGCTGTTCCTGCTGGCCTGCTCCTCGTTCGGGGTGTACGGCATCGTGCTGGCCGGCTGGTCGAGCGGGTCGACGTACCCCCTGCTCGGCGCGCTGCGGTCCGCGGCCCAGGTCATCTCCTACGAGGTGTGCCTGGCCCTGGCGCTCGTGCCGGTGTTCCTGTACGCCGGCTCGCTGTCGACGAGCGAGATCGTCGACGCGCAGAACACCTGGTTCGCGATCACCCTCTTCCCCTCGTTCGTGGTGTACATGATCTCGGCGGTGGGCGAGACCAACCGGGCGCCGTTCGACCTGCCCGAAGCCGAGGGCGAGCTCGTCGGCGGCTTTCACACCGAGTACTCCTCGCTGAAGTTCGCGATGTTCTTCCTTGCCGAGTACATCAACATGACCACGGTCTGCGCCGTCGCGACGACGCTGTTCCTGGGTGGCTGGCACGCGCCGATCTTCCTGAGCCGGTTCGCGATCCTCGACTCCGGCTGGTTCGGGCTGGTCTGGTTCACGATCAAGCTCTTCGCGCTGCTTTACGTCTTCATCTGGCTGCGGGGAACGCTGCCGCGGCTGCGCTACGACCAGTTCATGAAGCTCGGCTGGAAGGTGCTCATCCCGTTCAGCCTCGTCTGGTTGCTCGTCGTGGCCGCGGTACGCACGCTCACTATGGAGAACATCGACCGGCAGAAGTTCCTCATCGGGGTGGCCATCGTGATCGGGATCTTCGCCATTGCCTCCTTCTTCTGGCCGCAGAAGAAGGAGGCTGCCGACCCCACGGATGTCGACGACGAGCTGGCAGCGATCACTGTGGGCAGCCGGGCCTATCCGGTGCCGGTGCTGCCCGGCGACGAGCCGGCGGCCGCCCTTCCCAGCCGCAGAGAGGTTCCTCGTGCTTGAGTCCATCAAGGGCTTCGGCCTCACCTTCCGCACCCAGTTCCGCAAGGTCAACACCGAGCAGTATCCGGAGGAGAAGCGGCCCACCGCGCCGCGCTTCCACGGTCGGCACGTCCTCAACCGGCATCCCGACGGGCTCGAGAAGTGCGTCGGCTGCGAGCTGTGTGCCTGGGCCTGCCCGGCCGACGCCATCTACGTCGAGGGTGCTGACAACACCGAGGAGGAGCGTTACTCGCCCGGCGAGCGCTACGGTCGCGTCTACCAGATCAACTACCTGCGGTGCATCTTCTGCGGACTGTGCATCGAGGCCTGTCCGACGCGGGCGCTGACGATGAGCAACGAGTTCGAGCTCGCCGACGACAGCCGGCAGGACCTCATCTTCACCAAGGAGCAGCTGCTCGCGCCGCTGCGGGCGGGGATGGAGGCGCCGCCGCACCCGATGACCTTCGGCGAGACCGACCAGGACTACTACGCGCACCCGGCGGTGGCGCCGGTACCCGGGGATCCAGCCACCGAAGGCCGGCTCTCGCCGGCGGCCGGCAGCGAGCAGGTCGCTCCGTGAGCGTCGCCGCGACCCTGACCGCCCACAGCGTCGTACCGCTGGCCATCGCCCAAACGACGAAGGGTGAGGCAGCGATTTTCTGGATCCTCGCTCCGCTCGCCGTCATCGCGGCCTTGACGATGGTGCTCTCCCGCCGCGCGGTGCACTCGGCGCTGCTGCTGGCGTTCGTCATGATCTGCCTGGCGACGTTCTACGCGGCGCAGGACGCACCGTTCCTCGCCTTCGTGCAGGTCATCGTCTACACCGGCGCCGTCATGATGCTGTTCCTGTTCGTGCTGATGCTGGTGGGGGTCAGCTCCGCCGACTCGCTCGTCGAGACGCTGCGTGGGCAGCGGGTGGCAGCCGGGCTCGCGGCACTGGGTTTCGTCGTTCTCATCATCGTGCTGGTGGGACGGGCGGTGACGACGATGACGCTGACCGGGCTGGCGACAGCGAACGCCGACGGCAACATCCCCGGCCTGGCGAAGCTGCTCTTCTCTCGTTACGTCTTCGCCTTCGAGGCGACCAGCGCCCTCCTCATCACCGCAGCGCTCGGCGCGATGGTGCTCGCGCACAAGGAGCGGACCGTCCCTCGCTCGACGCAGCGCCAACTCGCCACCAACCGCTTCGCTGGACCGCAGGCGAGCCCGCTTCCCGGTCCCGGTGTCTACGCCGACTCCGACGCCGTCGACACGCCGGCGCTGCTGCCCGACGGCTCGGTAGCGCCGGGCAGTGTGGCGCCGATCCTCGAGCGGATGAGCGCGGCCCGCCATCCACGGCCCCAGCCGCTTCCGGTGGAGGAGGCGGACCCCCGCTCATGAGCCCGGTGTACTACCTCTATCTCTCGGCGATCCTCTTCACGATCGGGACCGCCGGTGTTCTGCTGCGCCGCAACGCCATCGTGGTGTTTATGTGCGTCGAGCTCATGCTCAACGCCGTGAACCTGACGCTCGTCACGTTCGCCCGGGTCAACGGCACCCTCGACGGCCAGATCATCGCGTTCTTCGTGATGGTCGTCGCGGCGGCGGAGGTCGTCGTGGGCCTCGCCGTCATCGTGACCATCTTCCGTACCCGCCGGTCGGCATCCGTCGACGATGTCAACCTCCTGAAGTACTGAGAAAGGGCGAGTCGTGTCGATGACGGCGTCGGTCGCGCTGCTGGCGCAGGGCGACGGCCCCCATTACGTCGCAGCGACCGGTGTCTTCTCCGCGACCTGGCTGCTTATCGCGCTGCCGCTCGCCGGCGCAGCGATCCTGTTGCTTACCGGCCGTCGCGGCGACGGCTGGGGCCACCTGCTCGGGTGCGCCACCGTCCTCGCCGCATTCATGTTCGGGCTGGTGCAGTTCGTCGCGATGCTCGGCCGGGGGGCGACGGAGCGCTCGGTCGACGTACACCTGTTCTCCTGGATTCCCGCTGACCCGTTCAATGTCGACCTCGGCCTGCTGCTCGACCCGCTGTCGATGGTCTTCGTGCTGCTCATCACCGGCGTCGGCGGCCTGATCCACATCTACTCGATCGGCTACATGGCGCACGACCCGGAGCGCCGGCGCTTCTTCGCCTACCTCAACCTCTTCGTCGCGGCGATGCTGCTACTCGTCCTCGCCGACAGCTTCCTGGCGCTCTACGTCGGATGGGAGGGGGTCGGCCTGGCGTCGTACCTGCTCATCGGCTTCTGGAGCTACCGGCCGACGGCGGCGACGGCGGCCAAGAAGGCCTTCGTCGTCAACCGGGTCGGCGATGTCGGGCTGTCGCTGGCGATCATGCTGATGTTCGCGACGTTCGGCACCACGTCGTTCACCGGGGTGCTCTCGGGCGCCGACCAGCTCGCGGCGGCGACCGCCACCGGCATCGGTCTGCTCCTGCTGCTCGGCGCCTGCGGCAAGTCCGCGCAGTTCCCGCTGCAGACCTGGCTGCTCGACGCGATGGAGGGTCCGACGCCGGTCTCGGCGCTCATCCACGCGGCCACCATGGTCACCGCTGGCGTCTACCTCATCGCGCGGGCCAACCCGATCTTCGACGCGAGTCCGGCCGCCCGCCTCGTCGTGACGATCGTCGGAGCGGCGACCCTGATCATCGGTGCGATCATCGGCTGCGCCTACGACGACATCAAGAAGGTGCTCGCGTCGTCGACGATGAGCCAGATCGGCTACATGGTCCTCGCGGTCGGGCTCGGTCCCGGCGCCTATGCGATCGGCATCCTGCACCTGCTCACGCACGGCTTCTTCAAGGCCAACATGTTCCTCGGCGCCGGATCGGTCATGCACGCGATGGACGACAACGTCGACATGCGTCGGTACGGCGGACTCCGCACGGTCATGCCGGTGACCTTCCTCACCTTTACGGCCGGCTACCTGGCGATCATCGGGTTCCCGTTCTTCGCCGGTTTCTTCTCCAAGGACAAGATCATCGAGGCGGCGTTCGACAAGGGCGGCACCTCGGGCTACCTGCTGGGCCTCGTCGCGCTGCTCGGCGCAGGCGTCACCGCCTACTACATGACCCGGCTCATGGCGATGACGTTCTTCGGGGAGCGGCGCTGGGACAGTGACGTCCACCCGCACGAGTCGCCCTCGGTGATGACGATCCCGATGATCGTGCTCGCCGTCGGTTCGGTCGTGTCCGGCGGACTGCTCACGCTGATCGGCGCCGGCCTGCAGGGCTTCCTGACGCCGTCGGTCGGCGAGTCCGTCGAGGTCGGCTCGCACACCGTGTCGCCGCTGGTGCTCACGCTCCTGACGCTGCTCGTCGTGGGCGGCGGCGTGGCCGGCGGGTGGTTCCAGTTCGGTACCCGCCCGGTGCCGCGCACCGCGCCGCGCGACGTCCCGGTCGCCGTCGTCGTGGCCCGCCGGCAGCTCTACGGCGACGCCCTCAACGAGACCGTGCTCATGCGCCCTGGGCAGTACCTCACCCGGGCGCTCGTCTTCTTCGACAACTTCGGCGTCGACGGCGGGGTCCGCGGGCTGGCCGCCCTCGTCGGTGGGTCGAGCGGTCGGCTGCGGCGGGTCCAGACCGGGTTCGTCCGTTCCTACGCGCTGCTGATGTTCGCGGGCGCCGCCCTCGTGGTGCTCAGCGTGACCCTGGTGAGGGCCGGATGAGCAGCTTCCCCTGGCTCACCGTGGTCGGCGCCGTGCCGCTGGTGGCGGCGCTGCTGCTGCCCGCCGTACCGTCGCGGCTCGCGAAGCACTTCGCGCTGCTGGCCGCTGTCGTCACGCTGGCCCTTACGATCGCGATGTGTGCGGCGTTCGAGGCCGGCGGCCCGCGCTTCCAGTTTCGGCAGACCTATGAATGGATCCCGGCGTTCGGCGTCCACTACGCGGTCGGCGCCGACGGCATCGCCGTCGCGCTCATCGCGCGGTCCGCCGTACTCGTCCCGATCGTGATCCTGGCCAGCTGGCACGACGCCGACCGACCGACCCGGTCGGGGCGCCGCAGCGCGAAGACCTTTCTGGGCCTGGTCCTCGTGCTCGAGACGATGCTGATCGGTGTCTTCGCCGCTCTCGACGTCTTCCTGTTCTACGTGTTCTTCGAGGCGATGCTGATCCCGATGTACTTCCTGATCGGGTCCTACGGCGCCTCCGGCGACCAGGTGAAGCGGTCCTACGCCGCCGTGAAGTTCCTGCTCTACAGCCTCGCCGGTGGGCTGCTCATGCTGGCCGCGGTGATCGGGCTCTACCTCGTCGGCGGCCGGACGTTCCTCTTCCCCGACCTGGTCGGCAACGTCGCGACCACGCGGGCGATCGAGGACGTGCTCTTCCTCGGGTTCTTCGTCGCGTTCGCGATCAAGGCTCCGCTCTGGCCGTTCCACACCTGGCTGCCCGACGCGGCCGCCGAGGCGCCGACCGGCGCCGCCGTGCTTCTCGTCGGCGTGCTCGACAAGGTCGGCACGTTCGGCTTCCTGCGCTACTGCCTGCCGCTGTTCCCCAACGCATCGCACACCTTCGGGCCGTACGTCCTCGTGCTCAGCGTCATCGGCATCCTCTACGGCGCCCTGCTCGCGATCGGGCAGGCCGACCTCAAGCGGCTGATCGCCTACACGTCGGTCGCCCACTTCGGTTTCATCGCGCTGGGCATCTTCGCGTTCACGACGCCGGGGCAGTCGGGTGCGACGCTCTACATGGTCAACCACGGCTTCTCTACCGGGGCGCTGTTCCTGATCGTCGGCATGTTGATTTCGCGCCGGGGAAGCCGCTTCATGGCCGACTACGGCGGCGTGCAGCGGGTGGCACCCTGGCTCGCCGGTGCCTTCCTCGTCGCCGGCCTGTCCAGCCTGGCGCTACCCGGCCTCTCGACCTTTGTCAGCGAGTTCCTCGTGCTCGTCGGCACGTTCACCACCTATCGGGCGTTCGCCATCGTGGCCACGCTCGGCATCGTCCTCGCCGCGCTCTACATCCTGATCATGTACCAGCGCACCATGCACGGCCCGATCAAACCGGGCCTCGAGCATCTGCGTGACCTGACCGGCCGCGAGTCGTGGGTTCTCGCGCCGGTCCTGGCGATCATCCTCGCGCTGGGCGTCTACCCGAAGCCGCTGCTCGACATCATCAACCCGGCCGTCAAGGCGACGTTGCAGGACGTGCACCGCAGCGACCCCAAGCCGCCGATACCCGTGTCCGCCACAATTCCCGGAGGAGGCGGGCCGTGACCACGCTGGCCGTCATCGAGATCACCTCCCCATCAATCTCGTACGCCGCCATCTCCCCGATGCTGGCCGTCTTCGGAGCGGCAGTGCTCGGCGTACTCATCGAGGCGTTCGCCCCCCAAGGCGTGCGTCACCGGCTGCAGGTGGCGGTCGCGCTGCTCGGGCTGGCGGGCGGGCTCGTCGCCGTCGCGCTCCTTGCCGGGCGTCACGAGATCACCGCGGTCGGCGCGATCGCCGTCGACGGCCCGACGCTCTTCCTCCAGGGCACGATCCTCGCCCTGTCAATCGCGGGGGTGCTGCTGCTCGGGGAGCGCTCGGCCGAGTCGGGCGGCGGGGAGATCGTCGCGCAGGCGGCGACCGTACCCGGCTCTCCCGAGGAGCGCCGGCTGCAGAGCACGTCCACGGTGCAGACCGAGGTGTTTCCGCTGGCCATGCTGGCGATCGGCGGTATGCTGCTCTTTCCGGCCGCCAACGACCTGCTGCTGATGTTCGTCGCGCTCGAGGTGCTGTCGCTGCCGCTCTACCTCATGTGCGGGCTGGCTCGGCGTCGACGGCTGCTGTCCCAGGAGGCGGCGGTCAAGTACTTCCTGCTCGGCGCCTTCTCCTCGGCGTTCTTCCTGTACGGGTTGGCGCTGCTCTACGGCTACGCCGGCACGGTCAGCCTCAGCGGCATCGCGGACGCCACGGCGTCGACGGCACCCAACGACACCCTGCTCTTCATCGGGTTAGCACTGCTCGCCGTCGGGCTGCTCTTCAAGGTGAGCGCAGCGCCGTTCCACTCCTGGACGCCCGACGTCTACCAGGGCGCGCCGACGCCGGTCACCGCTCTCATGGCGGCCGGTACGAAGGTCGCTGCCTTCGGCGCGCTGCTGCGCGTCTTCTACGTGGCCTTCGGCGGCCTCCGCTGGGACTGGCGGCCGATGATGTGGGCGGTCGCCATCCTGACGATGGCGGTCGGCGCGATCCTCGCGGTCACCCAGCGCGACGTGAAGCGGATGCTCGCCTACTCCTCGGTGACGCACGTCGGCTTCATCCTCACCGGCGTGGTCGCCACGTCGAAGGAAGGTCTGTCCTCGTCGTTGTTCTATCTCGTCACCTACGGCTTCACGACGCTCGCCGCCTTCGGCGTGCTGACCCTGGTACGCGACGCCGACGGCGAGGCGACCGACCTCTCCCGGTGGGCCGGCCTGGGGCGGCGCTCCCCGCTGGTCGCCGGCTCCTTTGCCTTCCTTCTGCTGGCGCTCGCCGGTATCCCGCTCACCAGCGGGTTCTCCGGGAAGTTCGCCGTCTTCAAGGCCGCTGCCGGCGGTGGCGCGGCCGGGCTGGTTGTCGTCGGGGTCGTGGCCAGCGCGATCGCCGCGTTCTACTACGTGCGGGTCATCGTGCTGATGTTCTTCAACGACCCGGCGCCCGAGGGGCCGACCGTCGCGCTGCCCGGCGTGTTCACCGCGACCGCGCTCGCCCTTGGCCTAGCCGTTACCGTGGTCCTGGGCGTCTTCCCGCAGCCGCTGCTGAACCTGGCTTCGGATGCCGCCACGTTCGTCCGCTGATCAGGCCGAGGGGGGCCGCTCGTGATCGCGCCGACCTTCGGCCCGTCCTTTCGCGATGCCGCTCTCGAGGACGACGTACGAGCCGGGCTCTGTGCCGTCGAAGCGATGCTGCGCGAGACGGTGAAGAGCGAGTACCCCTTCGTGACGGAGACGTCGCGCCACCTCGTCGACGCCGGCGGCAAGCGGTTCCGGCCGCTGCTCGTGCTGCTCGCCGCCCAGTTGGGCGACCCGGCGGCGCCCGGCGTCGTACCCGCGGCCGTGGTCGTTGAGCTCACCCATCTGGCGACCCTCTACCACGACGACGTCATGGACGAGGCGGACCTTCGTCGGGGGGCCGCGTCGGCCAACTCCCGCTGGGGCAACACCATTGCCATCCTCACCGGCGACTTCCTCTTCGCCAGGGCGTCGGACGTGCTGGCCGATCTGGGACCGGAGTGCGTACGCCTCCAGGCCCGTACCTTTGAGCGCCTCGTCCAGGGCCAGCTGAGGGAGACGACCGGACCCGAGCCTGGCGGCGATCCAGTCGACCACTACCTGCGGGTCCTCGCCGACAAGACCGGCTCGCTCATCGGCACGTCCTGCCGGTTCGGAGCGATGCTCTCCGGAGCCGGCGAAGGCACGGTCGAGGTGGTCGCCCGTTTCGGTGAGCGCTTCGGCGTCGCGTTCCAGCTCTCCGACGATCTGCTCGATGTCGCGAGCACCTCCGCGGAGTCGGGCAAGACGCCAGGTACCGACCTCCGTGAGGGTGTCCGGACGCTGCCGGTGCTCTACGCGCTGCGCGGCGGGGACGAGCGGCTGGGCGCGGCGCTGATCGGCGACCTCAGCGACGACGGGGCTCTGGGTGATGCCCTCGCGCTGCTTCGCGGGTCGGCGGCGATGGCCGAGGCGCGGGCGCTGCTCATTCGGTGGGCCGACGACGCCAGGCAGACCCTCACGCCACTGCCCACGGGACCTGTGAGGTCGGCGCTGGAATCGCTCTGCGACTACGTGGTCGCCCGCTCCGGCTGACGCCGTACTTCTCGGCCGGGCGTCCGATCAGCAGGTGTGGAGTCCTGGCAGTGCTGGGGTACGCAGCCGGCTCCACAGTCCGCTCCGTAGTCAGCCGGTCGGCACGTTAGTCGATGCGCCAGGTGTCGCCGGCATGCAGCAGGTCGGCGAGGTTGCCGGTGCCCTGAGTGGCGGCGGCGAGGTCGAGCTGCTCGCGCATCAGATCGTCGTACGTCGACCGCGTCACCGACCGGAACACGCCGATCGGGGTGGGCACAGACAACCGGGAAATCGCGAAGGCGGTCGTCGGGTCATCGGTGCGTGGGTCGTGCACGAGCACAGCGGGGTCGTCGGCGGCGCAGACCTCGACGCCGCCGCTGGCCGCGCGGCGTAGACCCTGCGCACCGGCCGGTCCGCCGAATACGAGAGGTGCGTCCGGCTCCATCCGGAGAAGGGCCGAGTCACGGGTGTCCGGCTCCTTGAGCACGTCGAAGGCGCCGTCGTTGAAGATGTTGCAGTTCTGGTAGATCTCGACGAATGCCGTGCCCCGGTGCTGGGCGGCCTCCCGCAGCACCGACGTGAGGTGCTTGCGGTCGGAGTCGATGGTGCGGGCGACGAAGGAGGCTTCGGCGCCGAGTGCCAGCGAGATCGGGTTGAACGGATGGTCGAGCGACCCTACCGGCGTCGACTTGGTGATCTTTCCCAGCTCAGAGGTCGGCGAGTACTGACCCTTGGTCAGGCCGTAGATCCGGTTATTGAAGAGCAGGACCTTGAGGTTGACGTTGCGGCGGAGGGCGTGGATGAGGTGGTTCCCGCCGATGGAGAGCCCGTCGCCGTCGCCAGTGATCACCCATACCGACAGGTCGGGGCGCGAGGTGGCCAGGCCGGTGGCGATGGCGGGGGCCCGACCGTGGATCGAGTGCATGCCGTAGGTGTTCATGTAGTACGGAAAACGCGACGAGCAACCGATACCCGAGACGAAGACGACGTTCTCCCGACGGAGGCCGAGCTCCGGAAAGAAGCCCTGGACGGCGGCGAGGATGGCGTAGTCGCCGCAGCCGGGGCACCAACGGACTTCCTGGTCGGTCTTGAAGTCCTTGGCGCTCTGCTTCTCGTCTGTCGTCGGTACCAGCGCCAGGCCGCTGCTGGTGCCGTTGCGGTGTGGCGCCGGCGGCGAGCCCCCGGGCGGCGAGATGTCATTCACTGTCGATCACGTCCCGGATGGCGCCCGCGAGCTCGCCCGCCTTGAACGGCATGCCGCGGACCCGGTTGTAGGAGATGGCGTCGACGAGGAAGCGCGCTCGTACCAGCATGGCCAGCTGGCCGAGGTTCATCTCGGGGATGAGCACCTTGTCGTACGCCGCGAGAACCTCGCCGGTGTTGGTGGGGAACGGGTTGACGTGGCGCAGATGGGCGTGCGCCACCTTGCCGCCCGCATCGCGCACGGTGCGGCAGGCGGCACCGATCGGGCCGTACGTCGAACCCCAGCCGAGCACGAGCACCCTGGCCGAGCCGGACGGGTCGTCGACGTCGAGGGGGTCGACGTCGCGCGCGATGCCGTCGACCTTCGCCTGGCGCAGCCGAACCATAAGGTCGTGATTGTCCGGGTCGTAGGAGATCGTGCCGGTGCGGTCGGCCTTCTCGATGCCGCCGATGCGGTGCTCCAGCCCGGGTGTGCCGGGCAGCGCCCACGGCCGGGCGAGCGTTGTCGGGTCGCGCAGATAGGGCAGGAACTCCGCGCCGTCGGGCGGGGCCGCGGCGAAGTCGACTCGCAGGTCGGGCAGGGTCGCCACGTCCGGGATCCGCCACGGTTCCGCGCCGTTGGCCAGGTAGCCGTCGGAGAGCAGGAAGACCGGGGTGCGATAGGTCAACGCGATCCGGCACGCCTCGATGGCGGCGTCGAAACAATCGGCAGGTGAGCGCGCGGCCACGATGGGCACCGGCGCCTCGCCGTTGCGGCCGAACATGACCTGCAGCAGGTCGGACTGCTCGGTCTTCGTCGGCAGGCCGGTCGAGGGGCCGCCCCGCTGGATGTCGCAGATGACGATCGGCAGCTCGAGCGAGACCGCAAGCCCGATCGTCTCCGACTTCAGGGCGATGCCCGGTCCGGATGACGTGGTCACGGAGAGCGAACCGCCGAAGGCCGCGCCGAGCGCCGCGCCGACCGCGGCAATCTCGTCCTCGGCCTGGAACGCGCGTACGCCGAACCGCTTGTGCTTCGACAGCTCGTGCAGGATGTCGGACGCCGGTGTGATCGGGTACGCGCCGAGGAAGAGTGGCAGCCCGGAGCGCTGCGAGGCGGCGAGCAGCCCGTAGGCGAGCGCGAGGTTGCCGGAGATCTGCCGGTAGGTGCCGGCCGGCATGGTCGCCGGCTTGATCTCGTAGGAGACTGAGAACGACTCGGTCGTCTCGCCGTACGCCCAACCGGACCGAAACGCCGCCACGTTCGCCTTGGCAATCTCCGGCTGCTTCGCGAACTTGCGCTTCAAAAAGGTGAGCGTGCCCTCGGTCGGCCGGTGGTAGAGCCAGGAGAGCAGGCCCAGCGCGAACATGTTCTTGGCCCGCTCGGCTTCCTTGCGGCTGAGGTCGCACTCCTTCAGCGCCTCCACCGTCATGGAGGTCAGGGGTACGGCGTGCACTCGCCACTCGCCGAGCGACCCGTCGTCCAGCGGGCTGCCAACGTAGCCCACCCGCGCCAGGTTGCGTTTGGAGAACTCGTCGGTGTTGACGATGAGGTCGCCGCCCTTGCGCAGGTCGTTCAGGTTGGCCTTGAGGGCTGCCGGGTTCATCGCGACCAGCACGTCCGGCGCGTCGCCGGGCGTCATGATGTCGTGGTCGGAGAAGTGCAACTGGAAGGCCGACACCCCCGGCAGCGTGCCGGCGGGTGCCCGGATCTCCGCCGGGAAGTCGGGCAGCGTCGAGAGGTCGTTGCCGAAGGCCGCGGTCTCGGACGTGAAGCGGTCGCCGGTCAGCTGCATGCCATCGCCCGAGTCGCCGGCGAAGCGGATGATGACGCGGTTGAGCTGCTGGACCGACTTGGTCACGGCGAAGTCCTCCTCCGCGCGGCCGACCCGCTGGGCCGCTGTGCCTGCTGGGTCGCTGTGCCCGCGCTCGTGGTACGCGCCCATCGTATGTCCGACCTGCTCCGTTTCGGAGCAGCGGGCGGGGACGGGCCGAGGGCGTACAACTGGGGGCATGCTGCCCGTCACCCTCGACGCCGTCCGGCTGTTCCTGCACGTGCTCGCCGCCACCGTGTGGGTGGGCGGCCAGCTCACCCTCGCCGGGCTGCTGCCTGCGCTCCGGGCCGCGGGTGCCGACGTGCCGAGCACGGTCGCACGTCAGTTCAGCCGGATCGCCTGGCCGGCGTACGCGGTCCTGCTCGTGACCGGCGTCTGGAACATCGCCGCCGAGAGCGACAAGGCCACCGGGGCCTACGTCACGACGCTGAATATCAAGCTCGGAGTCGTGCTGCTCTCCGGTGTCGCGGCGTACCTGCATGCTCGCGCGTCGAGCCGGTCGCAGCTCGCACTGTGGGGGGCGTTGTCGGGCATCACCGCCCTCGCCGCGCTCTTCCTGGGGATCGTGCTCAACGAGCACTGACCAGCGCGGCGCAAATATCGGCCGGTCGGATCGGCCGGTCACCGCCTGCCGGTGTCCCCTACGATCGGCGCGTGCGCGGCTACTACGGCGGCTACCTGGTCATCGGGTTGATGCTGCTGGTCGGGGTCGCGTTCGTGAGCGTCGCGTTCGCCGGCAACCGGCTGCTGGCGCCCTACCGGGCCACCCGCCAGAAGCGGTTGACCTACGAGTGCGGGGTCGACCCGACCGGCGACGGATGGGCGCAGAGCCAGATCCGCTACTACGTCTACGCGTTCCTCTACGTCGTCTTCGCCGTCGATGCGGTTTTCCTGTTCCCGTGGGCCACCGTCTTCGCCGATCCGCGGTTCGGCGTGGCGCCGCTCGTCGAGATGGGGATCTTCCTCGGCTTCCTCGCCCTGGGCCTGTTCTACGCCTGGCGGCGGAAGGTGCTCGACTGGACGTGACGGTCGACCTGCCGGTGCTCTCCGGTCCCACGGCTGGCCCGCAGGGGGTCGGTTCGCTGACGCGCGCGGTGCCAGCACCCATCAAGTTCGTGCTCAACTGGGGGCGCCGCTACAGCCTCTGGGTGTTCAACTTCGGCCTGGCGTGTTGCGCCATCGAGTTCATTGCGACCTCGATGTCGCGTCACGACTTCATCCGGCTCGGCGTCATCCCGTTCGCGCCAGGACCCCGGCAGGCCGACCTCATGGTGGTGTCCGGCACGGTCACGGACAAGATGGCGCCCGCCGTCCGCCGACTCTACGAGCTGATGCCCGAGCCGAAGTACGTCATTTCCTTCGGCGCCTGCTCCAACTGCGGCGGCCCGTACTGGGACTCCTACTGCGTGACCAAGGGCGTCGACCAGATCATCCCGGTCGATGTCTACGTGCCCGGCTGCCCGCCGCGACCGGAGGCCCTGCTGCACGGGATCCTGCGGCTGCAGGAGAAGATCGCCCGAGAGTCGCTCGGGAAACGCTACGCACGCACCGCCGGTCGCCCGATCCGTTCGGTGCCGGTCGAGGCACTCCAGCGCCCGCTCGTCGTACCGCAGGCCCATGACGCCTGAGCAGACGCCTGGGCAGACGCCTGAGCAGACGCCTGAGCAGCTCGGCGCCGCGCTGGCGGACCGGGTCGACGGCTCGTCGTACGAGGTCGCCTTCGGGGACGTGCACGTCGACGTCCCGGACGTGCGCTGGGTCGAGGGGCACGAGCTCGCCCGGCACGAGTTCGGGCTCGTCTTCTTCGACTGGCTCTCGGCGTACGACGACCGCGATGCCGGCCTGGCCGTCGTCTCGCGGCTGTGGTCGGTCGCCGACCGGCGTGGTGTCGTCCTGCGCACTAGAGTGCCGCGGGACGCCCCCCGCCTGCCGAGCCTGGTCGAGGTGTTTCGCGGTGCCAACTGGCACGAGCGCGAGACGTTCGAGATGTTCGGCATCGTCTTCGACGGGCACCCGCTGCTCGTTCCGCTACTCCTGCCCGACGGCTTCGAGGGTCACCCGCTACGCAAGGAGTTCGTGCTGGCGTCGCGGGCCGCGAAGGCATGGCCGGGCGCGAAGGAGCCCGGTGAGTCGGAGCACGAAGGGGTGCGGACCCGCCGGCGCATGCAGCCGACCGGCGTACCCGACGAGGGATGGGGCGGCGACTGGCGGTGATCCCGATCTGGCTGGAGGTCGCGCTCAAGCTCGCCGGCTGCCTCGCCGTGTTCCTCGTCCTGCCGCTGCTCGTTGGGCAGATGGAGCACAAGGCGATGGCGCACATGCAGTCGCGGCTCGGTCCGATGTACGCCGGTGGCTTCCACGGCTGGGCTCAACTCGTTGCGGACGGCGTGAAGTTCGCGCAAAAGGAGGAGATCGTGCCGGCCGCCGCCGACCGAGCGGTGTTCCGCCTGGCACCGGTGGTCGCGCTGCTGCCCTACCTCGTCGTCCTCGTCGTCATCCCGATAGGGCCGGGTGGTCAGGTGGCGCAGTCGCTCGACGTCGGCATCTTCTTCGTGCTGGCGGTGATCGGGGTCGCCGTCCTCGGTCCGCTGATGGCCGGCTGGGCCAGCGCGAACAAGTACGCGCTCCTCGGCGGCATCCGAGCCGCAGCGCAGCTGATGGCCTATGAGCTGCCGCTCGTCCTCGCCGCGTCTTCCGCCGCGATGGCTGCGGGCACCCTGTCCCTACCCGGCATCGCAGCGGCGTGGCGCTGGTGGTGGCTGCCCTACCAGGGCGTGGCCGGCGCCGTCTTCTTCGCCGCCGGCCTGGCCGAGCTGCGCCGGCCGCCGTTCGACATGCCGGTAGCCGACTCGGAGATCGTCTTTGGCCCGTTCACCGAGTACACCGGCCTGCGCTTCGCCTTCTTCCTGCTCGCCGAGTACGCCGGCATCGTCGTCCTGTCTGCACTGACGGCCGTGCTGTTCCTTGGTGGCTGGAAGGGCCCGTTCCTCGACGTCCAGCTCGGCTGGCTGTGGACGCTCGCCAAGGTCTTCGCCCTGTCGTTCCTCGTAATCTGGCTGCGGGCGAGCTATCCCCGGCTACGCGAGGACCAACTCCAACGCTTCGCATGGACGGTGCTCGTGCCGGTGTCGCTGCTCCAGCTCCTGCTGACCGGCGTCGTACAGGTGGCCCGCGCATGACCCAGCCGACCCGCCCAACCCCCCGGACGGCGCCGCACCACCCAACGCCGCCGCACCCCCCGACCGCGCCGAACCCCCCAACGGCGCCGCACCCCCCAACGGCGATCATGGGGTTTGGGCGCGCGACACGCCGTGCCGGCGCGGCCCAACCCCCAGATCGCGGCGGGGGTCCCGGCTCCCGGGGCGGGGCGGGGCGCGGGGGGGGCGGCGTCCGGCGGGAGC
>JBBSIN010000014.1:0-44724 GCA_038232055.1 Mycobacteriales bacterium
GGCACTCGTCCATCGGGATCACCGCCGACACCTACACGAGCGTGCTGCCTGAGGTGGCCCGCGCAGCCGCCGAAGCAGTGGCTCGGCTGGTGCCGCGCGCGCTGCGTCCTGACCCCGCCGGCCCCATCCCGGCCCCATCTGACCCCCGGAACAACGCTGGGCTTCCTTCCATGAGGAAGAAAGCCCAGGTCAAACCGGGTGCGCCGCGAGGGACTTGAACCCCCAACCCGCGGATTAAGAGTCCGCTGCTCTGCCAGTTGAGCTAGCGGCGCGTGTCGGCCACATTACCAAAGAGCCAATTGCCCGCGATCCTGCGCTGCAGCCGCCCTACGGAGGCTCGGGGGAGCGATCAGCTCCATGTGCAGCTCGCGACTCCGGTCAGGAGCGGTGCCTCTTAGGGTGAGCATCAGCCGTCACCCGGGAAGCGCGGCGTCGAGAACCGGCGAAGGCAACCCGGGTCACGCTCAGCCGACGGCCTCGTCGACGTAGCACCACCGCCACTTCTCGCCGGGCTGGAACGAGCGGATGACCGGGTGCGAGGAGGTGTCGTAGTGGGCGGTCGCGTGACGCCGCGGCGAGGAGTCACAGCAGCCGACGTGCCCGCAGGCCACGCAGAGCCGAAGGTGCACCCACGTGCTGCCCTCACGAAGACAGTCCTCACACCCGTCCGGCACGCTCGGGGTCGCGTCGACCGGCGCCGTCGCCAGGTGCTCGCAGGTCGCCATCGTGCTGTTCACCTTCTGCCTCGTCACTCCCGACGCAGCATGGTCTCTTCGAGGTCGAGATCCCGTTGCACGCGGCGCAGCACGGACTCGTCGATCGTGCCATCGTCACGCGCCTGCACGAAGATACGACGCTCGGCGTTGAGCATCTCCTGACGGAGCCGTCGGTACGCCGCAGAGGGAGTTTCGCGACGGTCTCTACTGCTGCCGTCGCTGCCGACCCCCGGATCCCCGCCCAGCTGCTCCCAGGCGAACAGGCGGCGGTTCTCGGCGTGCCGGCGTAGCTCGTCTGCGACCCCGTCGGGAGGAGGGTCCTCGCGCACCAGCTCGTCGAGACGCGCCAGCGCAGCCTGCACCGCCCGGTGCTGGGTGGCCGCCTCCTGCAGCGTGTCCTCCTGCGGGTCGGGCGGCCGGAGACCGAGCCGGCGGATGACGGTGGGCAGCGTCAGGCCCTGGCCGATCAGCGTCACGGCGATGACCACGAACGTGAGAAAGACCAGCAGGTCACGCTGCGGAAAGGGTGCGCCGCTGTCGACGGTCCTCGGCAGGGACAGCACGGCCGCCAGCGACACCACACCGCGCATGCCGCACCACGAGAGGGCCGCCGGATACTGCCAGGGCGGCATCGGGTCGCGCTCCCGAACGCGAGGAACCAGCCTGGTGAGATACGTCACCGGGAAGACCCAGACCGGCCGGGCAACTAACGCCGCGACGACGACTGCGACCGACGCCGCGGCGACCGTACCCGCCGGCTGGGAGAGGCGGTCGACGATGTGTCGCAGCTGCAGGCCGATCAGCAAAAAGACGGTGCCCTGTAGCAGGAACTCGATGGTGCGCCAGAGCACCTGCTGCTGCAGCCGGGAGCCGGCGGACTGCGCGATCGGTGCCCGGTGACCGAGGTAGATCCCCGCGACGACCACCGCGATGATGCCGGAGACGTGCAGTTGTTCGGCCGGCAGATAGGCGAGGAACGGCGTGAGCAGCGAGCGGGTGTTGTCGAGCGTCACGTCCTCGGTGTGCCTTCGCAGCATCGACACGGCGACGGCGACCAGCGCGCCGACGGCCACACCCCCGACGACGGCCAGAACGAACTGCCCGCCGGCCTGAACCCAGCTGAACCCGCCCGATACGGCCGCCGCGACCGTGACCCGCAGGGCGACCAGCGCGGTCGCGTCGTTGACCAGCCCCTCGCCCTCGATGACGGCGACGAGGCGCCGCGGCATCCCCACCCGGCGCGCGATGCTTGTCGCGGCCACCGCGTCGGGTGGTGCGACGACCGCTCCGAGGGCGAAGGCAGCAGCCAGTGGCAGTCCGGGCACGACCGCGTGCGCGACGAGACCGACCACGACCGTGCTGAAGAGCACGAGCCCGACGGCGAGCAGCCCGATGGGGCGCAGGTTCTGTTTGAACGTCGGTAGTGACGTGCCGATGGCGGCGGCGTACACCAGCGGTGGGAGGAAGAAGACCAGCACGATTTCTGGGTCCAGGTCGTACGCCGGCACGCCCGGCACGTAGGACAGGGCGACCCCGGCGACGACGAGCAGGATGGGTGGCAGTACCCGAAGCCGGTCGGCTACGGCGGAAAGCACCGCGACACCGACGATGAGCGCGACCGTCTCGAGGAGTTGGTCCATGCTTAGTCGGGTCCGACGGCGACCGCCGCGGCGCGGCGCGGGTCGCCGGCGGCGAGAAGCGTGCCGTCCGGACGGAGCAGTGCCGCGCCGACCCCGCCGAAATACATCGAGCGGGCCGGATGGACTCGGGTCGGCAAGGCCAGCGGCGCCGGCTCGAGGTCGGCCTCATGCTCGACGACCGATCCGTCGGCGAGGTGCCGCACGTGCAGCCGGGGCCGGGCGATCGCATCCTCCAGGGATGCACCGCCGTTGGCGAAGCTCGCCAGCACCTGCAGGAGCGCCGTACTGATCCGGTCGGCACCCGGCGAGCCGATCGCGAGTACGGCGCCGTCGGAGCGACGGCCCACGGTGGGCGCCATGTTGGACGGGAGGCGGTCTCCCGGCGGGAGGGCGTGCATGCCGCGGCGGTTGAGCTCGGGCTCGCCCAAGCAGTTGTTGAGCCAGATCCCGGTGCCGGGGGTCATGACGCCCGAGCCGTAGCCGGCCGAGGCCGTCACGGCACAGGCCACCCCGGCGGAGTCCACCGCGGAGACGTGGATCGTCGATGACGAGCCCGCCAACGCACGGATGCCGTCGGTGGCGATTCGGTCCAGCAGCTGCTGCCCGGTGGCGACGCGATCCGCCGCGACGTCGAGGTGGTCCAGCCGGTAGCGGAGGACCGCATCCTGTACGGCGACGAGGTGCGCCGTGTCCTGCGCCGTCCAGGGCCCGCGCGGAAGGCCTTCGAGCAGCGTCAGCATGGCGGCCAGCGTCGTACCGCCGATCGCCGGCGGCGGGTTGGTGGCGAGCCGCCAGTCGCCGACCTCGACAGCGAGCGAGGGCCGGACGGTCGGCTGGTACGCCGCCAGGTCCGCCGCGGTGACCAGCCCGTAGTACGCGGCCATGTCGGCGGCGATCTGGCTGGCGAGCCGGCCGGTGTAGAACGCGCCGGCGCCCTCGTCGGCGATGAGGTCGAGCGACTCGGCGAGGTGCGCGACGTGCACGGTCTCTCCGGGCGCGAGCAGGCGACCGTCGGCGTCGTGCAGCGCCGCGTAGCTGTCAGGGTGCCAGCCGAAGACGTGCTCGTGCACGAACTCGAGGTAGTACGCCGATGCGGTGCCCAGCGGGAACCCGTTTCGGGCCGCCCCGATCGCCGGGCCGACGACGTCGGGCCACGGCGCGCGCCCGTACCGGCTGTGCGCGAGGTCGAGGGCGGCGAGCGCCCCGGGGGTCGCGACCGATCCGTGGCCAACCGTCATGGTGAGACCGCCGCCGTACTCGGTGCTGACCTCGAGGAGGCCTCGACCGAAGCGCTCGGGCGGCAGCCCACGGCCGGGCATCTCCACGTTGCCGTCGACGGTCACCGGCGCCGAGCCGTCGTCGGGTGCCACCGTGACGAACGCGCCGCCGGCCAGCGAGCACACGCCGGGCTCGCAGACCATCGACACGAGGGCACCGGCGATCGCGGCGTCCACCCCGTTGCCGCCGAGCGCGGCCAGCCGTACGCCGGCTGCGGCGGCGAGGGTGTTGCTCGCGGCCACCGCGACCCGAACCGTCACGCCGCAACCTCGTCAGGCACGCGCTTCGCCGCCTCCGCTACCGCCGGCTCCAGCGCGATCTGCAGCGCGTCTCGCACGTCGCTCACCAGATGGACCGTGAGCGCGTCGCGCACCGCGGCCGGCACGTCGTCGAGGTCGGGCTCGTTGCGGGCCGGGAGCAGCACGTCGCTGATGCCGGCCCGGTGCGCCGCCAGCAGCTTCTGCTTCACGCCGCCGATCGGCAGGACCCGCCCGGTCAGTGACACCTCGCCGGTCATCGCGACGTCGGCACGAACCGGGCGACCGGACAGCAGGGACGCCAGAGCCGTCGTCATGGTCACGCCCGCGCTCGGGCCGTCCTTTGGTACGGCGCCGGCCGGCACGTGGACGTGCACTCCGCGCTCGCGGAGCTCGCGGACCGGCAGGCCCAGCTCGGTCCCGTGCGAGCGGAGGTAGGACAGCGCGATCAGCGCGGACTCCTTCATGACCTCGCCCAGCTGCCCGGTCAGCTCGAGCCCGCTCTCCCCGGTCTCGACGTCGGCCAGCGACGCCTCGACGAAGAGCACGTCGCCACCGGCCCCGGTCACGGCGAGCCCGGTCGCGACCCCGGGTACGGCGGTGCGCTCCGCCGACTCCGGCGTGAAGCGCGGGCGACCGATGAAGTCCTGCAGGTTCGCCGTACCGACCTGCACCGGGAGCGCCAGCTGCGGGTCGGCGGCCAGCCGGGCGGTCACCTTGCGCAGCACCCTGGCCATCAGCCGCTCCAGGTCTCGTACGCCGGCCTCGCGGCTGTAGTCCCCGGCTAGCAGCCGCAGGGCGTCGTCGTCGACGGCGACGTCGTCGGGCGTGAGGCCGGCGCGCTCCAGCTGTCGTGGCAGCAGGTGGTCGTGGGCGATGAGAACCTTCTCGTCCTCCGTGTAGCCGTCGAGCCGGACCAGCTCCATCCGGTCGAGCAGCGGCGCCGGAATCGACTCCAGCACGTTGGCGGTGGCGAGGAACAGTACGTCGGAGAGGTCGAGCTCGACCTCCAGATAATGGTCGCGGAACGTGTGGTTCTGCGCGGGGTCGAGCACCTCCAGCAGCGCGGCGGTCGGATCGCCCCGGTAGTCGGCGCCCACCTTGTCGACTTCGTCGAGCAGCACGACGGGGTTCATCGAGCCGGCCTCGCGGATCGCCCGGACGATCCGGCCGGGCAGGGCGCCGACGTACGTGCGCCGATGCCCGCGGATCTCCGCCTCGTCGCGGACGCCGCCGAGCGCCACCCGTACGAACTTGCGCCCCATGGCGCGGGCGACCGACTCTCCGAGCGAGGTCTTGCCGACGCCGGGCGGTCCGACGAGGGCCAGGACCGCGCCGCTGCGTCGGCCGCCGACGACACCGAGCCCGCGCTCCTCGCGCCGCTTGCGAACGGCCAGGTACTCGGTGATGCGCTCCTTGACGTCGTCGAGCCCGGCGTGGTCGGCGTCGAGCACGGCCCGCGCACCGGTGACGTCGTACGCGTCGCTGGTCCGCTCGTTCCACGGCAGCTCCAGGACGGTGTCGAGCCAGGTGCGGATCCAGCCGAGCTCCGGCGACTGCTCGCTGGTCCGCTCTAGCTTGTCCACCTCGCGCACCGCGGCGTCGCGGATCTTCTCCGGCAGGTTCGCCGCCTCGACCCTGGCCCGGTAGTCCTGCTCCTCGGTCTCCGGCTTGCCGCCGAGGTCGGCGAGCTCCTTGCGGATGGCCGCGAGCTGCTGGCGGAGGAGGAACTCCCGCTGCTGCTTGTCGATGCCGTCCTGCACGTCCTTGCGGATCGTGTCGGCGACGTCCATCTCGGCGAGGTGCGCTCGCGCCCAACCCAGCGCAAGCTCCAGACGGGCCGCGACGTCAGCGGTCTCCAGGAGCTCGAGCTTCTGCTCGTTGGTGAGGTACGGCGCCCAGCCGGCGGTGTCGGCGAGCACGCTCGGTTCGCCGATCTGCTGCACGGTGTCGACCACCTGCCACGCCCCGCGCTGCTGGAGGATGGTCGTGACCAGGCCCTTGTACTCGCGGGCCAGCTCGCGCGCCCGGTCGTCCGCAACCGGCTCCGGTTGCACGGTCGCCTCGACCCACAGCGCGGCGCCCTGCCCGCTCCGGCCGCTGCCGATCCGCGCCCGCGCCGTCGCCCGCACCACAGCGACCGGCTCACCGCCGGCCAACCGGCCGACCTGCTCGATCAGCGCCACGGTGCCGACCGCGGCGTACCGGCCGCCCAGCCGGGGCACGAGCAGCACCTCCGGCCGGACGTCGGGGCCGTCCTTGGCGGCGGCACCGTCGTTGCGGGCCGCATCGTCGTTGTTGTCGATCCCGTCGTCCGGCCGCCCGGCGCGGGCGGCGTCGACGGCGGCCCGGATCTCCGGGTCGTCGAGCGGAACGGGCACCACCATTCCGGGCAGCACCACGTTGTCGGCAAGCGGCAGGACGGGAAGAGTGCGTGTGGTCACGGAAAGCTCCCAGCGTCAGTTGAGTCCGTTGCGCTCAACAGCGAATCGCGTCGGGGATTCCGGATGTTCGCTGGCAGCGCACCGCTCGGGCTTACCCGTCCGTCGACTCAACGAGGTCGGCGTACTCCTGGTGCCGTCGGACATAGGCGGCGATGAACGGGCACCGCGGCACGACGGAGCGGCCTTGGCGTCGCGCGTCGTCCAACGCACCCCGCGCGAGCTCGCTGCCCACGCCTTGGCCCTCCAGCGCCGGCTCGACCTCGGCGTGGGTGAAGATCAGCGTGTCGGCGCTGACGTCGTACGCGGCGAAACCGCCGAGCCGGCCGTCCACCCGGATCTCGTAGCGGCCGGCTGCTGGGTTGTTCGAGACGTCTGTCGACATGGTTCCTCCCGATGGCAGTGCCCGCGATCGCGTGGCCGGCAGCATCGGCGGCACATGGGGTGAGCGATGGGACTCGAACCCACGACCCTCGGGACCACAACCCGATGCTCTACCAGCTGAGCTACGCCCACCACGACCCGGCGCTGCGGGTCAAGGGGTCAGTGTATCGGCAGCGGGCGGTCAGTCCGGTACGACGGAGGAGGGCAGTGGCTCGGGCGCCGTACCGGCTGCTGCTCGGGCAGTGGCGGTGTCCGGGCCGGGCTGCGGGACGAAGATCGTGGAGCGGTAGTAACGCAGCTCCTCGACGCTTTCGAGGATGTCCGCGAGCGCGCGATGACCGCCGCTCTTCTCCGGCGCCGCGTAGTACACCTTCGGATACCAACGCCGGCACAGCTCCTTGATGCTCGACACGTCGACCATGCGGTAGTGCAGCCAGTCGTCGAGCGCCGGCATGTCCCGCGCCAGGAAACCCCGGTCGGTCGCGATGGAGTTTCCGCAGAGCGGCGCCTTGCGTCGTTCGGGCACATGCTGGCGGAGGTAGTCGAGCACCTGCTCCTCCGCCTGGGCAACCGTCGTCGTCGCGGAGCCGAGCGCCGTGAGCAGCCCCGAGGCGATGTGCATGTCGCGTACGACGGGAAGCATGGTGGCGAGGACGTCGGGCGGCGGCGCGATGACGACCGTGAACCCGTCGTCGAGCACCGTCAGCTCGGAGTCCGTGACGAGGACGGCCACCTCGACGATGGCGTCGCGAGCGAGGTCGAGACCCGTCATCTCGCAGTCGATCCAGACCAGGCGGTCGCTCACGCCGCCACCCTACGGTGGAGCGAGCGGCTACCGTCGGAGGCGAGCGCCCGTAGCTCAGTGGATAGAGCGGCCGCCTTCTAAGCGGCGGGTCGCAGGTTCGAGTCCTGCCGGGCGCGCTTCCCGACGACCTGGTCGTTGTTCCTTCGAATCCCGTGTGCTGGCTCCTGGCACTTGAGGTGCACCAACGCAGGGCCGATCACCACGGGTATGACCGACGATGTCATTCGCGTAGTCCATGCCTGCTCGAGAGCCTGGAGCAGGCCGCGACCGGAGCGCGAAGTCCGAGGCGGCGGCACCGGCAGGTCTGAGGAAACCCGCATGGGCGTCCGGGTGGACCATCGTTGCTCATCGGCATAGCAGGCGGCGGACGATTCTGATATTCGCGTGCGGGCCCGTCGAGGGCGGTCCTACGCTCGAGTCCTGGTGTCCGCCGCCCGGCGCCGTACCGCCGGCATGACGTGGAGGACCACGACATGGACTGAGATCCTGCTTCCGCACCCACGACGACCGGAAGAGGAGCGCCATGCCCAAGGACAAGCAGGGCCGCGAACCGCGAAAGCCCAAGAAGAGCAAGCGGCTCGCCGTCGACACGAAGACGCCAGTTCGGACGCCGATGCCGCCACCGGCACCAGAGAGCAAGTAGCGCCGCGGCCGCGAGAGGTCGGTCAGCGAGCAGGCCGACCTCTCGAGCTGGTACGGCGACAGCGGTTCAGCCGAGTGAGCCCGGATTCGCAGGCACGTCCACCGCGTGCTCCCGCAGGGCCTCCAGAGGCACGATGTCGAGGGCGCGAGCGTGCGTCGCGGCGAGTACGACCGGCGCCGCAACGCCCGCGGCGTACGCCTGCAACCACCGCGACGCCACGACGCACCAACGGTCCCCCGGCCGAAGCCCCGCGAAGCGGTACTCCGGTCTGGGCGTGCTCAGGTCGTTCCCGACCTGCCGCTGGTGAGCCAGGAACTCCGTGGAGACCACCGCGCACACCGTGTGGCTGCCGAGGTCCTCAGGACCCGTGCTGCAGCACCCGTCGCGGTAGAAGCCAGTCAGCGGGTCGGTTCCGCAAGGTTCCAGCTCGCCGCCGAGCACATTCCGGTTCCCGGTCACCAGCACAGCCTCGCATTTCCCACCAGCTTCGCCACATGGCGCTGCATTCAGACGTTGGCGGTCCGGCCGGCGGGCGAGTGGCTCGGCCTCTGAGGCGGTGCCGGACTCCCGGCCTACGTCGTCATCTGCACCCGGAAGACCGGGTGGTGTCGGCCCTCGGCGCGGATTTCGGCCTCGGAGGAGTTCGGGCCGACGCCTTCGAAGAAGGCGCCCACCTCCCATTTCCATCGCTTCAGGTACGCGCGGAGGACGGCGATCTTGTCGTCATCCGCACCGACCTCTTCAGCCGTGAACTGCTGCCGCCGCCGCCCAACACGCAGCTCGCCGCCACGGCTCACCCGCAGGTTGCGTACCCATTGCGTCTCGCCACGCGGCGCGACGAGTCGGTTGAAGACATGCTCGGTGAACCAGTCGGGCCTTCGGTACGCCGCTCGCTCCGCCATGCGCGCGCAGGGGAGGTCGTCAGGGGAGTGGCAGGTAGCCGATGTCCTCGTGGTACTCGCCGCCGAGACGCTCGCCGTCGCTGCCGACCCAGAGACCCGTCGAGGTGGCGTAGAGCTCCTTGGCGCCTACCCCCCGGCTGCGCGTCGGGTTCCATGACGTCGCCTTGCCGGAGACCGGGTCGATCGAGCCGATTCCCGGCCGCGACACCGATCCCGGCCCGGCGCTGTCGCGGCCCTGCGGGTTGTCGAGGTAGCGGTTGTGGCCGCCGACGTAGACCGTGGCACCGGTGACGGTGACCGAGTGCAGGGTGTCCCCGCCGGTGTAGTTGATCCAGGACGGTCGGGCGTCGGACGACTCGTTGCTCGCCTCGAATCGGGCGGCGGCGTCGCAGATCGAATAGCCGATGTCGCCGGACAGCGGTACGTAGCCGGTGCCGGCGAAGACGAAGTAGGAGCCGTCCGGTGAGAAGTCGACATCGCGCAGGTACACCGGGATCGACGACGCCGCACACCGTCGGTCCAGCCCGCTGTAGTACCAGGGGCTCAGCGCTCCGGTACTCAGGTCGACCATGAAGGCCTGCCGCCGGCCGACGCCGGACACCGACGTGAAGTTGCCGATGGCCACCAGCCGGGTCGCTGCCGGGTTCACCGCGAACCGGTAGACCCTTGTCGAGCCGGCGTTCGACGCCACCGTGCCGCTGATCGCGAGGCTGAGGTAGCCGGTGTCCTTGCCCGTGGTCAGGTCGAGCGCAACCAGCCGCTTCTTGAACGTGCCGCCGACGAGCAGCCGGCCGTTGACGATCTGAATGTCGTACGCCGTTCCGCTCAGGTTCGCGTTGAAGCTTGGGTCCACGCGGTTGGTCGCGAGGTCGTACTTGACCAGGCCCCGCCGGGCCAGCCCGTCGACCGTGGTGAACGACCCACCGATGTAGAGCGCGTTGCCGCTCGACGCGAGACCCCAGACCACACCGTTCGCGTCGGGCGCGAACGACGTCACGGCACCGGTATTCACGTCGAAGGCCATCAGGTTGTGCCGCGCGTACGTCGCCGCGCCGGGCGCCACCTGCTTGACGGTGCCGATAGCGCCACCGGCGTACATCGTGTTGCCGACCTGGAGGTACTTGTCGACAGCGCCACCCACGACGTTCGGCGTGTTGTCGGCCGGGTTCTCCGACACGATCGTCGGCTGGGAGACCCCTGCCGTCGCCGAACTCGCTTGGCCCATCGCTGCAGCGAGAACCGTCGCCACTGCCACGGTGAACGCCCTGACCCCCATACCACGCCCTTTCCATCCGACATTCCGGGCGCGATAAGAACTACGGCGTAGCCGCGACGAGTCGTCCCCCGGGTACCTTTCCATTCATTGTGCCTGGCCGATCGGGCGCCGGATACCCCCATTGCCCGATTTCGCCCGGTTGCGCGCAGAGCAGCGACCAGCGCGGCGGCTCAGTCCGCCGCGGGGAAGCGCGACCCTGGTGGAAGTCGTGCTTCCGGGGGGATTCCCGCGCCCTGTCCGACCAGCGTGATGCCTTCGTTCTCCACCGCCGAGGACGCCGGGCCGCCCACCCGCGCGCCCGCCCCGACCGGCACGTCGGCGTCGACGACCGCTCGCTCGACGAAGGCATCCGGGCGCACGGTGGTGTCGTGCAGTACGACGGCACCCCGCACCGTTGCCCCCTTCTCGACCGTGACGCCCGGGCCGATCACCGAGTCTCAATGGCGCCGAAGACGCGGCAACCCGCCGAAAGCAGATCGTTCTGGACCGTCGCGTCGTGGAGTAGTCGGGCGGCGCCGCGCTTCCCGGCGTAGGTGTGGATCGGCCAGTCCTGGTCATCCAGGCGGATCGGCGGCTCCTCGGCCAGCAGGTCCATGTGTGCCGACCAGTAGCTCGGGACGGTGCCGACGTCGCGCCAGTACCCGCCGAACCGGTACTCCCGCGCGCGGCCGTCGGCGACGAGCCGGGGAAGACGTGAAGACGAACACCTCGTTGCTGACGAGGTCGCCCGCGGGCTGCTGGGGCTTGTAGGCGTAGTCGGTGACTTGACCCTCATCGTCAACCTGGACGACGCCGTACCGGCCGGCGCCCGAGGACGCGACCCGGGTGGTCATCATCGTCACGTCGGCCCCACCGGCCAGGTGCTCCGCCACGACCGTCCGGTAGTCGAGCTTGTAGACCGCGTCGGCGCTGACCACGACCAGCGCGTCGGGGCGGTACTCGCGGATCAGCACGCTGTTGCGCCACAGAGCGTCGGCAGTGCCTTGGTGCCAGCCGGCTCCCTCGCCCTGCCGCGGGTGCAGGACGAGCAGGCCGCCGTTGGTCCGGTCGAGATCCCAGGCCGGCCGTTGGCCAGGTGATCGGTCAGCGAGACCGGGTCGAACTGCTGCACCACCCACACATCGGAGAGCTCGGAGTGCAGACAGTTGCTGAGCGGGAAGTCGATGATGACGAGAATCCTGGCTCGGGCCATCCGGCAAGGTCAGCCGTGGCCGACCGCGACGGTCCCGAACATCAGCGTGCGGCGCTCGATGTCGTAGCAGACGTCGTGCTGGTCGGCCAGCAGCCCCGACAGCACTTTGGCGTCGGAGGCGTCGAGGGTCAGCACTTCTTCCCAGGCACCCTGGTCGAGCACGAGCTGCAAGGTGATCGTGCCTGCGCCGGCCGGATCGCCGGCCACCCAGCTGAACTGGTAGTGGCTAAGCTGACGGACCTTGATCGTGTTGTCGGTGACGGGCTGAGAAAGCTTCGGCATCGGTTCTCCAGTGCAGGCGGGACGGTCCGGCTGGGCCTACTGTCAGCCGGAGCCGACGGGCGTCGTACCGAACATCAGCGTCCTTCGAGCGATGTCGTAGTGCACGTGGTGGTGCGCCGCGAGCAGGTGCTGAAGGACCTCGGCGTCGTCGGCGTCGACGGTGAGCACCTCCTCCCAGGCGCCCTCGTCGAGGACGAGCTGCAAGGTGAAGGTCCCGTCGCTCCCAGGCTCGCCGGCTACCCAGCTGAACTGGTAATGGTTGAGCTGGCGAACCTTGATGGTGTCGTCGGTCACCGGTTGCTTCACTCGTGGCACGGGGAATCTCCTTGTGTCGCTGGGCGAACTGTCTGGATCCGGGGTTAGCGGAAGCGGCGCATGCCTCGGCCTCGTAGGAACGAGCTGGCCTGCCGCATCCGCCGCGTGTTGGCGTCGGCGCCGCGGCGTCGTTCCAGCTCTCCGGCGGCACGTTCGACCGCCCGCCCGGCCAGTGGTGCGACAACAGCCAATAGCAGTGTCCTTCGCAAACCGAGTCTGAGCACGCCCGTTCCCTTCTCCCGGAAGCCGGCTTGCGCCACCGACTCCTGCGCGTGTCCGCGCAGCGGCCCTACCCGCCGACGCGCCCGCTCACCCGCCCGCTCCGTAGCGGAGGTCGGGCATAGGTCTCGGCGGTGAGCCGACGGCCGGCCGCTTGGCGCTCGTCGGGCCGGACGAGAGGTCGAGTGCGGCGGCGGGCATCGGTCGGCTGACGTGATAGCCCTGTGCGCGATCGCACCCGATCCGACGTACGGCGCGCAGTACGTCGGCGTTCTCCACGCCTTCGGCCACGACGCGTAGGCCGAGACCGTGCCCGAGGTCGACCGTCGCTTGGACGATCGTCCGGTCACTGCTGGAACCGTTCATGTTGAGCACGAAGGACTTGTCGACCTTGATCTCGTTGACCGCGATGCGCTGAAGCAGAGCCAGTGAGGAGTAGCCAGTCCCGAAGTCGTCGACGGAGAGCTCGACGCCGAGTGCGTGCAGACCGACCAGTACGTCCTCCACGATGTCGAGCTCGCTCATCATCGTGGTCTCGGTGATCTCCAGCACGATCCGCTGCGCCGGTACGCCGTGCCGATGCAGGATGGTCGCCACGTCGTCGGGCAGCTGGCGGTCGAGCAGCGTGCGTGCCGAGAGGTTGACCGAGACCTGGAGCTCGGTGCCTCGGCGCGACCAGGCCGCCGCCTGTGCGACAGCGGCGTCGAGTACGTGCAGGGTGAACGGCCGCACCAGCTCCGACTGTTCGATGACGGGAATGAACTCCGCCGGCCCGAGCAGCCCTCGGGTCGGGTGCTGCCAGCGGGTGAGGGCCTCGACACCGACGACAGTGCCGGTGGAGAGATCGAGCTGGGGCTGGAAGAAGACCACCAGCTCGTCGCCTGCGAGGGCAGCCCGCAGCTGGGCGGCGGTCTGCAGGCGCTCCAGGCTCGTGCCGTCATCCTCCGCGAGGTATCGGCGGTAAGAGCCGGCGGATGCCTTGGCGAGGGCGAGGGCCACGTCGGCGCGCTGGAGGAGCTCGTCGGCCGTGTCGCAGTCCGTCGGCAGGCAGGCGCCACCGACCGTCGCCTCGATCGAGAGCCGCACGCTCTCGATCGAGATCGGTTCCGCGAGCACGTGCTGAAGCTCGGCGGAGACGAGCTCGAGGTCGGCCTCGCGGACCGCCGGCAGGAGCACCGCGAGCTCGTGCCCGTCCAGGCGGCCGACGATCCCGCGGGAACCGACCGCGGTCACCAACCGTTCGCCGAGTCGCGACAGCAGCCGGTCGCCGACGCTACGGCCGAGCGCGTCGTTGATTTTCTTGAAGTGATCCAGTTCGAGGAGGAGCATCCCGCACACTGCGCCGATTCGCCGGCGCCGTGCCGCGTCCTGGGCGGCGCTGATGAGCAGCCGCCGGTTCGCCAGCCCGGTGAGCAGGTCGTGGTTGGCCTCGAACTCCTTGCGGGCCGCTTCGATCTGCAGCTCGCCGTAGAGCCGAGCGTTCGCCACGGCCGCGGTCACCGCGCGGCCGAAGTTGGCGAGCACCTGTGTCTCTCGGTCACTGAGCTTCACCGGCCCGTTGAAGCCGACGCGGAGCGCGCCGAACTCTCCGCCAGGGTCCCGAAGGGCGACGACGGTGGCGCTGGACGGCGTACGGACGCCGTCATCGGCGGCCGGGTCGGCCGGCTCCGGCATGCGGGTGGCGGAGAGGTCACGGCGATAGTGCCGGACCGGCAGGCCGCGGCCCGCGTCGAGCTCGAGCTCCACCCAGTCGGCGAGGAAGAGGCGTACGGCGTGCCGCAGAACCGCATCGGCGATGGAGTCCTCGTCGAGCTGGTTGAGGTCTTGGCCCGCGACCTCGAGTCGCTGCCAGGTGTCGCGAGCTTCGGTGGCGAGGACGTAGCCGCGGTACGTGCCGACCAGTGTGATGAGAAAGGCCGGCAGCGGAAGGAGCGTGTGCCACTCCCAGCGGGCGAGCACGAGCACGCAGAGTCCGGCGGCGAGGTTCGCCAGCGCCACGACGAGGTTCACCCCGAGCGCTCGGCTGGCCACATCGCCGAAGGAAAGGTCCTGGGAGAAGGCGACGACGGCCGACACCGCAGCGTTCTCGAACAGGGAAAAGACGGCGAGCCCGAGCACGAGCGCTGCCAGATGCCGCCAGGTCAGGTCGCCGGAGAGCGGGACGGGCTCGATGACGTAGACGATGCCCTCGGCGGCGGCCAGCCCGACGACGAAACTGCCGGTGTTGAAGGCGACCTTGCGGAGCGGCTGCCGGCTCGCCAACTGGGTGGCCGCGACCGCGCAGCTTGAGACGACGAAGAGCCAGGCCGGCGGCAGCAGTGCGAGCAGGAGGACGACCGCGCCCTCGCCGTAGTTGAAGGACGACCCGTTGTGTCCGATCCGCATCCGGAGCAGCGGAGCGTTGCCGAGCACGCCGAGCAGCACGGCAAGCGCGAGCCGCCACGCCTCCGGTCGCGGCTGCTCGAGCACCCGCACCGTGGCGATCACGAAGACCAGCACGCCGCCGCCGATGACGGCGCCGAGAAGCAGCTGCAGGCGTCGGCGGTGCGCCGCGGAAGGAAGATCGCTCAGTGGCCCCCGACCGGCGATGTCACCGGCCACCTGGATCGTCATGCGGTCGTACCGCGTGCGGCGTACGGCGGTGGGGGGCGCCCGCCGACACGGTGCGGCGCCCATGCCCGTCGATCCCGCACGCACACCTCGCAGCCGGCCTTGGTGGAAATCGAAATAGGCACCGAGCTCCCGGGCATCGGTCGGCGTCCACGATACCAAGCGTGCTGAACTGAACGCACACTGTAGCCATCGGTCCTCGACATGGTCCAGTCCGCGGAAGAGAAGGCATCGCGCGGCTTCCCGCCCGGTGTGGGCCGCCGCCGGGTCAGCAGCCATCCTGGAGGCGGCATGTTTCCGACCCCCCGAGCGTTGGCACTCTGATATGGCTCAGTTCATCTACTCCATGCGTAACGTGCGCAAGGCGCACGGCGACAAGGTCGTCCTCGACAACGTCACGCTGTCGTTCCTCCCCGGTGCCAAGATCGGCGTCGTCGGGCCGAACGGCGCGGGCAAGTCCACCGTTCTGAAGATCATGGCCGGCCTCGACCATCCGTCGAACGGCGACGCCACGCTCACCCCCGGCTACTCCGTCGGCATCCTGCTGCAGGAGCCGCCGCTCGACGAGTCGCAGGACGTCCGCGGCAACGTCGAGGCCGCCGTTGCCGGCATCCGCCAGTCGATGCGGCGGTACGACGAGATCACCGAGAAGCTCGGTTTCGCCGACGGCGAGGAGATGCAGCGCCTCCTCGACGAGATGGGCGACCTGCAGGAGAAGCTCGACCACGCCGGCGCCTGGGAGCTCGACAGCCGGATCGAGCAGGCCATGGACGCGTTGCGCACGCCACCCGGCGACGCGGACGTGACCGTCCTCTCCGGCGGCGAACGCCGTCGGGTCGCCCTGTGCAAGCTGCTGCTGGAAGCCCCGGACCTGCTCCTCCTCGACGAGCCGACCAACCATCTCGACGCCGAGAGCGTGCTCTGGCTCGAGCAGCACCTCGCGAAGTACGCCGGCACCGTGCTCGCGGTGACCCACGACCGCTACTTCCTCGACAACGTGGCCGAGTGGATCCTCGAGCTCGACCGCGGCCGCGCGTACCCGTACGAAGGCAACTACTCGACCTACCTCGAGACCAAGGCCGGCCGGATGAAGGTCGAGGGGCAGAAGGACGTCAAGCGCAAGAAGGAGCTCGAGCGCGAGCTCGAGTGGGTGCGCTCGAACCCCAAGGCACGGCAGGCGAAGAGCAAGGCGCGCCTGCAGCGCTACGAGGAATTGGCGGCCGAGGCCGAGCGAGTGCGTCCCACGGACAACGACGCCATCCAGATACCGCCCGGCCCACGGCTCGGCGGCACGGTGATCGAGGCGCAGGGGCTGTCGAAGGGCTTCGGCGACCGGCTGCTGCTCGATGACCTGTCGTTCTCGCTGCCCCGTGGCGGCATCGTCGGCGTCATCGGCCCGAACGGCGTCGGCAAGACCACGCTGTTCAAGATGATCATTGGCGACGAACAGCCCGACGCTGGCTCTCTCCGCATCGGCGAGACCGTCCAGCTCTCCTACGTCGACCAGAGCCGGTCCAGGCTCGACCCGACGAAGAACGTGTGGCAGGTCGTCTCCGACGGCCTGGATCACATCAAGGTCGGCGCGCGGGAGCTGCCGTCTCGGGCGTACGTCGCTGCCTTCGGCTTCCGAGGGCCCGACCAGCAGAAGCCGGTCGGTGTGCTGTCGGGCGGGGAGCGCAACCGCATCAACCTGGCCCTCACGCTGAAGTCGGGCGGCAACGTCCTGCTCCTCGACGAGCCGACCAACGACCTCGACGTCGAGACGCTGCGGTCGCTGGAGGACGCGCTCGAGGAGTTTCCGGGATGCGCCGTGGTGATCAGCCACGACCGGTGGTTCCTGGACCGGCTCGCGACGCACATCCTGGGCTACGAGGGCACCGAGGACGACCCGGCCCGATGGTTCTGGTTCGAGGGCAACTTCGCCGACTACGAGAAGAACAAGGTCGAACGACTCGGACCGGAGGCTGCTCGGCCGCACCGGGTCACGTACCGCAAGCTCGTCCGCGACTGATCCACCGAAGCCGGGCGAAGCGGAGGAGGTCTCGATGTCTGCGTCCACGGGCAATCTCGTGGCGATGGTGGCCGGTGGTGCGGGCGCGGTCGGCGAGGGCATCGTCCGTGGTTTCCTGGCGGCCGGGGCCCACGTCGTCGTGCCCTCGCGCGACGAGGCCCGGCTGGCGGCGCTGCGGGATCGCCTCGGTCAGCCTGAGCGCTTGGTCGGCCTCACCGGCGACGTCGGCACTACCGAGGGTGCGGCCGAGATCCTCGCACGGGTGCTCGAGCGGTACGACGGCGTTGACGCGGTCGTGGCCTCGCTGGGCGGCTGGTGGCAGGGCCCGCACCTCGCCGACATGGACCTCGCCGACTGGGACCGCGTCCTGGCCAACAACCTGCGCGCCCATGCGGTCGTCGCTCGAGCCTTCCTGCCGCAGCTGCGTACGCGGCCGGGTTCGTCGTACACGATTCTCAGTGGCGACGCGGCGGAGGTGCCGGCGGTCGGCTCGGCCGTGGTCAGCGTGGCCGCGGCCGGCCAGGTCATGCTGGCCCGTGCCCTCGCCGCCGAGGAACCGGCGGTGCGGGTCAACGCGCTCGTCCTGGGCGTCGTGGCGACCCGCAAGCGCGCCGACCCCCGGCCGGAATGGATCACCGCCGACGAGGTAGGCGCGTTCGCCGCACACCTCGCCAGCGACGCGGGCGCGATGGTGAGCGGCAGCGTCATTCGGCTGCCCGGCCGGCCGGCCCGCTAGCTGGCGCGAAGTCTGGCAATTCTCCCCGGCGCATTCTCGGACTGGACGCGACCTCGGCGACTTCCACCGCTGCAGACGGCGTCGTGGGCCGGGTTGCGATCTCCTTCGCACTGGCTGTTGTTGCCGACAGCGCCACGAGGAGATCAATTAACCGCCACGGGCCAAGTGAAGGAGATCGATTAAGGGTTCCGGCGTGCCTCGTCGCGGAGGCGTTCAGGATCGGGTGGTGCGGCGCCGCGGCGCTTGAGCAAAAAGGCGGCGACGGCGAGGAGCAACACCGTCCACAGGCAGAAGACGCCGAAGCCCTCCAGTGGCGTGAGCAGGTCGGCCTTCGCCTGGTGTGCCTGAGCGATCAAGTGGCCGGCTTCGGTCGGGAGGTAGGCGTGGACGTGCTTGCCCACACTTCCCGGCAGCAGCTGGGTCAGTGGCGCCAACACGAGGACGAACCCGATGACGCCGGTGATACCGGCCGCGGTGTGCCGGACGATGGCGCCGATGGCCAGCGAGAACAGGCCCAGCACGGCGAGGTACAGTCCGGCTCCCACAACGGCGCGCAGCACGCCCGGGTCTCCCAACGCGACGGGGACGCGACTGTGCAAGATCGCCGCACCGATGAAAAACGAGCCGAAGGCCACCACCTCTCCTAGAACCAGGACGAGAGCGAAGAACACGACCGACTTGGCGGCCAGCATGGGAATGCGTCGCGGCACCGCCAGCAGTCGGCGGCCAACGCGGCCGGAAGCGTGCCGCGATGACGCTCGCCGAGCACGTCCGGGCCATAGCGGACGGCATCGCCACGGTGGACGGGGACGAGATCCTCGACGACGTCCCCAGCCGAAGAACCGGCCCGACGGCATCGCCATCAAGCCCGGTTCGACGCTTCGGCGAGCATGTCGACAAGAGCTGTCGCTGCGCTCGCGCCGTCGGGCAAGGGGCCGCCCAGGACGCTGCCCAGGGCGTGCGCGTTCGCGCGGCGGAACCGCGCGATCGGGCAGCGAGGCCAATCAGGCGGGTGTGCGCGGCCGCGGTCCAGCGCCGTGACGTACGCATCAGCTCGGGACGTCACGCCGTCACTGTGCACGCGTCAGCCCGTGCCGGACCGTCAGGCATCCACGCCGCCGGTCCTGTCTCGCCCCTCCTTCTTGTCGAAGCTGACGTCGACGTCCTCGAAACCCTTGAATCGCTCGGTGGAGGCGTAGGCCGTGTACGCCTTCTTGTCCGCTCCGGTCAGGTCCACGTCGTCGGTGACGGGCGTGAGCAGGGCCCGCGGCCACAGCCGCTCCCGCGCGACCACGTTGATCTCCGCGCAGAAGATGAGGATCAGGGCCTCCAGATAGATCCACGCCAGGAGCCCGAGCACGATGCCGAAGAGCCCGTACACCGCGGTGGCGCCCTTGAGCTGGTGGCTCAGGAAGTACGTCCCCAGGAACTGCAGCAGCTGCCAGAGCACCGCCGCGATGATCGCCCCCGGTCGGATGTCGCGCGTTGACACGTCGCGCACGGTGAGCACTCGGAAGGCGGCGAGGAAGAGCACGACGTTGACCCCCATGGAGACTCCGGTCGCCAGCAGGCGCACGCCGAACCCGAGCTGCGTGTCGTACGCGTCCGCCGCCGTCGTGACGCCGGACAGGAAGGTCGTCGCGAGCACTCCGGCGCCGAGCAGCAGCAGCACGAGCAGGCTTCGCACCCGTGACCGAATGGGGTTGGGGCGCTCGTTGCGGGGAACCGCCCAGATCCGGTTCACGGCGTTTTGCGCCGCCTGGGCGAACCGCATGCCGCCGTAGAGCGTGCCGAGCAGGCCGACGACGAGACCCGGTCCGCTGCCCCGGATCGAGCTCACATCCTTCGCGATCTGGTCGCCGATGATCGGAAACTGGGCCACCGCAGAGTCGAGGAGCCGCTGCTGCAGGTCCGGGCTGTTGCTTAGGAGGAACCCGAGGATCGTCACGAAGACCAGCAGCAGCGGGAAGAGCGACACGAACCCGTAGTAGGTGATCAACGCCGCGAGGAAGGTGCCCTGGTCGTCGTAGAACTTGTAGACGGTGGCGAGCGGGAAACTCAGCCACGGGTGCTGGCGCTGGTAGGCGTCCAGCCGCTGCACCAACGGTCGTGAGCTCATGTGGCACCTTCATCGAGTGTGCGAGCGGACTACCCCGCCGCGGGCGCAACGACGCGCGAAGCGCCAGCGTCGACGCCGAGCGCCGCCAGCAGGGACAGCCCGTCCGCTGCGAAAATGCGAACCTTACGACCCGCTGGGCTGACGGTCAGGCCCGCACCGACTCCGGCAGCTCGACCTCCGCGTCGAGGGCGTCGGGCAGGACCGGTTCGTCCTCGGCCGCATCGGCCGTTTCGAGCGCTCCGTGCACGGTCGCGAGCAGTGCGGCACCCGCGAGCACCACGACCGCGCCTAGCAGGAACGGCACGTGCGCGTTGAAGTGCTCGACGAGCTGGCCGGCGGCGTACGGCGCGAGCCCGCCGCCGATAAAGCGCACAAACCCGTACGACGCCGACGCCACGTTTCGGGGCACCGGCGAGATGCGTCATCACCGCGGTGGTGACCAGGGTGTTGTTGACGCCGATCAGCCCGCCGAACGCGATGACGGCGCCGATCACGACCCTGGGGTGGTCGGGCCAAATGCCGATGACCCCGAGCACGACCGCGACGAGCACCAGACTGGCGTAGAGCGTGCGCGCCGTACCGAACCGCGCCTTCAGCATCGGCGCGCCGAACACGGCGAAACCAGCGACCAGCACCCCCCATGCGAAGAACACGGCACCAAGCCGCAGCGCCGACAGGTGCATGAGGAACGGCGCGTAGCCGAGGACGGTGAAGAAGCCTCAGTTGTAGAACAGGCCGGTCAGGCTGGTCCGCGCAAGCGCGCCGTGGCGCAGCGCCACGAGTGGCTCCCGCAGCTTCGAACGCTCCGCCGGCTTCGGTGAGGTCGGAACGAGCACCACGGTCGCGACCAGCGCGATGGCCATGAGCACCGAGACGCCAAAGAACGGGCCGCGCCAGCTGATGTTGCCCAGCACGCCGCCGAGCAGGGGCCCGGACGCGATGCCGATGCCGAGCGCCGTCTTGTAGAGCACGATCGTCCCGGCGAATCCGCCGCTGGCGAAGGCGACCGCGAAGACGGCCTTCGGCTGATGGAACGGGCTCGGGGCGGCGTGCGGCGGGGTGGTGGCGGAGGACAAGGTCAGCGCCCTTCGGAGGGAATCGGTCGTGCAGACAGGGAACCCAGGGCGGCGGTGGCGCTAACGAGCGTCTGCTGCTCGTCGGCGGGCAGGTTACGCAGGTGCTCGGTCAGCGCGGCGGCGCGACGCTCGTGTAACGACCGCAGGTAGTCCCGCCCGGCAGCCGTGATCTCCACCAGCGTCGCGCGGCCGTCGCTCGGGTGGGCGCAGCGGTCGACGAGCCCGGCGGCGGCAAGGCGGGCGACGAGGCCGGTCATGCCGGGTTGGGTGATCCGCTCGTACCCGACCAGGTCGGTGATCCGCAGCGGGCCGGACCGATCAAGCACGTCGAGGGTCGAGAGCGCGGCCGCGTTCCACTCGGCCGGGCGGACCGCGCGGCGCAGCCAGCTCATCGTGCGCTCAAGCGTGACCGCTACCTCGACCAGGGCGGCGTCGGGAACCGGGTCGGCTTCGGGTCGCCGCAGAGTCTTCGCAGGCACAATCTTTTATATCACGTCTTTATATAGGGCGGTGATAGGGCAGGAGGTCTCGAATAGGTGTGGAGCCGGGTACGTGTTCCGACACTTACGGGGCTCCAGAGTCCGTCGGGCGCGACCGTCAGGCGGGCCGACCGGAGCCCGACCGTCACCCGGATCAGGCTTCGGTCTCGAACGTGTTGACGAGCGAGTGAGCCGCCGACTCCAGGTAGCGCCACAGCAGCTGCTCGGCCTCGGTCGGCAGGTCGAGGGAGTCCACGGCGTCGCGCATGTGCATCAGCCAGTGGTCGCGGGCCTGCGGCGTGACCTGGAACGGCGCGTGGCGCATCCGCAGGCGAGGGTGCCCGCGCCGCTCGCCGTACGTACGCGGGCCTCCCCAGTACTGCTCCAGGAACATCCGCAGCCGGTCGGCGGCGTCGGTGAGGTCCTCCTCGGGATAGAGCGGCCGCAGCACGGGGTCGGTCGCGACGCTGCTGTAGAAACGCCCCACGAGACGGCGGAATGTCTGCGCCCCGCCGACCGCTTCGTAGAACGTGGCCTCGGTCACGAGGTCCATCCTCGCAAAGCCGTCGCGACAACGACGCCCATCACCAATGGAGGTACGGCATGGCCACCACGCGTACGGCGAGCGCCCACTGGGAGGGCTCGCTTACCGAAGGCAAGGGCACGGTTTCGCTCGACACGTCCGGCACCGGCAGCTTCGAGGTGACCTGGGCGTCGCGGGCCGAGGAGCCGAACGGGCGCACCAGCCCGGAGGAGCTCATCGGCGCCGCGCACGCCGCCTGCTTCGCCATGGCGCTCTCGAACGGCCTCACCAAGGCCGGCGACGCGCCCGAGACGCTCGACACCGGCGCCGACGTCGACTTCCAGGCCGGCAAGGGCATCACCGAGATCCGGCTCAAGGTCCGCGGCCGGGTGCCCGGCCTGGACAACGACCAGTTCGTCGCGGCGGCCGAGGATGCCAAGACGAACTGCCCGGTCAGCCAGGCGCTCGCCGGCACGACGATCACGCTGGACGCCGCCCTCGCGTAGCGGTTCAGCGCGCGGTTCAGTGGGCAGCGGTTCAGCGTGCGGTGTCGCCGGGAATGCGGCCCCACAACGCCCGGTGCAGTGACGGGATCTCGATGCCCTCGCGGTCGAAGGCTTCCTTGATCCGTTGCCGCAGCGCCCTGGCGACGTCCCACTGCTCGAGCGGGCTGGTCTTGACGACGAGGCGGACAGTGAGCGCGTCGACGCCAAACTCCTCGACTCCCCACACCTCCGGCTCCTCCAGCACTACCTCGGCGTAGTCCGGGTCGCGCCACACGGAGTCGGCCGCGTCCTTGATGACCGCGCGCGCTCGGGCGACGTCCTCGGAGTAGGCGAGCGGTACGTCGATCACCGCACGCGACCAGCCCTGGCTCTTGTTGCCGATGCGGTCGATCGTGCCATTGCGGATGTGCCACACGATGCCGTTGACGTCGCGCAGCCGGGTGGTGCGCAACCCGACCGCCTCGACGGTGCCGCTCGCCGGTCCGGCGTCGATCACGTCGCCGACGCCGTACTGGTCCTCGAGGATCATGAAGATGCCGGTGATGAAGTCCTTCACGAGGTTCTGCGCGCCGAATCCCACGGCGACCCCGACGATGCCGGCGCTGGCCACGATGGGGGCCAGGTTCAGCCCGCAGATGCCGAGGATCTCGATGAACGCGATGCCGAAGACAAAGGCGCTGATCAGGCTGCGCAGGACCGAGCCGATCGTCTCGGCCCGCTGCAGACGGCGCGGGGAGGACAACGGCGACACCTCGAGTAGCGCCTCTCGGGCCCGCCCGCGCAGTCGGGCGCCGGGTACGCCGGACGCCGCCCGGTTGACCAGCCGGCTGGTGGCCCGGTGCAGTAACCAGCGCACGATGAATGCGACGACGAGGATCGCGAGGACCGCGGCACCCTTCGCCGCGACGTCGGCGAGCAGCGAGCGCGTCACGACAGGCGCAGCCCCGTATGCGCAGCGAGGAACGTCAGCGTGTCGACCGTGAGCTGCACTGTCCGCGAGACCGAGCGGGCGCCGTGGCCGACGTCCTTTTCGCGGCGCAGCAGCACGGGAGCGTCGGACGACGTCGCCCACTGCAGCGCGGCGCACATCTTTCGGGCGTGCAGCGGGTCGACACGGGTGTCGGAGTCGAAAACCGTGAAGAGCGTCGCCGGGTACGCCCTCCCCTCGACGACGTGGTGGTACGGCGAGTACGACAGCAACCAGCCGAGCTCGGTGGCGTCCGCCGCCGTACCGTACTCGTCGGCCCAGGTCTCGCCCAGACCGAACCGCTCGTAGCGGACCATGTCGAGCAGCGGTGCTGAGCAGACCACGGCGGCGTACTTCTCCGGATGCTGGGTGAGTGCCGCGCCGACCAGCAGGCCGCCGTTGCTGCCGCCGGAGATGCCGAGTTGCGGAGGGGACGTCCATCCATCCGCGACCAGCCGATCGGCGGCCGCGGAGAAGTCGTCGAAGACGTTCTGCTTGTGGTCGCGCATGCCCGCGCGGTGCCACTCCTCGCCCTCCTCGGTGCCGCCGCGGAGGTTGGCCACCGCGTAGACGCCGCCGGCCTCGACCCAGGCGAGGATCGTCGCGGCGTAGCCGGGCGTCAGGGGTACGCCGAAGCCGCCGTATCCGTAGAGGATCGCCGGCCCGGGAGCCGCTGGCTCGGGGTCGCGGGACAGGACGAACATCCGCACCGACGTGCCGTCGAGGCTGGCGTAGGTCACCTGTCGTGTGTGCACCGCGGGTACGTCGACGCTGCCCGGCGGGTCGGCGTACTTCGCGACTGCGCCGGTGCGGGCGTCGTAGGCGTAGACGCAGGGCGGCGTCACGTGGTCGGTGTAGCCGAACCAGGCCTCGTGCCCACCCTCCGGGCGCTCCGAGAGACCGCCGATGGAACCCAGTCCGGGCAGCTCCACCGTGCCGAGCGGGGCGCCGTCGGCCAACGCCTGCGCCGCCAGCTCGCTCACCGCATGCCGGGTCCTGGCGACGAGCAGCACCGGCTCCGGAAGGTCGTCGAGGATGGCAAAGTCCTCCATCACCGCCTCCGGGTCCTCGGGCACCAGCTCGCGCCAGGTCTCGTACGCCGGCGCGTCGGGCTTCGTGACGCACAGCCGTCCCCGGGGAGCGTCGCGATCGGTGAAGGCGTAGAGGCGGCCGTCGCGCCCCACGTGCAGCGAGGTCTGTGCGTCGACACCGACCTGCACCGGCTGCAGGTCCGGTGACTCGAGCGGTCCGGCGGAGAGGTCGGCGAGCCAGAGGTCGTTGCGCGGCGCCGTACCAGCGCTCGCCGAGACGGTGAGCCAGCGTCCGTCGCGGCTGACCGAGACGCTGTAGTAGTTGGTCTTGTCCAGCCCGTCGCCGAAGACCAGGGCGTCTTCGGCCGAGTCGGTGCCCACCCGGTGCAGCCACACCCGGCGATGGAACTGGTCCTCGCCCGCGGCAACGTCGGCGGGGGGCAGTCGGCGTACGTAGTAGAACGCCTCGCCGCCGGGCAGCCAGGCGACGGGGGAGTAGCGGGTGCGGTCGATCGGCCCGTCGACGTCGTCGCCGGTGCCGACGTCGAGGACGCGTACGGCGGACTCCTCGTCGCCGCCCGTCGAGAGCTGGTAGGCAAGCTGCCGGCCCTCCTTGTCCGGCTGCCAGGCGTCGAGGGTCGTCGTACCGGCCGGGTCCAGCGCCACCGGGTCGACGAGGGTCCGCTCGGTCCCGTCCGGCTCCCGGACCAGTAGGACGGCGTGCTCCTGATCGGCGCGGCGGCGCTGGAAGAACGACCGGTCCCCCCGCCAGACGGGCGCGGTGACCAGCCCCGCCGCCAACAGCTCGGTGAGGCGAGCCTTGAGCCGGTCCCGGCCGGGCAGCCGGTCGAGGTGCTCGCGGGTGAGCGCGTCCTGCGCCAGAAGCCACTCCTGGGTCTGTGCGGAGCCCGCGTCCTCGAGCCACCGGTAGGGGTCCGGCACCCGCTGACCGAAGAGCTCGTCGACGTCGTCGAGGCGGGGCGCTGACGGGTACGGCGGTTGAGGCGAGGACATGGCTGCGACCCTATGCACCCGGGTCGACCCGGTCGGCGCCGACGCGGCCGGCCGCCTGAAGCCAGCGATCGAGAGCAACCGGCTAGTGGAACCGGCGATGATCAGGTTGACTTGCGTGGATGGGGCACGCGTTGGTACTCAACGCGACGTACGAACCGCTCGGCGTCGTGCCGCACCGGCGCGCGGTCATCCTGGTCCTCGCCGGTCGCGCGGTCACCCTGGAGGCCGCCGACATGATCCTGCACAGCGAGCGACTGTCGCTCGCCGTCCCGGCCGTCGTCCGCCTCACCCGGTTCATCCGTGTTCCGTACCGCTCGGTGGTGCCACTCACCCGACGGGCCGTGTTCGCCCGTGACGGTGGGCGCTGCGTCTACTGCGGGGCGGCGGCGACCAGCCTCGACCACGTGATCCCGAAGAGCCGCGGCGGCCAGCACGTCTGGGAGAACGTCGTCTCGGCCTGCGGCCGCTGCAACCACGTCAAGGGCGACCGGGCGATCGCGGAGCTGGGCTGGCGGCTGCGCCGGCCGCCGCAGGCCCCGAGCGGAACGGTGTGGCGGGTCGCGGGCACCGGCCGCCTCGACCCGCGCTGGACGAGGTGGCTGCCCGACGTTGAAGAGACGGTCTCGGCGTAACCTCCCGGCGTGGCCGAGCCGCATGAGCTGACCGCGGTCGAGCAGGCGGCCGCCGTACGCCGGCGCGAGATCAGCCCGGTGGAGCTCGTCGAGCACTACCTGCTGAGGGTGTCGGCGCTGGGGGACACGGTAGGTGCCTTCGTCACGGTGACCGCCGAGGAGGCCCGGGCCGCCGCCCGCGGCGCCGAGCGGGCCGTCCTCGCCGGCACGGAGTTGCCCCCACTGCACGGTGTGCCGATCGGCATCAAGGATCTCAACCTCACCGCCGGGACCCGCACCACTCTCGGCAGTGCGGCGTACGCCGACTTCGTCCCGCCGGTCGACGACTTCGTCGTGACCCGGCTGCGGTCGGCCGGCACGATCAGCCTGGGCAAGACGAACACCCCGGAGTTCGGCCTGCCCTGCTACACCGAGCCCGAGGTCGCGCCGCCGGCCCGCTCGCCGTGGGACCTGACCCGCACTGCCGGCGGGTCGAGCGGCGGCGCTGCGGCCGCCGTCGCGGCGGGCCTGCTGCCCTTCGCCCAGGGCAGCGACGGGGGCGGGTCGATCCGCACGCCCGCCGCCTGCTGCGGGCTCGTCGGTCTCAAGCCGGCCCGCGGCCGGGTGAGTCTCGGCCCGGTCGTTGCGGACCTGCACGGGCTCGGCGTCATCGGACCCCTGGCCCGGACGGTGCGCGACGCGGCCGCGCTGCTTGACGCGATGGCCGGACCGTGCCCAGGCGACCCGCATTGGGCCGCGCCGCCCGCGCAGCCGTTCTCGTCGTACGCCGACGCGCCGCGCAACCGGCTGCGGATCGGGCGCTATCGGACGCCGGTCATCGCCGAGGCGACGCTGGACCCGGTCTGCGTAGCGGCATGGGAGGCTGCGAGCGTCCTGCTTGCCGAGCTCGGGCACGAGGTCGAGGACGTCGCACCGCCGTTCGACGCCAGCGCGCTGCCGGCCTTCGCGACGGTGTGGTCGGTCAGCGCCGCGATGACGCCGGTCGAACCAGCCGCGGAGCCTGGGCTGCGGCCGCTCACCCGCTGGCTGCGCGAGCGCGGGCGGGCGGTCTCCGCGGTGCAGTACGCCGGTGCGGTCGCCCTGCTGCAGCGGGCGGCGCGGGCCGCTGTGACGGCCAGCGCGGCGTACGACGCGGTCCTGACGCCGGCACTCGCCACGCTGCCGCCGCCGGTCGGCGCGCTGCGCGACGATGCCGATCCCGCCGGCGACTTCGCGGCGCAGACCCGGTTCACACCGTTCACGGCGGCGTACAACGTCACCGGTCAGCCGGCGCTCACACTGCCGCTGCACCGCACGCCCGACGGCTTCCCGGTGAGCATCATGTTGGTGGGACGGCCGGCGGACGAGGCGACGCTGATCGCGCTGGCCGCCCAGCTCGAGGCGGCCCGGCCCTGGCCGCGGCTGGCTCCTCTGCTGTGAACGAGCGCGAACGCCGAGTCGACGCGCGAACCGGGCACCTCACGGCGCTCGCCGCGGCGTACGGCGTCGCGACGGAGTACGAGGACCAGCGGCACGAGCGGGTCGAGGTGGCGCCGGAGTCGGTGCGCAGGGTGCTCGCCGCGCTCGGGGTCGATCCGGCGGGCGGGGGTCGGCGAACCGCTGTGGCCGGGCCGGACCGGCTGCCGCCCACCGTGGTCGTCACCGCGGGGCGGCCGCCAGCCCTGCCGGACCGGCCGTGCCGGGTCGAGCTCGAGGACGGCGGTTCGGTGCCGACCACCGTGGCCGCGCTCGGGGAGCTGCCGTTGGGCTGGCACCGGCTGCTGGTCGAGGAGCAGAGCGCGACGCTCGTCGTGGCGCCGCAGCGCGTGCCGCCCCCGCCTCGGCTGTGGGGCTGGATGGTGCAGCTCTACGCGATCCGTTCCGACCGCTCCTGGGGCATCGGCGATCTGGCGGACCTCGCCGAGCTGGTCCGCTGGAGCGGGCGAGAGCTGGGAGCGGGCCTCGTGCTGGTGAACCCGCTGCACGCAGTGGCACCCGTGCTGCCGGTGCAACCCTCGCCGTACTTTCCGACCAGCCGGCGGTTCAGCAGCCCGCTCTATCTGCGGGTCGAGGCGACCCGGGAGTACGTCGCCGCGCCGGGCCTGATCCGACAGCGGGTCGACGAGCTGGGGGCGCCGTTGCGGGCCGGCAACCGCAGCGAGCGGATCGACCGCGACCCGGTATGGGTCGCGAAACTCGCCGCGCTCGGGCGGCTGTGGCCCCTCGCCGACCGGAAAGCGGTCACCGCCTACCGACTGGACACGCCGGGTCTGTCGGACTTCGCGCTGTTCTGCGCGCTCGCCGAGCGACACGGTGTGCCCTGGCAGCAGTGGCCCGCCGAGCTGCACGACCCGTGCGGCGAGGCGGCCCGGCGGGCCGGGCACGATCTCCGCGAGCGGGTCGACTTCCACGCCTGGCTCCAGCAGCTCTGCGCGCAGCAGCTCGAAGCGGCGCAGCGCGCCGCGACCGACGCCGGCATGCCGGTGGGCATCGTGCACGACCTCGCGGTCGGGGTCGACCCGGGCGGCGCCGACGCGTGGGCGCTGCAGGACGTGCTGGCCGGTTCGGCGACGGTCGGCGCGCCGCCGGACACCTTCAACCAGCGGGGGCAGGACTGGGGGCTGCCTCCCTGGCATCCCCAGCGACTCGCGGAAGCGGGCTATGCGCCGTACCGCGACCTGCTGCGGGCGGTGCTCCGGCGTGGCGGCGGTGTGCGCATCGACCACATCCTCGGGCTCTTCCGGCTGTGGTGGATACCGGCCGGCGAGACGCCAGATCGGGGCTGCTATGTCCGCTACGACGCCGATGCGCTGCTCGGCATCCTGGCCCTCGAGGCACATCGGGCGGGCGCGGTCGTCATTGGCGAGGACCTGGGCACGGTCGAGCGTCGGGTGCGAGTATCGCTCGCGGAGCGCGCCGTGCTCGGCTGTGCTGTGCTCTGGTTCGAGCGCGACGAGGAGACCGCCGAGTTCGAGCCCCCGCAGCAGTGGCGGGAACCGGTGCTGGCGAGCCTCACGACACACGACCTGCCGACCGCCGCCGGGTTTCTCGCCGGTGAGCACGTGCGGATCCGCGCCGACCTCGGCCAGCTGACCAAGCCGGTCGAGGAGGAGCGTGCCCAGGCCGAGCGGGACCGGGCCGGCCTGCTCCGGCTGCTCGGCGAGGAGGGGCTGCTCGACGACGGGTCCGACCCGGTCTTGGCGATGCACGCCCTGCTCGGCCGCATGCCCTGCCGGCTCGTCGTCGCCCAGCCGGCCGATGCGGTCGGCGACCTGCGGCAGCCGAATCTGCCGGGAACGACGGATGAGTACCCGAACTGGTGTCTCCCGGTCGCCGGGCCGGCGGGCCCGCTCACCCTGGCCGACCTGCAGGCCCATCCCCGCCTACGACGGGTCGCCGTACTGCTCGGCAGGAATCGCCGCACCGGCGGCGAACACCTCCCCTAGGCGGTGCGCCGCACGGGGGTCGGCGCACCGCCTGCGCCGCTCGACCCCGGCCTGCTCGACCCCGGCCTGCTCGGACGCGTCCGGTGGTGGGCACGCGCCGAGGGCCGGGCTCCTCCTCGGAACCCGGCCCTCGGTGTTGCCTGCCTGTCGTTACCGGGTGACCTGGCTGATCCGGGTCGACCAGTTGCCCAGCGTGGCGCGAGTGCCGCCACAGGTGGTGTCCTTGACGTACTGAGCGTAGTTGCAGGACTGCGCGATGTACTCGTTGGCGAACCAGAGGCTCGACCCGTCGGTTACGGCAGCGCCGTAGTCACCGAAGCGGACCCGGTTACTGAACGCCGGGTACTCGCTGAAGCCGTCCTGCGGCCCCTTGCCCATCCCGGCCACGCTGATCCGACCGGGACCCGTCGATCCAAACGTGGTGTACGCCGCGCTCGGGTAGTGGTGCCGGCCGACCAGTGTCATCGCGATCACGCCGCGACCGTTGGCCAGCGTCGCGATCGACGGGAAGATCACGTTGTCGCCCGCCTTCGCGATGTAGCCCTGACGCGCCATCGTCGCGTTGCTCGGGCTGCTGCCCGGGTTGACGACGTAGTAGGCGATGCCGGCCTTGATGTTGCCGCCGACCTGCACGATCGTGCCGAGCGAGCCGTAGATCCGGCCGTTGGCGTACCAGGTCTGGAACATCCGGCTGTCCAGCGGGTCGATCGGGCCCTCCACGCTGTTCGGGTAGGTCATCCCGAGCCCGAGGCAGTCGACGACGAGGCAGTCGCGCAGCGGCACCGGGCCGACCTTCTGCGTGACGAGCGGCGGGACGCCGTACACGTTGGAGTGGATCAGCGAGCGCCGCAGCCGCACATTGGGTGAACTCGACTGCAGCGAGTGGGTGTTGCGCAGCTCCCACACGCCGATCTGGTCGGCCATGCCGCGCGGGTCAAAGACCGCGACCGAGCTGAGCAGGTATTCCGTGCCGTTGTCGGCCTGCGCATAGCGGGTGTCCGGTGACTGTGCCGGCCACACGGTGAAGCCAGGGTTGCTCCCGAGGGACGGACTCTGGAACTGGACGCCGCGGATCCTGGTGGCGCCGCGGGCCAGCGCATGCTTGTCGAAGCCGTAGATCTGTGCCCCGTTGAAGCCGTCGGTGGACAAGGGAAACTCGTTCGTGGTGAGGTAGATGCCGCTGGCGTCCACGCCGATGTGCGGGTAGTCGCCGATGCACGGGCAGTCCTTGTGCCGCGGAGTCCCCTGCGTGCCGTCGTCCTGGACCGGCAGGCGGTAGATGTTGTAGCCGCCGAGCGGGTTGCGGGTCTTGCTTACCGCGATGTCAAGGTGGTTCTTGCCGGTGAGCGCCCCGGTCTTGGGCACGACCTCGAGGGTCAGCACCGTGACGAAGAAGTGCTTGGTCTCGTGGTCGAAGACGCAGACCGGGTCGGTGACGAACGGCCCCTGCCGGCCGGTCGTGCGGTTGAACTGGGCGGGGTAGCCGTAGAACGAGTTGAGGTCGGTCACGGGGCTCGCCGCCGCGCCGGACGTCTTGAAGACCCGCAGGACGTCGTTGACTGACTCCAGAACGTAGCCGTTGCCGACGCACAGCGCCTGGTCTGGCGGCTCGACGGTGAACTGGTTGCCGCCGTTGGCGGAGCGCTGGTCGAGCAGGTTGAGCCCCTGGAAGCTCTTCCGCAGGCCCGGCTTGGCGAAGGTCAGCGGCGTGGAGCGTACGACGGGTGGGGCCAGCTGTCCGGCCGCCGTGGCAAACTGCGCGTCCTCTCGCGGGTGGACGACGAAGCTGCGGTTGACGAGGTTAGCCCCGCTCGCCCTGCTGGCCTTCGCGGCCTCGTCACCGAACCCGAGCCGGGGAAACTCCGGCGCGGAGTAGCCGGCGCCGCTGCCCTTGTGCTGCCCCGCCGGGAAGCTCTTCGACAGCTGCCGGGTGAGCACTCGCGGCGTGCCGGCGACGTCCGTCGATGCGGTCGCGCCGGTGTTGGCCGAGGCGCCGGCCGGGGTCGAGGCGACGGCGGACACTTGGCCGCCGAGCACCATCGCGGCCGCTACCGCGGCAGCCGCGCCGGGCGCGATAACCCGCGCCCGCGGTCGGGAAAGTCGAGCCATGGAACTCCCTCCGGGACCTACGCGTGGCGGTCCCTTGGCTGAGCCACCAAAACGGTGACGGCTGCTCAATACCGGGCAGCCTTGGCGAAGTATGCACAAGGGTTACGACAGAACCTAGAGGCGCCGACGATTGGGTCGGCTATCTCATCCGTACGGAGGATGTCCGGCCGCGCGTCAGGCTCGAGACTCGATCACCATCTGCTCGACAAGCTCACCACCATGCCTCGATCCAAGCTCGGCGAGCACATCGGACAGGCCCCCGATACCTCTGTGGCCATGTCCGTGCAGTGAGTGGGCGCGGTCCGCTACCGTCGGACGGCGTGAGCTTCCGACAGGGCCGTGCACAGCGGCGGTGGCCGGCTGCCTACGCGCTGTCCCTGGGCATGATTGCCGTGCTCCTGCTGCTCGCCACGCCGGCCGCCGCAGCGGACGACAGCGGCGAGGTGACCGACACCGGGCTGACCGTCACCCACGGGTGGCTGCTCTACGTCGGCATCCCGGTCGCGCTCTTCGCCGTCATCGCGCTGCTGGCGGCATTGCCGCGGCTGATCCACCGGCCCCGCTATCGCCCGGGCCGGCCCTGGCCGCACGACCCACTCTGGTTCGCTGGACCGGAGGAGCCGGACGCCGCGCTCGCCGGTGCTCGTCCGCTTCCCGGCACTGGAGGTGCCAGTGGCGACTGGTGAGGCCTTTACCGAGGGTCAGGTCCGCGAGATCGGCCGGGCGGTTGCCACCGCGAGCGACGAGACCGGTCTGTACTTCTCCGTCTTCGTCGGGTCACCGGACGGCTCGGCCCGCGACTACGCCGAACGCCTCCACACCGCGCTCGGGGGGCATGCGGCGTACGGCGTCATCGTTCTGGTGGCACCGGGCGAACGAGCCCTGGAGATCGTGACCGGACCCGACGCCTCCTTGCGGCTCTCCGACCGCGCGTGCGCGTTCGCGGTGCTCTCGATGTGCAGCGCGTTCGTCGGCGGCGACCTGGTCGGCGGGATCGTCACCGGACTGCGGATGATGGCCGAGGCCGCCGGCCGCCGGCGCGCGATTCCCGGCGCGGAGCTGACCGCCGTCGACCGGTAGGGGTCAGGTCGCCGCCCGGTCACGCTCCTGGGCGCCCAGCGCCCTGGTAACACCGGCCCGGCCTTCGAGCAGCAGCCGGCGCAGTGCGGCCGGTGGCTGCTCGTTGGCGAGGTAGTCGTCGGTACGCCGTACCGTCTCGTCGTTGATCGCCAACGACGGGTAGAGACCCACCACGATGTTGTGCGCCATGTCGAGCGTCCGCTCCGCCCACACCGGGCCGACGGCTGCGAAGTAGCGCTCGACGTACGCCTCGAGCAGGTCTCGCTGGCCGGGCTGCTGGAAGCCGCCGATGATCGCCGCCTGGACGGCATTGGGCAGGTCGGCGGACTCGATGACGGATCGCCAGGCAGAGTCCTTTGCCTCGGCACTCGGCTGTGCGGCGCGGGCCGCGGCCGCGTGCCGCGCTCCGGCGGCGGTGTTGTCGCGGGCCAGCTCTGCTTCGATGTCGTCATCGCCGGCGGCGCCCAGAGCGGCCAGCCGGGTGAGCAGGCTCCAGCGCAGCTCCGTGTCGACAGTCAGCCCGTCGACAACCGTGTCGCCGGAGAGCACGCGACGCAGCACCTCGATGTGCTCGCCGTCGGTCGCAGCCGCCGAGAAGGTTCGCATCCACACGAGCTGGAGGTCGCTGCCCGGCTCGGCCGCGCGCAGGCGATCGTGTGCGGTGTCGGCCATCCGACGCAGGCCGGTCGCCCGCCATGCCGGGTCGGCGAACGAGTCGATCGCCAGCTTCGCCTGCCGGAGCAGCGTCTGCACCAGTCCGACCTCGGTCTCCGTGCTCACGCCACCGAGCACCAGCGCGACGTAGTCGCGGGCCGGCAGCTCGGCGTCGCGGGTCATGTCCCAGGCGGCGGCCCAGCACAGCGCCCGAGCCAGTGAGCCGGTCAGCTGGCCGATCGCGGCCTTGAGCGTGGCTAGCGACTGTTCGTCGAGGCGAATCTTGGCGTAGGTGAGGTCGTCGTCGTTGACGAGCACGAGGTCCGGCCGGCGGACCCCGACGAGCTGCGGCACCTCGGTCTCGGCGCCGACGACGTCGAGCTCGACGCGTTGCCGACGAACGAGCCCCTGCCCGGCCCTGTCGTAGAGCCCGATCGCCAGCCGGTGCGAGCGCAGGGTCGGATGCTCGGGCTGCGCCTCCTGCACGACCCCAAAGGAGGTGAACCGGTCGTCTGCGTCGGTGTCGAACCGGGCCCGCAGGGTGTTGACGCCGGCGGTCTTGAGCCACTCCTTGGACCACGACGACAGGTCGCGGCCGCTGGACTCCTCGAGGGCGGAGAGCAGGTCCTCCAGGGAGGTGTTGGCGTACTCGTGCTGCCGGAAGTAGCCGCGCATCGCAGCCCGGAACTCCTCGGCGCCCACCCATGCCACCAGCTGCTTGAGGACGCTGGCGCCCTTGGCGTACGTGATTCCGTCGAAGTTGACCTTGACGGCCTCGTTGTCGTCGACGTCGGCCGCGATGGGGTGCGTCGAGGGCAGTTGGTCCTGGCGGTAGGCCCAGGTCTTCTCGATGTTGCAGAACGTCGTCCACGCGCTGGGAAACCCCGTCGCCTCGGCCTGCGACAGCACGGCCATGTACGACGCGAACGACTCGTTGAGCCACAGGTCGTCCCACCACCGCATGGTGACCAGGTCACCGAACCACATGTGCGCCATCTCGTGCAGGATGGTCTCGGCCCGCCGCTCGTAGAGAGCACGTGTCTCCCGCGCTCGGAAGACGTAGTCCTCGAGAAACGTCACGGCGCCCGCGTTCTCCATCGCGCCGGCGTTGAACTCCGGTACGAACAGCTGGTCGTACTTCCCGAAGGGGTAGGGGTAGTCGAAGAAGCGCTCGAAGAAGTCGAAGCCCTGCTTGGTCACCTGGAACAGTTCAGCCGGATCGAGGTGCTCCGCCAGCGAGGCCCGGCAGTAGAGCCCCAGGAGGATCTCGCCGTCGCGACCCTGATGCGTGTCGTGCACATGGTGGTAGGGCCCGGCGACGACGGCGGTGATGTACGCCGACATCCGCGGGCTCTCGCGGAACCGCCACCGGGCCACCCCGCCAGCGACCGGGTCGGGACCGCCGTCGACCGCCATGTTGGACACGACCTGCCAGTGGGCCGGTGCAGTGATCGTGAAACGCCAGGTCGACTTCAGGTCCGGCTGGTCGAAGCAGGCGAAGGCGCGGTGCGCGTCAAAGGTTTCGAACTGGGTGTAGAGGTAGGACTCGCCGTCGACCGGATCGACGAAGCGGTGCAGGCCCTCGCCGGTGCGCATGTAGGCACAGTCGGCGACGACGCGCAGCACGTTGTCGGCCTCGAGCTGCGACAGCCGGATCCGGTTGCCGTCGAAGACCTCGGCGGCATCGAGAGCCACGCCGTTGAGAACCACCTCGGCCAAGTGCGGAGCGGTGAGGTTGACGAACGTGGTCGCTCCCGGCTCCGTACAGCCGAAGCTCATCTCCGACGACGACCGGAACGTGGCGTCCCCTGCCACCGAGGACAGGTCGAGCTCGACCGCGGTCGCGCGTACGTCGATCAGCCGCGCGCGCTCGCGGGCTTCGTCTCGGTGCAGGTTGTTGCCGCTCACCCGCGGGAACTCCTTCGTTTCGGTTCGTCCGCAGAGTGTTTCATGCGGCGACGCTGTCTTGCCGACGCAACGGTTCACTCGGCACCCGACGGGAACGCTTTGGTGGACCGTTCGCCATGCGCTGCCAGGAGTTCTCGTGCCCGTGTCCCCCGTCGACACCGACCCGGCCGTCGACCGGGACCCAGCGGACGTCGCCGAGTCCGACCACCCCACCGTCGACGTCGCCTTCTGGTTCGACCCGGTCTGCCCCTGGGCGTGGATGACGTCGCGCTGGTTGATCGAGGCGGCAGCGGTGCGCCGGCTACGGCCGCGCTGGCGCGTCATGAGCCTGTCGGTGCTCAACGAAGGGCGCGAGCTGTCCGACGACTACGCCCGGCTGATGGACGACGCCCGGGGGCCGGTACGGGTTCTCGCTGCCGTCGAGGAGCGATACGGCGTCGAGGCCCTGGGCCGGCTCTACACCGAGCTCGGCACCCGATTCCACACCGAGGCACGCCCGCCCGACCGGGAGACGGTGAGCGACGCCCTGGTCGCGGCCGGCCTTCCGGAGCAGCTCGCCGACGCAGCCGACGACGCGTCGTACGACGCCCTCGTGCGCGCCTCCCACGACGACGGCATCTCTAGGGTGGGGATGGACGTCGGTACGCCGATCGTCAGCGTGGGGAACCTGTCGATCTTCGGGCCGGTGGTGAGCCCGGCGCCGAAGGGCGAGGCCGCCGGCCGGCTATGGGACGGCCTCCTGCTTCTCGCCGGAACCGACGGTTTCTTCGAGCTCAAGCGCAGTCGGGACCGCGTGCCGATCTTCGACTGACCCGGGCGTCACCTCGACCGCGACATCAGCCACAACGCGCCGGCGACGAGGGCTGCCACCACCAGGCCGCAGCCGGTGGCGACCGGCCAGGCTGGGAGGCGGAGGGTGCGGGCGGAGACGTAGCCCACCCGGACGGCGACGAGGACGAGCAGCGCCATCGCGAGCGTCGCGACGGCCAACAGCACCCGTCGGCCCGCTGCGTCGTACGGGTCGCCGTCGCCGCGTCGTCGCCGCCCTCGGTCGAGCACGCGCCCAGTCTGCGCGCTGTCCCCGGGTCGGCCGGGAACGAGACCGACCCGGCCGTCCGCCGCGCGGCGGTGGACCAGCTGTACAGCGAGGACGCCCGCACGTCGACCCGATGGCGGTCACCGAGGGCCGGGAGGCGATCGCCGCCACGATCGGCGCGGTGCAGGAGCAGTTCCCGGCTTCCTCGACAAGGTCCCTGCTGCTGTCTGACCTCCCGGGACGGGGCCGGCCGGGAATCTCCGCGCTGGCTCCGCCTCTGCCCCGACCCGCTCATTCACGAGGGGTCGTGGGGTCCGTTGCTGGTCGTGATGGCCGGCACCTTCATGACCATCTTGAACGTTCCGCCACGGCGTCGACCTGGCGGACACCCAACACGCCGTACGCAACGCCATGGTCGTCGAGGAGATGGCCACGGACCCGACCCGTTACCTGGTCCTCGGTCCCGACCGGGCCGGGAACCTGCTCGAAGTGGTCGTGATGGATCGACCTCAGGGGCCGGCGATGATCCACTCCATGCCGATGTAGGCCAGGACCGGAAGCTGCTCGAAGGAAGGGGGTAGCCATGCCCGAAACGCAGGGAACGACAGCGCACGGCGTCCCGATCAGTGACGAGATGGTCGAGGCGATGGCCGACGAGGCCAACGCGGCTACGACGTCGAGGAGCTGCCGCGGCGCCGCGGCGGCCGGCCGCCGATGGGGTCGGCGGCGTCGTCGGTCGAGTCGGTGCGCCTGGACCCCGAGCTGAAGCGTGACCTCCTACTGCGGGCCGCGGAGGAGCACATCAGCGTCTCCGAGGCGATCCGCCGAGCCATTGGCCAGTACCTGCGGGCCAGCTGAAACTTCAGCGGGATCGTGGCGGTGGCTGCGCTGGGCGAAGAGGGTGAATACTCATCGCCTGGAGGTACCAGCAGCGTTCGCTGGGGGCGCTACCCAGGAGCACCGGCTCGAGACGCTCAGCCGCACCACGTGAGATGTCAACATCGCCTCCCGGTCCTTCGCGGCGGTGTCCATCGCCAACTCCCGACGTGGAGGGGTCTCACCGTGCCGCCGCGACCTTGGTCTCGACTGGCATCTCGGGGACCAGGTGACGACGCCATACCTCGATGAACACGATGCCGATGGCGGTCGGTGTCATCCACGGGAGCAACTGAGCCGGGCCCCTGAGGGGACCATCGACGGTAAGGGCGACCACGACCAAGGCGGTGACGAGCGCGATGTAGGAGCCGCCTTGGCCATGGACATATCCGTGGGTCCACCCCGGGAAGCGGCGGCTGGCAGAGGAGCGGGCAAGCAACGCGAGACCGTAGGTCAGCCCGGAGACCGGGACCAGCCACCACAGATCGGTACGGCGCTGGATCACCAGCGCGGTGGCGCTCAGGCACACAGCGAGTACGAGCGCACGGTAGCCGGCGCTGAGCGGGCCGGTGGTGCGCTTGCCGGAGCGGAACCTGTAGACGTCCTGACGCATGGCGAGCGGACCGAACAGCAAGGCGGCGGTGCCGGTAACCACGTGGACGGCGAGGAGCGCGGTGTGAGCCATGGTGGCCTCTCAGGAGACAAGCAAGGCAGAACTTGCATTACTAAGTTAGCACGCTAAGATTGGGGCTGTGTCAACCGATCTGAGTTTCGACCTGCACCGCTTGACCGCACAGCTGGACCGATCGGCAGACCGGATTCTGACCGCCGCCTACGGGCTGTCCTATCGGAGGGTTCGCACCCTGCTGATCGTCGGGCGTCTCGGCGCGGCCACCCAGCGAGCCGTCGCCGAAGAACTGGGGGTCTCGGAGCCGTCCGCGAGCCGCATGACCGGCGTGTTGGTCGGGACGGGGTTGCTGGTCGCGGACCCGGACCCGAAGGGCGGCAACCGCCGCCGAGTGAGTCTGACGGTCGACGGCAAGGAGATGGTCGAGCAGTGCCAGAACCTGCTGGAAGTCCGCTTCGCCGAGCTCGTACGGCGCAGCGGCGTCTCATACTCCAGCTACGCACGCGACACGGGGCGACTCCTGGACACCTTGACGACCTCAGCGGCACCAGACCCGGTGCCGTAAGAGCAAACGATCTGTCCCGCCTTCGCCCGTCGAGCCGGGCCTAGTCTGCTTGCCCATGCGCATCTATCTGGGCTCCGACCACGCCGGCTACGAGCTCAAGGCGCAGCTGGTCGCGCGGCTCGCCGAGCTCGGCCACGAACCGGTCGACTGCGGCCCGCCCGCGTTCGACGCCGACGACGACTACCCGCCGTACGTGCTGCTCGCGGCCGAGCGAACCGCCGGCGACCCAGACAGCCAGGGCGTCGTTATCGGCGGCTCCGGCAACGGGGAGGCGATCGCGGCGAACAAGGTGCGCGGCGTGCGGTGCGCTCTCGCATTCTCCGAGGAGACCGCTCGGCTGGGGCGGCAGCACAACGACGCCAACGTCGTGTCGCTCGGGGCGCGGATGTACCCGATGGCGGACGCCGTACGGTTCGCCGAGGTCTTCGTGTCAACGCCGTTCTCGGGCGAGGAGCGCCACGCCCGCCGGCTCGCGCAGCTCGCCGACTACGAGCGGTCGGGCGAGCTGCCCGCCGTACCCGGCTCCTGACCCGTCTCGGAATCCTGCGTCTCGGAATCCTGCATCGCGGGCTCCGGGAGCGGCTCGGGCCGCGGTCGGGAGACGTCCCGGGCGCGCATCGCACCGGAAACGCCGACCTTCGAAGGCCCGGCCCCGACGAGCCCTCCGAGCGGGCTGCCCCCGGGCTTGCCCGCCGGTTTGCCCCCGGGCTTGCCCGTCGGCTTGCCGCCGTGGGGCGCGCCCGGCCGCCCGGCAGACTGTGCGGACACCGTCTCACCACCCGACACCCGTCCCACTCCCGAAGAGAACTCGACGTGCCCGAGGGTCACACCATCCACCGGCTGGCCCGCGAGCACACCGCGTTGCTCGCCGGTCAGCCTCTCACCTTGTCCAGTCCGCAGGGGCGCTTCGCCGCCGGCGCCGCCCGGCTCTCCGGGCACCGGCTGGAACGTGTCGAGCCGTACGGCAAGCACCTGTTCTACCGCTTCGAGCACGACCTGCGGCTGCATGTGCACCTCGGGCTCTACGGCGGTTTCGGGTCCGGACCGCTGCCGGCACCGGAACCGCGCGGCGCCGTACGGGTGCGCATGGTGGGAGATTCGGCGTACGCCGACCTGCGCGGCCCCACGGCATGCGACGTGGTGACCCCGGCCGAGCAGGTGGCGATCGAGTCGCGGCTAGGGCCCGATCCGCTCCGCTCCGGCGCCCGACCTGACCAGGCATGGTCGCGGATCGCACGTAGCAGGGCACCGATCGCCGGACTGCTGATGGACCAGTCGGTCATCGCGGGCATCGGCAACGTCTACCGCGCCGAGCTGCTGTACCTGCATGCCATGGATCCGTTTCGGAGCGGCCGCTCGCTCGCCACCGAGGAGTTTCTCGCCATCTGGACCGACCTGCGCCGCCGGATGTTTGCCGGCGTGCGGGCGGGGCGGATCGTCACGACGGTCGCCGCCGATCGGACCCGCCGACGCGGACCGGCCAGCCGCGACGACGCGTTCTACGTCTACCGGCGCGCCGGGCTGGCGTGCCGCAGCTGTGGCGCGGAGATCCGGTCGGCCCAGCGGGCCGGCCGCACGCTCTACTGGTGCCCGGTGGAGCAGCCGCCCTGGCCGTGCTGACCCCGCTCGCGCTGATCCTGCCCGCGCTGACCCTGCCCGACGACCTGTCGGTCAGCCGAATTCGGCGGCCCGGCGTACGGCCTCCACCGAGGTGAGGACGTCGTCGTCGTCGGTGGACCAGTTGCTGACCGAGACGCGAAGCACGTCCCGATCGCGCCAGCGCGAGCCCGACATCCATGCCGTGCCATCGGCGAGCACCCTTGCCGTCACGTCCCTGGTCCGCGCATCGTCGCCGAACGCAGCAGATACTTGGGTGAACACGACGTCATTGAGGATCTCCGCCCCATCGACTGTCGCGATGCCGGCCGCGATGGCGGCGGCTCGGCCGGCGAGGCCATCGACGAGGTCGGCGACACCAGAACGGCCGAGGGAACGCAGCGCGGCCCACACAGGGACCCCGCGTGCCCGGCGGGACAGCTCGGGCACCTTCTCGAGCGGGTCCCCGGGACCTTCGGCGCGCACGAGGTAGCTCGCGTGCATGCCCATGGCGTCGCGGACAGTACGTGGCCGGGCGACGACCGAGATACCGCAGTCGTAGGGGACGTTGAGGGTCTTGTGCGCGTCGGTGGCCCAGGAGTCCGCGGCGTCGTAGCCGGCGAGGAGGTGACGCAGTCCCGGCGAGGCCGCGGCCCACAACCCGAAGGCGCCGTCAACGTGGACCCAGGCCGCGTGCTCGTGGGCGAGCGCCGTCGCGGCGCCGATCTCGTCGAAGGCGCCGGAGTGCAGGTTGCCCGCCTGCAGGGCCACAATTCCCGGACCGTCGACGGCATCGAGCGCGTCGGAGAGCGCTTCTAGGCTGATGCGACCCTGCTCGTCCACCGCAACGGCCGTGGGGGAGCCGAGACCAAGGTAGCGAAGGGCGAGGTCGACCGTGCCGTGCCGCTCGGCCCCGACGAGCACCTGAACCCGCGGCGAGCCGGACAGGCCAAGGCGGTCGACATCCCATCCGGCGTCGGTGAGCACCTGCTGGCGCCCTGCCGCCAGGCCGGTGAAGTTCGCCATGGTGGCACCGGTGACGAAGCCGACGTCAGCGCCAGCGGGCAGACCGAGAACGTCGAGCAGCCAAGCGGCCGCACCTTCCTCGGCGGCTACGGTGCCCGGCGTAGCGAAACGCATGCCGCTGTTCTGATCCCACGCGCTGGTGAGCCAGTCCGCGGCCAGCGCGGCCGGCAAGGTCCCCCCGATGACCCACCCGAAGAACCGCCCGGAAGGCATCGCCATGAGACCGGGCTCGACCGACTCGGCGAGCAGATCCACGACCGCGGCCGGGTCGGTCGGCCCTTCGGGCAACGGACCGCCGAGAGACTCCCGCAGATCGTCGGCCGTCGCCCGAGGCGGTACCGAGCGGTCAGGCATCGAAGCGAGCCAGGCACGGGCATGAGCCGAGGCGCGCTCCAGCGCCGCGGTGTAGGCGTCGGGTCGTGCGGTCATAGCCACACTCTGCACCCCATGCGGCGAGACGGGGCATCGAGCAAGCCGTCGACCCTGACGCCGGGTCCGCCGACTCTGAATCAGAAGACCTGCGGGCAGAAGGGCTGACGGTGCCAGCCGAACGCCGCACTGGCCGCGACGAGCGCGCCGGGACGGTGCTCCCCGACCAGCCCCGCCGCGGCGAGCGCGCCGAGCGACGGGCCACCGAGGTAGGCCGCGCCGAGCTCCCTGACCTGCAGCGACAGGTCCGGCGCCGCGGTCGTCCGCGCGCACTCCGCCCCGTCGGCGTCGGCGGCCAGGCGCCAGCAGCCGGTGTTGGCCGGCAGCAGCGCGTCATCGACCCGGAGGACGACGTCGAGCGGCGCGGCGTACGAGCGTGCCGAGAGCGCGCGTCCGACGTCCGCGATCCGTACCCATAGGTTGTCAGCGAGCCGCGCCCGGGCCGCGCGTCGGTCGGAGAGCAGCGCGAGGAGCGGGTCGTCGAGGGCGACGTGCGCCTGCACGTGCGCCATGAGGTCGAGGCCGAGCAGGAAGCGCCACAGCGCGGCGTACGCAGCCGGTGTCTCGGCGACGACCTCCCGCACGTCGACCTCGCCCTCGGGGCGCCCGTCGTGCCAACCCGGCTTCGTCGCGTACAGCAGGTAGCCGTCGACCGCACCGGCGCCGTCCTCGTGCAGTACGCAGCGCAACGGCGTGCGGCCGCCGCGCTCCTTCTCCGGGTCGAACAGCCGCATCTGCCACGTCGAGTTCCCGCGGGAGTAGTAGCCGGGCCGTTCCCGGCGTACGGCGTCGTACACCGGCTCGATCTCCGGCCGAGCTGCGGCCGGGTCGGCCAATCGCAGTCGGCCCGCCTCGGACGGCGCGTCGACTCGGGCACGGTCGCGCTCGATGGACAACCGCAGGCACAGCGCCGCGGCGCCGTACCCGTAACGCCCGTAGATGGCGTCCTCCGACGCCCAGAGGGCCGCGAGCGGCTCCTCGCCCGCCGCCACGTCCCTGAGCTGACGAGTCAGCAGCTCCGTCGCCACGCCACGGCGGCGATGCGTCGGGGCGACGCCGACCGCGGTCACCCCGGCTGTCGGCACGGCGCCACCGGGAACCGTGAGGGTCAGCGAGAATGCGGCGGTCGCCCCGACCACCTTGGAGCCGTCGAACGCGGCGAGGCATCGGTCACGTTCCAGAGTGGTGTGGTCGAGCTCCCACTCCTCGGGCTCGATGGGGGCACCGAAGGCTGAGGTCGCCACCTCGAGGAACTCGTCGAACTCAGCCGACTCGACGGGTCGGACCTCAAAAGGGGCCTGCATTCCGACGGTCTACCAGCGGGCGGCGCCGGCCGCACCCGCCTTTTCGGCGCCACGCCCGCTCGGCCGAGCGGCTAGGGTTGTCCGATCATGGTGGCGGCGTCCCGACCGGCGTCCCGACCGGCGGCGCGCCGGCTGGCTCGTGTCCGCGTGTTGGGCGCTTCGCTGCGCCGGTCTGCGGTTCTCCCGCAGCGAGTTGCGTTGCTCCTCCTCGCGCTGGCAGCGGCAGGCATTGGCCTGCTCTCTCAGGCCGCCGGACCCGATGCCGTGCCGGCCAGTCTCCTGGTGCTTCCGCTGCTGGCCGGTGGGCTGCTGCTCGGCCCCTTCGCGGTGCGACTGCTGCTGCTGGTGACGGCGCTGGTCATCCTGTACGACGTACTCGTGCTCGGCGTGCCCGGCGTACGCCCGCTGTCGTTGCTCAGCGTCGTGGCCACCGGTGCCTTCGCGCTTCAGCTCGCCCGAGTCCGCGCGCGGCTCGGCATCTCCGGCGCTCGAAGCGAGGCGCTGCTCCTGGAGCTTCGCGACCGACTGCATCGTCACGGCGACCTGCCCGAGCTGCCGGCCGGATGGCACGCGGACTCGGCGCTGCGCTCGGCCGGCGGCGGAACGCTGGGTGGTGACTTCCTGGTTGCCGCCCGCCGCGGAGACGGCCGACGGCTCGAAGTAGCGCTCGTTGACGTCTCCGGTAAGGGGGTCGAGGTCGCCAGCCGCGCGCTGCTGCTCTCCGGAGCGCTCGCCGGCCTGCTCGGGGCGGTGCCGCCGGACCGCTTCCTGGACGCCGCGAACGACTACCTCTACCGGCAGGGGTGGGAGGAGGGCTTCGCGACGGCGGCGTACGTCGCGCTCGACCTCGTCTCTGGCTGCTACACGGTGCGCTCCGCCGGTCATCCACCGGTCGCCGCGTTCCAGTCCGGCAGTGGCCGATGGGTGCTCTCCCGCGCGAGGGGGCCGGTGCTGGGGGTACTTCCCGAGACGCACTTCGCGGCCGACGAGGGCGTCTTGCGGCGGCACGACGCGCTGCTGCTCTATACGGACGGCCTGATCGAAATTCCCGGGCGGGCGCTGTCGGTGGGGATCGACCGGCTCCTCGGCGCCGCCGAACGCCTGGTGCCCTACGGTTTCGCCGGCGGCGCCGACCGGCTGGTCACGGCGGTCGCACCCAAGGCGGCAGACGACCGGGCGTTGCTCCTGATCTGGCGCGACTAGCGATCTGCTGGCGGACGCCTGGTGACGATCCCGGCGGCAATCTCGGCGTGCCGGCGGGCCGGCGCCTCGCGCTCCGTGGCGATCTCCTTCGCCCGTGCTGTTGTTGCTGAAAGCGCCGTTGGAGATCGACAAGCCACCACCGGCAACGCGAAGGAGATCGCCCGGCGGTCAGGACGCGCGCGCTAGGCGGCGTCGGCGCGACTAGGGCTGGACCAGCCGTGCCACCGGGAGCCGTTCGCGCGGCAGCCGAACCGGTCGGTCGCGCACGTCGAGCAGCAGCGCCAGGTAGTCGGCGCGGCGTACGACGACTTGCCCCATCCGGCGCAGGTGCTCGGTCGGCTGCTGGCAGTCGAGGAGCACGCCGCCGCCGGTCCGCAGCCGCGCCACGAGGTCGACCAGGGCGATCTTGGCGGCATCGGACTGGGCGTGGAACATCGACTCGCCGCTGAAGATGCCACCGGTGTGTACGCCGTAAAGACCACCGGCCAATCGACCGTCGGCCGTCCATACCTCGATGCTGTGCGCGTGCCCCTCCCGGTGGAGCGCGCCGTACGACGTGCGCATCGCCGGGGTGATCCAGGTCTCCGGCCGGTCGGCACAGCCTGCGACGACGTCGTCGAACGCCGTGTCGACCGTGGTGTGCCAGCCGCAGGTTCGCAACCTGGCCCGCAGCGAACGCGACACGTGCAGCCGGCCGGGCGGTAGGACGGCGCGCGGGTCCGGCGAGCACCAGGGGATCGCCGGCCAGCCGCTACCGGGCCACGGGAAGCAGCCGTGCCGATAGGCGTCGAGCAGGGTGCCGGGGGAGAGGTCGTCGCCGAGCGCGATGAC
>JBBSIN010000015.1:0-44520 GCA_038232055.1 Mycobacteriales bacterium
CGCGCCTACGGGCTCGGGCCGGCCGACCTCGACGTACTGCTGGCCGACTTCACCCTCGATGCGGTGCCACCCGGGCACCGGGCGGCGCTACGTGCCGAGCTGGAAACGCTGTGTCGCTGAGCGGGAGACCGTCCGTCGTCGACAACGACGAAGTCACCCACGGCGACGCGCTGCGCTACCTGCTCGGAGACGTGGCAACCAAGTACCGGCTGGCGGTCGCGACCGGCTACGTCAACCTGGCCGGACTTTCCCTGCTGGCCCACCATGTGCAGACCGAGCGGGCAGTTCGGCTACTGATCGGCGCCGCGCCGGCACCCGGCCTCGACGCCGAGCTGCCGACCGTCCGGTTCGAGCACCAGCTCGTCGCCCTGCGCGGGGAGCGAGACTTCTCTCGGTTCCCGCCGAGCCGCGCCGCGGCCACCCTCGTCGCCGTCGACGAGTGGCTCGCCCGCGACAACGTCGCGGTCCGCCGCTACACCCGTGAGTTCCTGCACGGGAAGGCCTACCTCTTCGGCGACCCGCCGGACGCCCGCGCGGCGCTGGTGTCCTCGGCGAACCTCACCGGCCCGGGCCTGTGGCGCAACCGGGAGCTCGGGCTCGTCGACTACAACCCACCGGTCGCCAGCCCAGCCGTCGAGTGGTTCGACCGACTGTGGGACCGCAGCGTCGATTACAAGGCCGACCTGCAGTCGCTGCTGTTCCCAACGCTGCCGGTCGTCACGCCGGAGGACGTCTACCTGCGCGCGCTCCTCGAGCTCTACGGGGACGACGTGCTCGGATCGGACGGCGGAGCACCGCCAGCCGAGTCGCGGCTTCCGCTGGCCGACTTTCAGCGCGACGGCTACGAGCGGGCCCGCGCCATCCTCGACCGCCACCACGGGGTCATCTACGCCGACGGCGTCGGCACCGGCAAGACGACGGTCGGGTTGGCGCTGATCGAGGACTACGCCGTACGCCGCGGCGTGCACGCTCTCGTCGTCGCTCCCGCTCAGCTGCGCGGCATGTGGGAGCGCGAGATCGACCGGGGGCGGCTGCCGGCGCAGGTCGTGAGCTACCAGGAGCTGGCGAGCGACGAGCAGGTCGGCGACCCCGACCGCCGGCTCGGCCGACGGCTCAACGTCACCAAGGATTCCTACCGGCTGGTCGTCGTCGACGAGGCGCACGCGCTGCGCAACGCCGACAACACGTGGTACCGCGCGATGACTCGATTGCTCGGCGGCGAGCCCAAGGACGTCGCACTGTTGTCCGCGACGCCGATCAACAACACGCTCTGGGACCTCTACAACCTCGTCATGCTCTTCGCGCGGCACGACCGGGCGCTCGCCTCGGTCGGTGTCGAGTCGCTGCGCGGGCTGTTCCTCTCGGCCGGCGCGAACTCCCGCGACGTGGAGCTGCTCGACCCCGACCGGCTCTTCCCGGTCGCTGACGCGGTGAGCGTCCGTCGTGACCGGACGTTCATCGAGGAGAACTACCCGGGGGCGACCTTTCCCGACGGCACGCCGGTGCGATTTCCGCGACCGCTGTTGCGCACCCGGCGATACGCGCTCGACGCCGCTGTGCCCGGTGTGGTGACCGCGGTGGCCACGGCGATCGCGGCGCTCACGATGGCGCGCTACCGGCCGAGCGCGTACGAGCGCCGCGTCGTCGAAGAGGCTCGTGAGCGCACACTTGCCGGGCTGCTGCAGTCGGCCGTGCTCAAGCGGTTCGAGTCGTCCTGGGCAGCCTGCCGCGCCACGATCCGCCGGATGGGCACTGTCCATGAGGCGTTCCTCACTGCCTGGGACACGGGTGTCGTGCCGTCCCTGGCCGCCCTGCGCGACGTCGTGGACGAGGTTGGGGTCGGCGACGTGACCCGTTGGCTGGCCGAGCTTGGCGAGGACGAGGAGAGCCGGCCGGTCGAGGAGTTCTCGCCGGAGTACCGCGACGACGTCGCGGGAGACCTCGGGCTGCTCCGCGTCATCGAAGGGCTGCTCGACAACCTGTCGGCGGGAACCGACCCGAAGCTCGAGCTCCTCGCCGACGTCCTCGCCCAGACGCCCGGCAAGGTCTGCGTGTTCGCGTCGTACGCCGAGACGATCCGCTACCTCACCGAGCACCTGGACACTGCGCTCGGCTCGGCCCGCGAGCGGGTCGTCGTCATCGGCGGTGAGACGACGCCGGACGAACGTACGCGGATGCTCGCCCGCTTCTGCCCCGAGACGGTCGTCGAGCCGGGCTACGTGCCACCCGACGGCGAGGTCGACCTGCTGCTGTCGACCGACGTGCTCTCGGAGGGCCAGAACCTGCAGCAGGCCGGCGCGGTGGTCTCCTACGACATGCCGTGGAATCCGCAGCGGGTCGTGCAGCGCAACGGCCGTGTGATCCGCCTGCTGTCACCGCACGAGACCGTCGCCTTGACGACCATGCTGCCGGAGCCGGGTGAACTCGACGCACTGCTCCGCCTCGAGGCGACGATCCAGGCGAAGATCGCTGCCGCCGGAGTCTTCGGCATGGAGAGCCGTGTGCTCGAAGACGTCGACGCGGTCGCGCGCAACTACTACGCAGAGTTCGAGGACCTTGCCGAACGACTCGACGAGGGAGACGAGAGTCTGCTGCGCGAGGGCGACGACGTGACCGGCGGCTTCGTCGGCGAGCAACTGCGCGCGTTGCTACGGCGAGCCGCAATCGAGGGTGAGATCGACCGTCTGGAGGACCTGCCGTGGGGGATCGGCGCGGCGTTTCGGCAGGGTCCAGGCGTGCCGTCGCGCGGCGCGCCTGGCGCGTTCTTCGCCTGTCGCACTCGCACCCGCCCGGAGCACCGCTACTGGCGGTACGTCCGCGAGACCGAGGTGGACCGTGAGGAACTGCCAATGCTGCGGGCGATCAATCCGGGAGGAGCGCCGGCTAGCGAGGTTCCCCCGGACCTGGAGGTCGCATGGCGGCTCGCGGTCGCCGACATCGTGACGGAGCACAACTTGCGCGCGGACCCGGCGCTGGCCGAGGATCGGCTGCCGCCTTCGCAGCGCTTCGCCCTCGGCGTGTTGCGCGACCCGAGCGTCGCGCTCCCGACCGGCGCGGAGGACGCCGATGAGCTGCTGTCCGTGCCCCGCGACGGTGCTGTTCGCAACGCGCTGTCGGATATCCAGCGCCAGGTCGGCGCACGCTCGATCAGTCGTGACCAGGCCGCCGGAGCGATCGTCGGCGTGGTCGGTGAGTTCGGGCTGACGCCCGTTCCTCCGCCGCCCCCGTTCGACCCGATTACGGAGGATGACGTCGGCGTCGTGAGCTGGATGCGGGTGCTGGGCGACGACTGAAGCCCCCGGGCCCCGCGAGCCCCAGTCCTCGATCAGCCGGTCCTCGTCACGGAGAATGCGGCGCATGCAGCTGAGGCGTCCGGGCGTCGCGTGGCGGGGCCTCGCTTTGATCGCCACGGCGTTTGCCGTGGTTCTGCTGGCGGGCAGCAGCGGTTACGGATACCACCGTGACGAGCTCTACTTCATCGCGATCGGCGGGCACCCGGCCTTGGGTTACGTCGACCAGCCGCCGCTGGTCCCGCTGCTGGCCCACGGGATCGACGCGCTGTCGGGACACTCGCTCGGCTGGCTTCGGGTGCCGCCAGCGCTCGCCGGCGCGCTGGTCGTACTCGTCACCGGGCTGATCGCCCGGGAGTTCGGCGCCAGACGTGACGCACAGCTGCTCGCGGCGGGGTCGATGGCGGTCGCGGCGATACTCGTGTCGGTCAGTCACCTGGCCACGACGTCGGCGTTCGACCTGCTGGCCTGGTCGGTCGTGTTATGGCTGGTCGTACGTGCCCTGCGAGATGACCGACGCACGTGGCTGCTCGTTGGCTTGGCGGCCGGGATTAGCCTGGAGATCAAGACGCTGCCGGTGTTCCTCCTCGGCGCGCTGCTCCTGGGCGTCCTGATTGCCGGGCCACGGCAGGTGCTCGTCTCGCGGTGGTTGTGGGCCGGCGCGGCGATCGCGCTCGTGCTCTGGGCGCCGAACCTGATCTGGCAGGCCACCCACGGCTGGCCGCAGCTCACGCTGTCGACGTCCATTGCCGCTGGGCGTTCGGGGACGAGCCAGCCGCGCTGGCTGTTCATCCCATACCAGGTCGTGCTGATCAGTCCGGTGCTCGTGCCGGTGTGGATCGCCGGACTATGGCGCCTTGCCCGCGACCAAAGGCTGGCCACCTGGCGCTGCATCGCGATCGCGTACCCGGTGCTCGTCGTCATCTACATCGCGGCCGGCGGCAAGCCGTACTACCTGTGCGGGTTGTACCCGCCGCTGCTCGCCGCCGGTGCTGAGCCGACGCTGGCGTGGATGCGCCGCGGCGCCACCCGGGCGCGGATCGCGCTACTCGGCTTGGCCATCGCGTTGTCGGCAGCGGTCTCCGCCATACTGATGCTGCCGATCGTGCCCGTAGCCGCGCTGCACGACAGCCCGATCGTCGCCATAAACTACGACGCCGGTGAGACGGTCGGCTGGCCACACTTCGCCGCGGCCGTCGCACGCGCCTACGACGCGCTGCCGGCCGAGCAACGCCGACATGCGGTTGTCCTCGGTGCCAACTACGGCGAGGGCGGTGCCGTGTTGCGGTTCCGCCCCGATATCGATACCTACGGCGGCCAGAACAACCTTTGGGACCTCGGCCCGCCGCCGGCCGACACTCGGACCGCGATCGTGGTCGGCTATCCGGACGCCGATCTGCGCAGGTGGTTTGCAGGCGTGCGGCGGGTAGCCACGATCGACAACGGCGTACACCTCGACAACGACGAGCAGGGTAGAGCCGTCTGGCTGTGCACCGACCCGACGCAGAGCTGGTCGGCGCTCTGGCCGAAGATGCACCGCCTCGGGTGAGCAGCGGCAAGGTTTCATGCGGCTCTGTCAGGCCGGCGGGGGGTCACGTCGTCCGTCTTGGGCGCTGACTGGCAGGAGGATGCTTCTCAAGAGCAGGAGCCAGATCGTCGTGAAGATCAGGCTGGCGGCGACGTCGCTGGGCCAGTGCATTCCTCGGTAGAGCCGGGCGAGCAGCACGAACATGGGCAGGGTCACCGCGAGGCACCAGGCCATGCCTCTCAGCGGCTGCCGGGGCCGGGTCCTGGCGATACCGAGCGCGAGGCCGCCCCACAGCGCGACGGTGGCAGCGGTGTGCCCTGACGGGAAGCTGGACGTGGGGGGCGCGGGATCCAGATGCGGGATAGGCGGCCGTACCCGGTGCAGGACAAGGGACGCCAGGATGAACAGCACTGTCTCGCCGGCCACGGCGAGGGCGAGGAACGCCGGCAGCCTAGGCCCGTGCCTGCGCCAAGCGAGCAGCAGGCAGCCGATGGCTGTGAGGGTCACGACCGTCGTGGTCGCTCCGAGCACGGTCCCTATCCGGGTGAGGTGGTCCAACCACGGTGTCCGATGGGACAGGACCGTGTGCTCGAACGCGACCTCGTCCCGGTGCACCGCTCCGTGGGCGAGGACCCGGGTGACGAGGACGCCTAGCGCGAGCAGCAGCCCCTCGACGAGAGCGAACGCTGCCAGCACCAGGCTGATCAGCACGCGGAGCGTCCGCGGGCGGGCGCCGGCAAGGACGCCGATCGACGAACTACTGCTGGGATCAGGCTCACCCATCATTGGATCATGGCGATGAGGTGGTCATCGGGGAGTTGAGTGGCCGCCCAGTCCAGCCACGCCTGGGAGCCCTCTCTGGCAAGTCCCGGCCAGCGATCCGCCATCGCCGTCATTCCATGCTGCCGGCCGGCAAGACCCATTGACTGCGCTGCCCTGTGACTGCGGCGATCAGGTCGAAGTCTGCGTCGTAGTGCAGCACAGCTACGTCGAGTTCCTCCGCCGCAGCAGCGATCAGGAGATCGGGAACCTTGCGTCCCCGCTGACTGCGCTGAGCCAGCAGGCGCTGCACCTGCAGGGTGCGGCGCACGTGCCCGGCTGTGGTGTCGATCAGGTCAAAGGCGTCGAGCGCGCCGATCAGTTGATCCCACTCCTGCGCGTTGCGGGCGGTGTAGCCGACCTCGAGATCGGAGACCGCCGCCCGCCCTAGTCGACCTGCCGTGGCCAGCGGCTCGACCACCTCGCGGACCTCTCTGCGGCCGAGCCGCTTGATCACGCTGGTGTCAAGGAGAAAGGTCAGCGCCACGCTTCGGAACGGTCCTCGAGGCGGGCGTGAGCCAAGGCGTCCAGCGCTGCGATAACTCGTCGGTTCCGGCCGGACGTCGCTCGGCGCAGCGCCTCGTTCACCGTGTCCTTGATCGTCGCCGTGCCGAGTTCCACCTGAGCGGCCCCCAGCGCCTGCTCGTCGAGATCGACAAGATGCTTACCCATGGGTCGAAGTATATATCGGGCACGCAACGTATACCCGTAGCCGGTCCGCTGCCAGCGGGTCGAGTGCAGCTGGGCGGGCTACCGGGCGTGCCTGCGCTGCCGGCCCTACCGCGGCGCGCAGCGTGCCACCTGCGACGCCTGTTCGTCGAGCACCTCGGGGTGACTCCGGAGGGACTGGCCCACTCCGCCCGCAACACCTGGCCCGCCGGATGCTCGACGACACCGACCTGTCGATCGCGGTCACCCCGATTCATCGCTCGCTGTGCCAGTAGACGGCGGGCGATGGCTTCAAGCGCCGGGGGCCTGCGGGACGGCCACGTTGATGATGCCGGTCGTGACGTCGTAGACGCACCCGATGACGGGCAGCCCGACGGGCAGGTACGGCGAGCTGCGGATGCGCTGCACGTCTTGCCGCAGCGCCTCGATCTGGTCGCTGGTCGTGCGGAACTCCAAGCTCCTGGTGTCGACCCCGCGAGCCAGTAACTCGGCGTGGACGTCCTCGTCGGTCACCTTTGTCATCCGGCAGTCGGTGTGCGGAATGACCATCACCCGGCTGACGTCGAGCAGGTGCACGGCGAGCACGAGGGTGCGCAGCACGTCGTCGGTGACGCGGGCCCCGGCGTTGCGCAGGACCTTCGCGTCGCCTGGTGCCAGCCCGAGCATCTCCAGCGGCGCGATGCGGGAGTCCATGCACGTGACGACGGCGAGGCCGCGGGCGGCCTTGCCGGCGGTGCCCGCGTCCGAGAAGTGCTGGCTGTAGCGGGCGTTGGCAGCCAGCACGTCGGCGAAGGAGTCCATGCCGTCCATCTCATCACCAGGGCATCGCCGGACGGACAGCGAGACGCTCCGGGCGGGAATCGCGTGCCAGACTGAGTGTGGTAGGGAGCATTACGTGACTGAGGCGTTGGCGCGGACGGCGGGCCCGTGGACGCTCGCCGACCTCAATGGCATGCCCGACGACGGCCAGCGCTACGAGATCGTCGACGGGAGCCTCCTGGTGAGTGCGCCGCCGTCTCCCCGTCGTCACGGACAACCGACCGCGTCACGAAGCGGGCGCTCTACGCCGGCGCGGGCATTGCGTCCTACTGGCGGATCGAACTCGATGAACCGGCGGTCGTAATCTACGAACTACGAGGCACCGCGTACGCCGAGATCCTCGTCGCGACCGGCTCAGAAGTGGTTGACGTCAAGCGACCTGTCCACCTTCGCGTGGTTCCGGCGCAGTTGACGCCGTAGCTCCTGGCAGGATCCTCACCGCCGCTCCCGGGAGACGTCGTTGATGACGTCGATGATGCGCCGGACCACGACACCCGGCTCGTAGCGCCTGGCGAGCTGTCGCAGGTCGCGGGCGACGCTGCGCCGGCGCGCAACGTCGGCGAGGAGGGCGAAGAGTCTTCTCTCGAGCGCGTCGGCACCGGGCTCGTACAGCGCATCGGGGTGGGAGTCGGTGATCTCGGGATAGCTACCGAGCCGCGGCAGCAGGCAGCAGGTTTCGGCGTACATCGCCTCCAGCGTCGACACACCGAGGCTCTCGTGGCTCGCCGTCGACACCTGCAGGTCGGCCCGCCAAAGCGTGCGGTAGTAGTCGTCGAGCGGCATGTCGCGACCCAGCACCACCCGGTCGGGGTAGCCGGCGGCGAGTTCCGCAACCGCGTCGGCACCGGCGGTGCCCGGGGGGAACGCGCGGGTGAATACGACGGCGGCATCGCTGTGGGGCAGCACCCGCTGCATCACCCGGACGAAGAGCTCCGGATTCTTGCTGGACACCGGGGCGTGATTGAACACCACAGTCGGGCGGTCGAAGCGCTCGTCGGTGCGGGCGGCGTCGATGCGTCCGGTGTCGAGGGGGAGGCCGACGACGGCAGTTCGCGCATCGATTGCCGCAGCCAGCTCCTTGTTGAAGTCGCCAATCGTGCGGCGCAGGGTGTGCCGCAGGTAGTCGCTGACGACCAGCAGCCGGTCGAGCGTGGCCAGGTTGGCGAGGTCGGCCATCTCCAGCCCCGGGTAGGTCTCGACGCGGTAGCTGTCGCTCGGGTCCCAGTGGCTGCCGTGGGTGTAGCCGACGATCGGTACGTCGAGGCGTAGGTCCAGCAGCATCCGGCGAAGTTCCACCGGAAACGTGGCGAACGCGTGGAAGGTGAACACCACGTCCGGCGGCGCCTCCGCGAGCACGTCGACGACGCCGGCGTACGTCGCGGTCAGCCAGTCCAGCCGGCTCCGCCGGCCGGCGCCGGGTACGGCGTGCGGTGACGTCGGGCGTACGACGTCGAAGCCAGCGTCGCAGAGTCCAGCCTGGATCACCCGCGAGGCGGTGACGCCGTAGCCGATCGAGTCGCTCGACGGCGCCGCGCCGCCGGTGGCCGGTGCCGTGTACGTGTCGACGTAGAGCACCCGGCGCACGGCTCACTCCGCCGGTCGGAACCCGAGCACGGCGTAGTCCTGCGGTCCGAAGAGCGCCGCCTCGACGACCTGCTGCACCAACGGCGCAGCATCCCCGTGCGTCTCGTCGGCGTACGGCGCGAAAGGGGACGCCTTGGGATGCAGGTGCCGAACCTCGACGTCGACGAAACCGGCGGCGCCGACCATCCACTCGGCGACCGTCGGGGGGAGCGGCCGCCGGTGGGTCGGGTCGCAGTAGAAGTCGCAGGCGCCGGTGACCAGGTTGGTGGCGTTCGGCGTCTCGAGCAGCAGACAGCCGCCCGGTCGCAGCGCCACGCTGGCAACGTGGAGCAGCTCGAGCACCTCGTCGACGTCAAGGTGCTCGACCAGGTGGAACGCCGTGACCAGATCGAGCTCGCCCGGCGCGCGGGACCGTAGGTGCCCGACCGCATCGTCGAGCGTGACGTCGAAGCCCCCTGCGCGGGCCGCCGCGACCCGCTCCGGATGGCTGTCGACGCCCGTCGCGGCGAGACCAGCGTCGCGGAGCAGGCCCAGCCATTCGCCGCGGCCGCTGCCGAGATCGAGCAGGCCGCCGCCGCGTGCCACTCGCTGCACGTCGGGCAGGTAGCCAGCAAGCTTGGCCCGCACCTCCTCGACCGGCCCCCGGAAGCGTTCCTGAAAGTCCGGATAGAGGGCGGCGAAGCGAGAGCCGGCGCCCCCGACGTTCGTCCGCAACCGGGCCACCTCCGCCTCCAGGTCGCGCAGCTGCGTCCCGAGCGCATCGACGCTGGCGACAAGCTCGTCGTACGCCGACCGCGGCTCGGCCGGCTCGGCCGGCTCGGCCGGCTCAGAGCGCGACCCGGTCATCCGGCTGCCGGTGTTATGTCGGGATGTGGGAGCTCGCGAAGGACCTTGGCCGGCACGCCGGCGACCACCGCGTAGGGCGGGACGTCGCGGAGCACGACAGCGCCGACGCCGACCACGCTGTGCGCCCCGATCCGGCAGGGCCCCACGATCGTCGCGTTGCTCGAGACCCAGGCGCCCCGCTCGACGACCACGTCGCGACCGCTCGGTGGCACCGAGACCTGGCGCTGCCGGTCGAAGGTCGTGAAGTCGTGGGCGCCGGTCAGCACTGAGACGTTGTGGCCGAAGAACGCGTACTCCTCGATCGTCACTTCCCCCGAAGAGAGGTTGATCAACGCATTGTTGAGAACCGCGGTGGGATGGACGTGCAGCCGGTCCGGGTCGCCGTAGATCAGCGGCTTGAACAGCGCCGCATCCTCGGTGGGCCGAGCGCCGGGCGGCTTGCCCTGCGCGAGCGCCTCGCGGACCAGCGCCGAGACCGTCGGTGCCAACGTGCGTCGGATCAGCCGGTCGAGCACTTTCATGAGCCACCTTCTGTTGCGGATCCGCGACGCCTGAGCCGACCCTGGACGATCGCTGGCCCGCTGTCCAGCCGGGCACTCGCTGATGAGCTCAGCTCAGCTGCCGGTAGAGCTCGGCGTGCACGCGGGCGATGCGCGACCAGTCGTGCCGAGCGGCGCGGGCGAGGCCAGCCGTCCGCAGCCGCGAGGCAAGCGTCTGGTCGGTCAGCACCCGGTGCAGCGCGGTCGTCAGAGCGTCGGTGTCGCGTGGCGGGATGGGCAGTATGCCGTCGACGGCGCCGGCTGCACCTGCGGCCTCGCCCACGGTGGCCACCGTGGGGACGCCGTGGGCCAGCGTGGCGAGCAGGCTGCCGGACTTGACCGTCATGCCGGCGTCGAAGGGGAACGCGGCGGCGTCGGCCGCCGACAGCAGGCGCGAGACCTGCTCGGCCGGCAGATGGCCGGGCAGGAGGACCTCGGCGCCAGCCACGTTGGCGCGCTCGCGGAGAGCCGCGACCAGCGCGGCCGCGGCCGGGCCGGACACCGAGTGGCTCTCCGCGCCGCCGGCCAGGACGAGCCGGAGCCCGGGTAGCAGCCGGCGAAGCCGGCCGGCCGCCTCGACGAGCCGGTCGAGACCTTTGACCGGATGCAGGAAACCGAAGAACACGACGAGCGGCGCGTCCGGCGCCATCCCGAGGCACTCGCGGACGGTTCGCCGGATCGAGTCACGTTCCACCGGCGCGACATCGATGTTCGGCCCGATCGGCACCTCCAGTACGTCGGATGTCCGCGTCGGGAAGCGCGCGGCGACCACCCGCAGCTGCGCCGAGTCAGGCACCAGCAGGCGCCGCGCCCGAGGCACCAGCAGGCCGGTCTCCCGGTCGGCGATGCCCGCCCGCTCCAAACTCGACCGGAACGCCGTCAGTACGGCGCCGGCCGGCCTCTCGACGCCGTACTCGTGCAGCGTCACGACCAGCGGTCGGCGGCGGAGCAAGAGCGGCAGCAGGCCGACCGCGCGGGTGAACCGGAAGACGGACGGCGCCCACTGCACGTGGACCACGTCAACGTGGAGCCGCCCGAGGGCGTTGGCGGCGCGGGCGACGCCCGCCGGGCCCCACCCGTCGGTGACGCCGATGACCGGAAATCCACCACGGCCGCCTGCGGCACCGCCGGCAGCTTCCGCCGCGACGGATGTGGTGGCCACGAGGGCATCCACGCCGGCCGCAGCAAGGTGCTGGGCGAGGCGTCCGGTGTAGTCGGCTACGCCGTCCCGAGCCGGGTCGAAGTACCCGCAGACCAACGCCACCCGGGGGGCATCACCGACGCTCAACACGCCTCCGTCAGCTCAGCGGCACAATGGGTACCTGCCCAGACCAACTAGCCTCGGACCCCATGCGCCGGGTCGTCGTGACGGGTCTCGGGGCCGTCACCCCGCTCGGGCTCGACGCCGCGAGCACCTGGGCGGGGCTCGTCGCCGGTCGCTCCGGCATCGGCCCGGTGACCCGCGCGGACGTCGGCGACCTGCCGGTGCGGATCGCTGCCGAGGTGCCTGGGTTCGATCCGGACCGCGAACTCGGGCCGCGGGAAGCCCGGCGACTGGACCGCTTCGCCCAGTTGGCGGTCGTGGCGGCCCGGGAGGCGGTGGCGGACAGCGGCCTCGACGTGGGCGCGGCCTCGACCCGGGTGGGCACCGTGGTCGCGAGTGGGTTGGGCGGCGTCGAGACATTCGAGCGGGAGGTCGGCGTACTCGCGGCCGGCGGCCCGCGACTGGTGAGCCCGTTCCTGACCGCCGCCATGATCGGCAACGCCGCGGTGGCCGCGGTGGCCATGGACGCCGGAGCTCGGGGACCGTCGCTGTGCCCGACGACGGCCTGCGCGGCCGGTACGGACGCGGTCGGCCTCGCCGCCGACATGATCCGACTGGGGCGTGCGGACGCCGTCCTCGCCGGCGGCGCCGACGCCCCGGTCACCCGGGCCCTGCTCGCGGGGTTCGCCTCGATGCGGGCGGCGTCCCGCCGCAACGACGATCCAGTCCGCGCATCCCGGCCCTTTGCCATGGGTCGCGACGGGTTCGTGACCGGCGAGGGCGCCGCGATCCTCGTCCTCGAGGACCGGGCGAGCGCGCTCGCCCGCGGGGCCCGGCTGCTTGCGGAGGTCGTCGGCTACGCGGCGGCCAGCGACGCCCACCACGTCACTGCGCCGCGGCCGGACGGCGCCGGCGCGGTTGCCGTCATGCGGGAGGCGCTCGCCGTCGCCGGACGCGTCCCGAGCGAGGTCGGCTACCTCAACGCGCACGGTACGTCGACGCAGCTCAACGACGTCATGGAGGCCCGGGCGCTGCGGGCGGTCTTCGGCCACGGCGGCGTGCCGGTGTCATCGACGAAGTCGATGACCGGCCATCTGATGGGCGCGGCGGGAGCGCTCGAGGCGCTCGCCTGCGTGCAGGCGCTGGCCAGCGCGACCCTGCCGCCGTCGGTCAACGCCGAGGAGGTGGACCCGGAGTGTGACGGCCTCGACCTGGTGCGGGCCGCCCGGCCGTCGGCCACCGGTCTCGTGATGAGCACCAGCTTTGGTTTCGGTGGCCACGACGCCGCCCTCGCGTTGGCGCACCCGGAGTAAGGCGTCACGAGGCCCGATGGCGCGCGACGAGTGCCGCCAACTCGGCGTAGGTGTGCGAGTCGAAGAGGTCGTCGTCGCCAAGCGCGACGTCGTACCGCTCCTCGATGGTGATGGCGAGCTCGATGAGGGCCAACGAGTCGAGGGCGAGGTCCTCGAGGAGGAGCGTCGAGTCGGTCAGCGCGGCTTCTTCGATGCCTAGCCGGGTGGCGACGAACGCCCGCAGGTCGGTGGTGGAGACTCGCACCCTGGAAACCTAGTAGACGGCCCCTGACTCCGAGGGAGTGTGACGATGCCCCGCATCCGAGTCCACGTCGACGGTACGGCGTACGAGGACGAAGTGGAGGGTCGCCTGCTGCTCGTGCACTATCTGCGCGACCGGCTGGGTCTGGTCGGCACACCGATCGGATGCGACACGTCGAACTGCGGGGCGTGCACCGTGCTGCTCGACGGGCACAGCGTGAAGAGTTGTTCGGTGCTCGCCGCGCAGGTCGACGGCAGCCAGGTGACGACGATCCAGGGCCTGGCAGAGGGGGAGTGGCACCCACTGCAGAAGGCGTTCCGGGAGAGTCATGCGCTGCAGTGCGGCTACTGCACGCCCGGCATGATTCTCGCGTCGGTCGACCTGCTCCAGCACACACCAGATCCCAGTGACGAGGAGATCCGGCACGGCCTGGAGGGCAACCTCTGCCGCTGCACCGGCTACCAGAACATCGTGCGCGCCGTACGGACCGCGGCCGACGAGATGGGGGCATCGGCATGACTGAGGACATCGACGTCGGCGCCGTGGCGACACTGGTCGAAGACAGCGGCGAGATGGGTACGCCGGACGGCACGCGTGAGGTCGGCAGGTCGCGGCGGCGCAAGGAGGACGCCAAGCTCGTCACCGGCCAGACGATGTGGACCGACAACATCCAGCTCCCCGCCATGCTGCACCTCGCCGTCCTGCGCAGCCCGATGGCGCACGCGAAGATCACCCGGATCGACGTCTCGCCGGCCATGTCGATGCCGGGCGTCGTGGCGGTGTTCTCCGGGGCCGACCTCAAGGACGAGCTCGGCTCGCTCCCGTGCGCCTGGCCGGTGACGACCGACATGGTGCAGCCCGACCATCCGCCGATCGCGTACGACGAGGTCCGCTACGTCGGCGACGCGGTGGCCGTCGTCGCTGCCCGCGACCGCTACCAGGCGGCCGACGCCCTCGAGGCGATCGAGATCGACTACGAGCCGCTCGGCGCGGTCGTCGACATGGAGGAGGCCCTCAAGGACGAGACGCTCGTCCACTCCGACAAGGGCACGAACAAGGCGTTCGTCTGGCCGCTGGAGACCGGCGACGTCGACGCCGCCTTCCAAGACGCGCCGGTCCTCGTCAAGCGACGGTTCATCCAGCAGCGGCTGATCCCGACGGCGATGGAGCCGCGGGCCGTCGTCGTGCATCCGGTCGCCGCCGCCGACGAGTACACCGTCTACTCGGCCACGCAGATCCCACACGTGCTGCGCGTCATGCTCGCGCTGAGCACCGGCCTGCCCGAGCAGAAGATCCGGGTCGTCGCGCCCGACGTCGGCGGAGGCTTCGGCTCGAAGCTCGACGTCTACGCCGAGGAGTCCATCGCGCTGATCGTCGCCAAGCGGCTCGGCCGGCCGGTCAAGTGGACCGAGTCCCGCAGCGAGGGATATCAGGCGACGATCCACGGCCGCGACCAGATCCAGGACGTCGAGATCGCGGCCGACCGGGACGGGCGCATCCGCGGCCTGAAGGTCGACCTCAAGGCCGACATGGGCGCCTACCTGCAGCTCATCACGCCCGGCATCCCGCTGCTGGGGGCCTCCATGTACGTCGGCATCTACAAGATGGACGCGTACCGGTTCAGCTGCACCGGCGTCTTCACCACGAAGACGCCGACCGACGCCTACCGCGGCGCCGGGCGGCCCGAGGCGACGTACGCCATCGAGCGGATCGTCGACGAGCTCGCGGCGGAGCTGGACATGGATCCGTTGGAGCTTCGGCGACGCAACTGGATCCAGCACGAGGAGTTCCCCTACACGACGGCCGGCGGGCTCACCTACGACACCGGAAACTACGAGGCCGCCACCGAGCGCGCGATGGAGCTCTTCGGCTATGACCCGTTGCGGGCCGAGCAGGCCAAGCGGCGCGAGTCCGATGACCCGGTGCAGCTCGGCATCGGCATCTCGACCTTCACCGAGGCCTGCGGCGGGGCCCCGTCACGGATCCTCGGCCAGCTTTCCTACGCCGGCGGCGGCTGGGAGTCGGCGTCTATCCGGATGCTGCCGACGGGAAAGGTCGAGGTCGTCACGGGCACCAGCCCGCACGGGCAGGGCCACGTCACGGCATGGAGCCAGATCGCCGCCGACGCGCTCGGGGTGCCGTTCGAGGACGTCGAGGTGCTGCACGGCGACACCAAGTCCTCGCCGACAGGATGGGATACCTACGGTTCCCGCTCCGTTTCCGTCGGCGGCGTCGCCGTTCACCTCGCGGCGCAACGGACGGTGGAGAAGGCAAGGCGGATGGCGGCGCACATGCTGGAGGCGGCTGAGGGCGACGTCGAGTTCTCGGCGGGGACGTTCTCGGTGAAAGGCTCGCCCGAGGCGAAGAAGACGATCCAGGAGGTGGCGCTCGCGACGTTCGCCGCCCATGACATGCCGGAGGGCGTGGAGCCGAGCCTCAACGCCGAGTACGTCTTCGACCCGGAGAACTTCTCCTATCCGCACGGCACGCACCTGTGCGCCGTGGAGATCGACACGGAGACCGGCTTCGTCACGATCCGGTCCTACGTCGCCGTCGACGACGTCGGCTCGGTGATCAACCCGCTCATCGTCGAGGGGCAGGTGCACGGCGGCCTGGCGCAGGGCATCGCGCAGGCGCTGTACGAGGAGGCGGTGTACGACGCCGAGGGCAACCTCGTCACTGGGACGATGGTCGACTACCTGGTGCCCGCCGCACCCGACCTGCCCGAGTTCACCACCGACCGCACGGAGACGCCGTCCACGTCGAACCCGCTCGGGGTGAAGGGGGTCGGCGAGGCCGGCACCATCGCCTCCACGCCCGCCGTCATCAACGCGGTCGTCGACGCGCTGCGGCCGTACGGGGTCAACGACATGCGGATGCCGGCCACCCCGGAGCGCGTGTGGCGGGCCATCCGCGAAGGCTCGACGGGCGGCGACCGCGCTGCCGAGGGCACCATCGCCTGGGGCGGGTCGCAGACGGCGACGACCGCCGGCGCCGAGTCAGGGAGCGCGCAGTGATCCCGTCGGAGTTCGACTACGTCCGTGCCGGCTCGCTCGACGAGGCGCTGTCGGTGCTCGCCGAGCACGGCGAGGAGGCGAAGGTGCTCGCCGGCGGGCAGAGCCTGCTGCCGCTGCTACGCCTGCGGCTGGCGACGCCTTCGGTGCTCGTCGACCTGTCCAGGGCCGAGGAGCTGCGCGGGGTGCGGGAGGACGGTGACGCCTTGGTCATCGGCGCGATGACGCCGCACCACGACGTCATGCACGACCCGCTCGTCGGGCAGCACGCCGCACTGCTGGCCGAGGCGACGTCGACGGTCGCCGACCCCGCCGTACGCCACCTCGGCACGTTCGGTGGTGCCCTCGCCCACGCCGACCCGGCGGGTGACCTGCCGGCGGTGGCACTGGCGCTCGACGCCGAGATGATCGTCGCAAGCGGGTCGGGACGGCGTACGGTCGCGGCACGCGACTTCTTCCGCGACTACCTCGAGACCGCGCTCGGTCCGGCGGAGGTCCTCGTCGAGGTCCGCATCCCCAAGCTGACCGGGTGGGGCGTCCGCTACGAGAAGTTCCATCGGGTGGCCCAGGCATGGGCGATCGTGGGCGTGGCGGCCGCCGTACGCCGGGAGGACGGCTCCATCGCCGAGGCCCGGATCGGACTGACCAACATGGGCCCCACGCCCGTACGCGCCGGCTCGGTCGAGTCGGCGCTCTCCGGTGCGCCGGCCAGCCAGGACGCGATCGGCTCGGCGGCCCAGTCGGCAGCGGAGGGCACGTCGCCGTCGTCGGACCTCAGCGCGAAGTCGGACTACCGGGAGCACCTCGCAAGAGTGCTCACCCGGCGGGCAGTGGTCGCCGCGGCCGGGGTGTCCAGCTGACGTCGGGTGACCCCGATCCAGCCGTAACCTGGGCGGCGTGACCTTGCACGCGGCGCAGCGGCCGGCCGACCTCGTGCCGCTTCTTGCGGCACAGGGATACCTCGCCGACGAGGGGCTAGCGACGGCGGCGTTCCTCGCGCTGAGGTTGGGCCGGCCGCTGTTCTGCGAGGGCGAGGCGGGCGTCGGCAAGACGTCGCTGGCCAAGGCGCTGGCCGGCCTGCTGGGGGCGCCGCTGCTGCGGCTGCAGTGCTACGAAGGCATCGACGCCGCCCAGGCGCTCTACGACTGGGACTTCCCGCGGCAGCTGCTCCACCTGCGCGCCGCGGAGGCGGCCGGCGTGAGCGACGCCGAGCGGATCGAGGGTGAGCTGTACTCGCGGCGCTTCCTGCTGGCCCGGCCACTGCTCGCCGCCTTGGAGACCACGCCATCGGTGCTGCTCGTCGACGAGATCGACCGGGCCGACGACGAGTTCGAGGCGTTCCTGCTCGAGGTGCTCTCCGACTTCACGATCACCGTGCCGGAGCTCGGGACGATCCGCGCCGAAACTCCTCCCGTGGTGGTGCTGACGTCCAACCGCACCCGAGAGGTGCACGACGCGCTGAAGCGGCGCTGCCTCTATCACTGGATCGAGCACCCGACGTTCGAGCGTGAGGTCGAGATCGTCCGGCTGCGGGTACCGGAGGCGAGCGAGCGGCTCGCGGCGCAGGTAACGGCCACGGTGCAGCGGCTGCGCACCGCTGACCTGCTCAAGCCGCCGGGTGTCGCCGAGACGCTCGACTGGACGGAGGCGCTCGTCGCGCTGGGCGCCACGGCGCTCGACCCGGAGGTCGCCACGGCGACGCTGGGCGCGGTGCTCAAGTACCGCGAGGACCAAGACCGCGCGCGGCGCCTCGACGGGGGGTCGTTCGTCGCGACCGCCGTCGGCTGAGCCGAATGGACCCCGTGCCGACCGCGGTCGGACTGGCCCGGACGTTGGCGGCGGCCGGCGCGCGGATCGGGCCGGAGCGCAGCAGCCGTTTCGTGGCCGCGCTCGCCGAGCTGGACCCCCACGACCGGGCCCAGGTGTATTGGGCCGGCCGGCTCACGCTCTGCGCTGCGGAAGCCGACCTGGCTCGCTACGACCGGGTGTTCGCCGCGTACTTCGGCGGCGACCGCCCACCGGTCCTCAGGCAGCCGCGGGTGCTGCGGCCGCTCGCCGTGGCGTCGTACGACGAGAGCGCCGGCATCGAGTCGCCCGCCGAGGACGAGACCGGCGACGACCAGCCGATGGTGGCGGCGGCCAGCGCTACCGAACTGCTCCGCCAGCGCGACCTTGCCGGACTCACGCCGGCCGAGCGCGACGCGCTGCGCAGGCTGCTCGCGGCGTTGAGCATGCCGGGCGAGCTCCGTCGCACGCGCCGGCACCGATCTGCCCGGCGCGGTCGTATCGATCCGGGCCCGTCCACCCGGGAGTTGCTGCGCCACGGTGGCGAGCCGGCGCTGCTCCGCCACCGCGCACCCAGGCGGCGCCCCCGGCGGGTGGTCCTGCTGGTCGACGTGAGCGGCTCGATGTCGGCGTACGCCGATGCGCTCCTCCGCTTCGCTCATGCCGCCGCGCGGGGTGCCGCCGCCGTGGAGATCTTCACGATCGGCACCCGGCTCACCAGGGTCACCCGCGAGCTCTCGCACCGCGACCCGGACACCGCGATGGCGGCGCTGTCGTCGGCGGTGCCCGACTGGAGCGGCGGCACCAGGCTGGGTGAGCTGCTCAAGCAGTTCCTGGACCGCTGGGGGCAGCGCGGAGTCGCCAGGGGAGCGGTCGTGGTCGTCCTCTCCGACGGCTGGGAGCGCGGCGACACCGAGCTGCTCGGCGACTCGATGGCCCGACTCCATCGGCTGGCGCATCGGGTCGTCTGGGCCAACCCGCGCAAGGCCCGGCCGGGATACGCGCCGCTTGCCGCGGGGATGGCCGCCGCGCTGCCGCACGTTGACGACTTCGTGGAGGGACATTCGCTGGCCGCCCTGGAACGGCTCGCCCAGGTGGTGGCCGGCCGTGCGTGAGATCGCCGCCGAGCTGCGCCGCTGGTACGACGCCGACGGCACCGTGGGGCTCGCCACCGTCGTCGGGGTGTCGAGGAGTGCGCCGAGGCAGCCGGGCGCTGCCATGGCCGTCGGTCCAGGGGACGAGGTGGTCGGCAGCGTCTCGGGCGGCTGCGTCGAGGGTGCCGTCTTCGAGCTGGCCAAGGACGTGGTCGAGACCGGCGAGCCGGTGCTGCAGACGTTCGGCTACAGCGACGACGACGCGTTCGCGGTCGGGCTCACCTGCGGTGGGGAGATCACGCTCTACGTCCGGGCGGTGTCTCGGAACCGGCAGCCGTGGCTGGCCGACGTGCTGACGTCGGTGCAGGACCACCAGCCGGTCGCCGTCGCCAGTGCCGTGGACGGCTTCGGCGGTGAGATGGCGGTGTGGCCGGACCGGGTTGCCGGTTCGCTCGGCAACGAGGGGCTCGACGCCGCGGTCACCGACGACGCCCGCGGCATGCTCGGGCAGGGGCAGACCGGCCAGCGTCACTACGGCCCCCGAGGCGAGCGGCGGCGCGACGACGTGACGGTCTTCGTGCAGACCTACGCCCCGCCGCCCCGGCTCTACGTCTTCGGGGCCATCGACTTCGCGGCTGCGGTCGCCCGGGTGGGCGCGTTCCTCGGCTACCACGTCACGGTGTGCGACGCGCGACCGCTCTTCGCGACGGTCAAGCGCTTTCCGGAGGCCGACGCGGTGGTGGTGGAGTGGCCGCACAAGTTCCTGACCAGGGCAGTGGCGGAGGGCGGGGTCGACGACCGGACGGTCATCGCGGTGCTCACCCACGACCCGAAGTTCGACGTACCGCTGCTCGAGGTCGCGCTGCGCACGCCGGCGGCCTACATCGGCGCGATGGGCAGCCGCCGGACCCACGACGACCGCCTGGCCCGGCTCCGGGAGCGTGGGCTGGCGGAGGCGGAGCTGAGCCGGCTGCGGTCGCCGATCGGCCTGGACCTCGGCGCCCGTACGCCGGAGGAGACCGCGGTGTCCATTGCCGCCGAGATGGTCCAGTGCCGCTGGGGCGGCTCGGGGCGTCCGCTCGCCTCGACGTCCGGCGCGATCCACCGGTGAGGCGGTGAGCGTCGCCGGGCTGCTGCTCGCCGCCGGCGCCGGCACCCGCTTCGGGCGGCCCAAGGCACTGGTGACCTACGACGGGCAGCTCCTCGTCGAGCACGGGACCGCGCTGCTGCGTGCCGCCGGCTGCCAGCCGGTACTCACCGTGCTGGGGGCCGCGGCCGACGAGGTACGGCGCAGCGCCGATCTCAGCGGCGTCCTCGTCGTGGTCAACGTCGACTGGGCGACCGGCATGGGCTCCTCGCTCGTCGCCGGTCTCCGCGCCCTGCCGGCCGAGGCGGACGCAGTGGTCGTCGCGCTCGCCGACCAACCGCTGGTCGGACCGGTCGCTGTGTCGCGGCTCGCGGCGGCATGGCAGGGTGGTGCCGTCGCGGCTGTCGCGACGTACGACGGGTCGCCCCGTAACCCGGTCCTTCTCGACCGGGCGATCTGGAGCGAGGTCGCCGCCGCTGCCGCGGGCGACGCGGGGGCGCGGGGGTGGCTCCGCAGCCACTCGGAGCGAGTCACGGCCGTGCCGTGCGATGGGACCGGCTCGCCGTACGACCTCGACACGCCCGAGGACCTCGAGACACTGCTGAGCATGCAGGAGGAGATCCGTTGAAGCTGGAGCACTCGTTTTCCGTTGCTGTTTCACCCGAGGAGGCCTGGCCGGTCCTGCTCGACGTACGACGCATCGCCCCGTGTATGCCCGGCACCACGATCGACACCGTCGACGGCGACGACTTCACCGGCAAGGTGAAGGTCAAGGTGGGGCCGATCACCGTCACCTACTCCGGCAACGCCAGCTTCACCGAGAAGGACGAGGCGGCCCGGCGGGCCGTCATCGTGGCGAAGGGCAAGGAGACCCGCGGCTCGGGCACCGCCCAGGCGACGGTGACCGGGACGCTGCGTCCCGAAGGCACCGGCACGCGGGTCGATGTCGTCACCGACCTCGCAATCACCGGCAAGCCGGCGCAGTTCGGGCGCGGGGTCATGGCCGAGGTCGGTGCCAAGCTCATCGGGCAGTTCGCCGACTGCCTCGAAGCGGAGCTCACCGGCCCGGCACCGGAGCATGGCACGCCAACCGACGGCGCCGCGCCAACCGACGGCCCCGCGCCGACGGCACCGCCGGACACCGCGCCCGTGACGGCGACCCCGAGCGGCACGTTCTCCCCGGTCACGCCGTCCGCCGCCGCTCCGGCGGCGGCCCAGCCCGAGCCCGCCCCGCAGCCGGCCGCCGCAGTACATCCCCAGCCACCCAGTGCGACCCGCCCCACGCCGGAGGCGATCGACCTGCTCCAGACGGCCGGCGCGCCGTTGGCCAAGCGGGTCGCCCCGATCCTCGCTTTCGTGGCGGTCGCCGTCGCGGCCCTCGTGGTGTTGCGCCGGCGGCGGAGCTGAGGGTGGGGGTCGACGCCCTTCTCGTCCTCTCCTTCGGCGGGCCCGAGGGACCCGACGACGTCGTGCCGTTCCTCGAGAACGTCACCCGTGGGCGAAACATCCCCCGCGAACGCCTGCTCGACGTCGCACAGCACTACTACGCGCTGGGCGGCGTCAGCCCGATCAACGGCCAGAACCGGGATCTTGTCGCCGCGCTGGAGAAGGAGTTCGCAGAGCACGGACCGCCGCTACGCATCTTCTGGGGCAACCGCAACTGGGCGCCGTACCTGGAGGAGACGGTTCGCGACATGGCGGCGGCGGGGGTGCAGCATGCCGCGGCGTACGCCACGGCTGCCTACGCCGGTTACTCCAGCTGCCGCCAGTACCGGGAGGACATCGACCGGGCACGGGCCGCGGTCGGGCCGGCCGCGCCACGTATCACCAAGCTCCGGCACTTCTTCGACCACCCCGGATTCGTCGAGCCGATGGCCCGGCACGCCGTCGACGCGCTGGCCGGATTGCCGGCCGACCGGCGGCTCGGCGCCCACCTCGTCTTCACCGCGCACAGCGTGCCGATCGCGATGGCCGAGCGCGCGGGGCTCCGGGGCGGGGCGTACGTCGCGCAGCTACGGGAGAGCTGCCGCCTGGTCGCCGGCCTCGTCGGCGGCGACCACCCCTGGCAGCTCGTCTGGCAGAGCCGCAGCGGCCCGCCGGCGCAGCCCTGGCTCGAGCCCGACGTCGGCGACCACCTGCAGAAGATCGCGGCCGCGGGGGCGCCGGGCGCCGTACTAGTGCCCGTGGGAGTCCTCTCCGATCACGTCGAGGTCCGCCACGACCTCGACGTCGAGGCCCGGCAGCGCGCCGAGGAGGTCGGGCTTCCGCTGGCCAGAGCGGCGACCGTTGGAACCGAGCCGGATTTCGTTTCCATGATCCGCGAGCTGGTCCGTGAGGTCGACGAGGCAGGCCTGCCGCACCGCGGCCTCGGCGACCCGGCGCTGCGCTGGACGAACTGCCCGGCCGGCTGCTGTCTGGCGTGACGCGCGGCCAAGTTGCCGCCATCGTGGCCGTTGCCGTGTCACGATGGCCTTCCTGGGCCAGGGAAAGGGGCGAGATGGACTCCGACGAGCTCCGGGCCATGTTCACGCGGCTCTACGACCGCGCACGCGACGCCCTCCAGCAGCTGATGGCCGAGATTCGCCGGCTCACCGCGCCGATCCTCGCGGCGTGGGCACGATTCACGATCGAACGCTGGGAACGGGTGCGCGCCTATGTCGCGACGCATCCGGATCTCGCCGAGTTCGACGCGTGGCTCGACCGCTGGTACTCCTTCGGCGCCGCCTGAGGGATCGACGAAGGGTCCGGCGCTGGCCCCGGCACTGATCACGTAACGCGTAACGCTACCGCTGGCGGATGCCCCAGGCGCCGGTCCAGGTCTGGCCCGGCTCGAGGGAAACGACGTCGATGCCGCTGCCAAAGGCGTTGGGCGGTCCGCTCATCGGCTCCACGCCGAGCCCGGTCCGCCGCTTGTCCGGGGGCAGCGTGTCGCCGGTGAAGACCTCGAAGTAGCGGTACGCCGCGTCCAGCCAGATCTCGGCGGTCCACTCGCCGGTGAGCGAAGCCCGGAAGACGCCGTCCGCGTCCCGGTCGAGGTCGGCGTAGGCGTAGTCGATGTGCGTGTCCCCCAGCCGGCGCGGTGAACGGAAGTCGTACGGCGTGCCCTCGACCGGCTCGACACCGGTCGGGATCTGCTGCGCGCCGGTGGGGAGGTACGACGCGGCGGGTACGTGCAGCGTGGCGCCGTCGATCCGGTCGAGCCCGACCGCGAGGTAGGGATGCGCGCCGGCGGCGAAGGGCGCGGCGGTGTCGGTGGAGTTGCTCGCCGTCGTCCGGACCGTGATGCCGGTGGCGTCGACGACGTACTCGATCATCAGCTCCAGCGTCCACGCCCATCCGGTCTGCGGCGGCAGCCGGTAGGTCATCACGACGGAGTCGCTGCCGCGCTTCGCGCAGTTCCAGTTGACCCAGCGGGCGAGTCCGTGAATCGCGCAGTTCTGCTCGGGTTCGGTGACCGCCAGCTGCTGCTCCTCGCCGCGCCAGGTGTAGCGGCCGTCCTTGATCCGGTTCGGCCAGGGTAGCAACGACTGGCCACGCGCGCCGACGCAGACCTCGTCGGCGGAGTAGCCGTCGAGGAGCTGCCGGCCGCCCACGGTGAGTTCGCGCAGCGCGCCACCCACCTCGACCACCGTCGCCACGGTGTCGCCGGAGCGGATCTCGAACTGGTTCCCGGAGGGATGCGCTGCCATGTCACACGTCCTACCCTCCCAGCCCGGGACGCAGCCAGGTAGGTTCGCCCTGGTGCGTGCTGCAGTGCTGACCGAGACCCGGGCGGGGGAGTGCCGGGTGGCGGCGACCCCGGAGACGGTGGGCAGGCTGGCCGTCGCCGGCTGGACGGTCGCCGTCGAGGCGGGAGCCGGTGCCGCCGCCGGCTTCACCGACGCGGCGTACGACGACCGCGGCGCAGCGATCCTCCCTTCGCCGGGCGACGCGCTGGCCGGGGCCGACGTGCTGCTCGCCGTCGCCCCGCCGGCCGACGAGGTCGCCGATACGCTGCCCGAGGGCGCTGCAGTGCTCGGGCTGCTCGAGCCCGGCTCATCAGGGACGCTGTTGCGCGCGCTCGCCGCGCGTCGCGGGTCGGCGTTCGCCCTGGAGCTGCTGCCCCGGACCTCGCGCGCCCAGGGCATGGACGCCCTCTCCTCCCAGTCGCTCGTCGCCGGCTACCGCGCCGTGCTGGAGGCTGCAATCCGATTGCCCCGGTTCTTCCCGCTGGCCATGACGGCCGCCGGGACGGTGCCGCCGGCGAAGGTGCTCGTGCTCGGCGCCGGTGTCGCCGGCCTGCAGGCGATCGCGACCGCGCGTCGGATGGGTGCTGTCGTGTCGGCGAACGACGTGCGGCAGGCGGCGGCGGAGGAGGTGCGCTCCCTCGGCGCGACGTTCGTCGATCTGACCCTCGATTCGATGGAGGGCAAGGGCGGCTACGCCCGGGAGCAGTCGGCGGACTACGTACGCCGCCAGCGGGAGTTGCTCGGCGAGCACGTCGCTGCCGCCGACGTCGTCATCGCCACCGCGGCGATCCCCGGCCGCCGGGCGCCGCTGCTCGTCACCCGCGGGATGGTGGAGGCGATGCGCCCGGGGTCGGTGATCGTCGACCTGGCGGCGGAGAGCGGCGGAAACTGCGAGCTCTCGCGTCCGGGCGAGGACGTCCGGCACGCCGGCGTGACCGTTCACGGCGTGCGCAACGTCGCGTCGACCATGCCCACTCACGCCAGCGCCCTCTACGCCCGCAACGTGGCGGCTCTCCTGCTCCTGCTGACCCGCGACGGCACCTTTGCGCCCGACTTTACCGACGACCTCGTCAGCGGCTGCTGCCTGCTGCGCGACGGGCAGCCGCACCACGACCTGGCCCGGGAGGCGCTGACGGCATGAGCATCGACCTGCTCACGATTTTCGTACTCGCGGTCTTCGTCGGCTTCGAGGTGATCTCGAAGGTGTCGAGCATCCTGCACACGCCACTCATGTCCGGCGCCAACGCCATCCACGGCATCATCCTGATCGGCGCGATGGTCGTTCTCGGCACGGCCAGCGGCGGCCTGCAGGTCACGCTCGGCTTCCTCGCGGTCGTGCTCGCCACTGTCAACGTCGTCGGCGGCTTCGTCGTCACCGACCGGATGCTGCAGATGTTTCGCTCCGGGCAGAGGCGGGCTCGTGAGCCGCGCTGACGCCGTCTCGGTCTGCTACGTCATCGCGGCCGTCTGCTTCGTCCTCGCGCTGAAGGGCCTCTCCTCGCCGCGGACGGCCCGACTCGGCAACCTCGTCGGTGTCGTGGGGATGCTCCTTGCGGTCGGCGCCACCTTCGCCGACCGGCGAATCTCGCACCTGCCGCTGATGGTCCTCGGCATGGTCGTGGGGACAGTCATCGGCGTGCCGGCCGCGCGCGTCGTACGGATGACCGCCGTGCCCCAGATGGTGGCCATCTTCAACGGCGTCGGCGGTGGGGCGGCCGCGCTCGTCGCGCTGCTCGAGTTCACCCAGGCCGCCCGCACGGAGTCGCTCGCCGAGCAGGGCGCCGTGGTGTTCGCGGCGGCGGTCGGCGCGGTGTCCTTCACCGGCAGCGCCGTCACGTTCCTGAAGCTGCAGGAGCTGATGACCGGCGCCCCGGTGCTCTATCCCGGCCAGCGCGCGACCAACCTGCTGCTCGGCGGGGGAGTGGTGGTGCTCGCGGTCCTCGTGCTCGCGACGGCCGGCGTCGGCTGGCTGGTCGTGCTCACGGTCGTGGCGATGGTGCTCGGAGTCGCGTTCGTGCTGCCGGTCGGCGGGGCCGACGTACCGGTCGTGATCTCCTTGCTCAACAGCTTCACCGGCCTCGCGGTCGCCGCGTCCGGGTTCGTGCTGTCGAACGTGCTGCTCATCGTCGCCGGCACGCTCGTCGGCGCCTCCGGGACGCTGCTGACCCGGATGATGTCGCAGGCCATGGGGCGCTCGCTGCCGGCGATCCTGTTCGGTGCGTTCAGCGGTACGACGGCGGGATCGACCGCGGTGGCGTCGGCCGGTGACCGCGCGGTGCGAAGTGGCTCGGCCGACGACCTGGGGGTGCTGCTCGCTTACGCCCGCAAGGTGATCATCGTCCCGGGCTACGGCCTCGCCGTCGCGCAGGCGCAGCACACCGCGCACCAGCTGGCCGAGCTGCTGCAAGGCCGCGGGGTGGACGTCTCGTACGCGATCCACCCGGTCGCCGGGCGCATGCCGGGCCACATGAACGTCCTGCTCGCCGAGGCGAACGTCCCCTACGAGCAGCTTCGGGAGATGGACGACGCCAACGCGCAGTTCGGCCGCACCGACGTCGTCCTCGTCGTCGGCGCCAACGACGTCGTCAACCCCGCCGCCCGTGACTCACCGGGAAGCCCGATCTACGGCATGCCGATCCTCGACGTCGACGCCGCATCGCATGTCGTGTTCCTGAAGCGCTCGATGCGGCCGGGCTTCGCCGGCATCGACAACGAGCTGCTCTACCACCCCAAGACGACGCTGCTCTTCGGTGACGCCAAGGCCTCTCTGGCAGACCTCGTCGTGGCGGTCAAGACGGCATGATCGGCCGGGCGCATTGTGGCGAAGCTCGTCATGGTCCTATCCTGTGCCCGCTCCACCGATCCGGCAGGGAAGACCTGCGTCGACTGCAGGGGGGACCACGGTGACCGACAAGAACGAGCTGCGCGACCGCCTCAAGGCGGTGCCCCTCTTCGAAGGGTTGTCCGACCGCGAGCTGCGGGACGTCGTGGGACGCGGCAGGGTCGTTGACCACAGCGCCGGCCGGGACATCGTCGAGGAGGGTCGCGGGCCGGCGGGATTCCACCTGATCCTCGACGGCGACGCGACCGTGATCCAGGGCGGCAACGTGCGCCGGCGGCTGTCTCCGGGCAGCTACTTCGGCGAGGTCTCGCTGCTCGACGGCAAGCCGCGGAGCGCAACGGTTCGCGCCGACGGCGAGCTCCGCACGTTCTCCATCGTCGCCTGGGACTTCGCGCCGCTTCTCGACGAGCATCCCCAGCTGGCCCGCAAGCTGCTGACCGGTCTGTGCGCGCAGCTGCGCGCCGCCGAGGCCGGAGCCGCCGAGCGGCCCTGACGGGTGCTGACTGTCGACTCCCCGATCGTCACCGAGCGGCTACTGCTGCGGCCGTTCCAGGCAGATGACCTCGATGACCTCTATGCGATCCAGTCGCGGCCCGAGGTGGTGCGCTACCTCTACTGGGAGGTACGGACTAGGGAAGAGGTCCGGGACGTCCTGGCGCGGCGTACCGGGATGCACCGGCTCATCGACGAAGGCGACACCCTCGTGCTCGCCGTGGCACGCCGGGACACCGGCCGGGTGGTCGGCGACGTGAACCTGCGCTGGACCAGCGTGGAGCATCGCCAGGGCGAGATCGGCTTTGTCGTTTCCCCCGCCGAGCAGGGCAAGGGCTACGCAGGCGAGGCGGCCGCCGCGATGCTCGAGCTGGCCTTCAGGCGACTCGACCTGCACCGGGTCGTCGGTCGTACGGACGCGCGCAACGCGGCGTCGGCCGCTCTGCTGCGCCGGCTCGGGATGCGCCAGGAGGCGCACTTCGTGCAGAACGAGCTCTTCAAGGGCGAGTGGGGCGACGAGCTGGTCTTTGCCGTCCTCGACGACGAGTGGGCGCTCCGCCGAGCATGATCGGCTGCTGGGCGTCGGTCCGGGCTTCGCGGGTGGGTTAGGTTCGCACCGTGCGCGTTCTCGTCACCGGTGGCGCCGGCTACATCGGCAGCGTCGTGACCTCGCAGCTGCTCGAGCGTGGTCACGACGTCGTGGTCCTCGACGACCTGTCCACCGGGCACCGCGACGCCGTGCCGGAGGGTGCGGAGTTCCGGGAGCTCTCGCTCCTTGACCCCGGCCCACTCGCCGACCTGCTCGGCGCGGGCTTCGACGGCGTCCTGCACTTCGCGGCGAAGTCGCTGGTCGGCGAGTCGATGGAGCGGCCGGAGCTGTACTACCGCAACAACGTGGTCGGCTCCCTGAACCTGCTCGACGCGATGCGGGCCGGTGGCGTGCGCCGGCTGGTGTTTTCCTCGACCGCGGCGACGTACGGTGAACCCGAGTCGGTGCCGATCCGCGAGGACGCCCCGACGACCCCGACGAACGCGTACGGCGCATCCAAGCTCGCCATCGACACGATGATCAGCTTCGAGTGCGGGGCGCACGGGCTCGCCGCGGCCAGCCTGCGCTACTTCAACGTGGCCGGCGCCCTCGGTCGGTACGGGGAGCGGCACGGGATCGAGACGCACCTCATCCCGATCGTGCTGCAGGTCGCGCTCGGTCAGCGTGGCGCGGTCCAGGTCTACGGCACCGACTACCCGACGGAGGACGGTACGGCGGTCCGCGACTACATCCACGTCGAGGACCTCGGCCGCGCCCACCTGCTCGCCCTCGACGCCGCACAGCAAGGCAACCACCGGATCTACAACCTCGGCAGCGGATCCGGCTACTCGGTGCGCCAGGTCGTGGACGTCGCCCGGAAGGTGGCCGGGCACGACATTCCGGCGCTCGATGCCGGACGCCGGGCGGGTGATCCGAGCACGCTGGTCGCATCGAGCCAGCGCATCGCGGCCGAGCTCGACTGGCGCCCGCAGCGCTCGCTGGAGGACATGGTCCGCGACGCCTGGGACTTCGCCCGCTCACGGGTCCCGGTCACGCCGTAGCCCGCCCACCCCCGCTGCGCCATGCCGCCCGGCGCCGGTCGGCGAGCAGCTGTCGTACGGCGTTGCGGCCCGGGATGCCGGTCACTCCGCCGCCGCCGTGGGTGGCAGAGCCGCCCTGGTAGAGGCCGGCGAGCGGCGTGCGGAAGTCGGCGTACCCGGCGGCCGGCCGCACGTGGAACAGCTGGCTCGGTGAGAGCTCACCGTGGAAGATGTTGCCGCCCACCAGCCCGTACTCGTGCTGCATCTCGTACGGTCCGAGAACCTGCCGGCCGAGGATCGAGTCGGCGAAGCCCGGGGCCACGGCCTCCATCCGGGCGACGACCCGGTCGGCGTGACGGGAAAGGCCGGCCGGGTCCGGGGTGTCCGCCCACCCCTCGGGCACCCACTGGGTGAACATCGAGACGACGTGCTTGCCCTCCGGCGCGAGCGTCGGGTCGAACACCGACGGGATGCAGATGTCCGCGAAGGGCGCGTCGCTCGACCGGCCACCGACCGCGTCCTGGAAGCCGCGCTCCAGCTCGTCGAGCGACTCAACGAGCACGATCGTCCCGCCGTGCACCTCGGGGTCGAGGCCGGGCTTGGCGGCGAAGTCGGGTAGCCGGTCGACCGCCATATTGATCTTGACGGTTCCGCTTCGGGTCTTCCAGCGCTCGATGTCGGCGACGAAGTCCGCGGGCAGCGCCGCACGCTCGATCAGGTCCAGAAAGGCGATCTTCGGGTGCGCGGTGACGACGACGTACGGCGCCGCCAGCTCCTCGCCGCTCTCCAGCACGACGCCGGTGACACGACCGCCGGTAGTGGTGATCCGGGCGACCGGTGCGTCGGTGCGCACGTCCGCCCCGAAGGACCGCGCCGCCGCCGCCATCGCCCCCGTGACGCCTCCCATGCCGCCACGCGGAAAGCCCCACGCGCTGCCGCCGAGGCTGTCGCCGACATGGTGGTGCAGCATGACGTACGCCGTGCCGGGCGTCCGCGGACCGGCCCAGGTGCCGATCACGCCGCTCACCGCGAGCACGCCCTGGACCTGCGGCGAGGTGAAGAACTCGTCGAGCAGGTCGGCCATCGACATCGTGAAGAGCCGGGTGGCCTCGGCGGCCAGCCGGGTGTCGAGCTTACGCAACTGCCAGCCGAGGCGGGCCTGGGCGAGCAGGTCGGCCGGACGCTTCGAGCCCACCCGAGGCGGCACGGCTTCGAGCAGCGGTCCGAGCGCTCGGGCCAGCTTCGCCATCCGTGCGTCGTAGCGGGGCATCGCCGCGGCGTCGCTCGGCGAGAACTTGGCGACCTGCTCGGCTCGCCGGCGCTCGTCGTACGGCAGCTGTAGGTAGCCGCCGTCGGCGTAGGGCGCGAAGTACGGTCCCTGCGGGTAGACGACGTACCCGTGCTCGCGCAGCCGTAGCTCGCGGACGATGGACTCGGGCAGCAGGCTCACCACATAGGACAGCGAGGTGACGGTGAAGTCCGGTCCGAAGGGGTGCTCGCTGACGGCCGCGCCACCGACCACCGGCCGACGCTCGAGGACGACCGTCCGCAGCCCCGCCTTGGCGAGATAGCCCGCGGCGACCAGCCCGTTGTGGCCGCCGCCCACGACGATCGCGTCGTACGCCATGGGGCCGCAGCCTAGTGCCGGCCTTTCAACGGCCTGCCCGTCGTGTTGTTATCGGCCGACGTGGGAACTGTCTCGGGATCGCGCGACGACAGGTCGGCCGATCCGCGAGCCGGGTCAGCGCACGAACGGGTCCACACTCACGGATCGTCCGAGTGATCGTCGGAGGAGATCTCGGCGGCCCACCTGCGGAAACGGGTTGGAGGTTGCTCGGACGATCGCTCGGACAATCTTGACGCGAGCTGCGATCACCGGCAGTCTCAAGAATCGACCATGTGGCGTGACGCCAGCCAGACGCCGCGTCGCGTGCGGATCGCCTCGCGACGGCCGGCTGGGGTTGCCTTCACCCGTGCAGCGCGGACACCAGGCGTGGCCACATCTCGACGAGGCGCGGATGCAACGGCAGCTCGAGTACGTCTCCCTCCGCGACCCACCGCACGTCGTCGCTCTCGCCGCCCGCGGGCCGCGCGGCGATCGGCGAGGGGCAGGTGGCCAGCACGGTGACGTAGGGCCAGCCGCAGTCGGCGTCGACGACACTGCCGGTCACCGTCACCTCGGCAGCACAGATCGCGGTTTCCTCGACCGCTTCCCGCAAGGCCGCCTGCTCGGGCGTCTCGGTGCTGTCCCGGGCGCCGCCGGGCAGCCCCCACGTGCCGCCCTGGTGGCTCCACCCGGCACGCAGCTGGAGCAGCACCCGGTGCCCGCCTTCGTCGTCGACGGTGTGCAGCAGGAGACCGGCGGCGCCGTAGTGACCCCAGTGCCGGTGGCCGCCGGCGCAGTACGCCCAGCCGCTGCCGTCGCCGTGCGAGTCGCCGGTCACGACCGGCACGCTAACCGGGTCACCGCAGCGTCGCCACGACGGTGACGTTGTCACGGGCGCGGATGCACTCGACGAGCCGCTCGTCGGCCGCGACCCGGGCACCTGACCAAACCACCGAGCGCAGCAATTCTCCCTCGACGACGGCGTCCTGGCCGACGACGCTCGCGCCTTCCGACGAGTGCAGGTTGGCCCGCAGGTAGTCGCTCGGGGTTCCGCAGTCGATCGCGACGGACGCCGAGTCGACGAGGTCCAGTGAGCCGGCGGGCGCATCGCGCCACGCCACCTCGTAGAGCCCGGAGGGCACCGGCTCCAGCTGTCGGACGACGCCCCACGGGAGCAGGCAGGCACCGAGGTAGCGCCGGTCGCCGAAGTCCCCATGTCCGGGTCGGCGATGCACCAGCAGTCGGCACCGCTCGCGGTCCCACCCGGCCACCAGCGCCTCCACGCCGTCCGGCAGGTAGGCGTCGGCGTTGTGCACGAGGACGTCGCGCCCGCCGATCCACTCGCGGAGCCGGCCCAGCGCCCCGGCGGTGCCGAGCGGCGCCGGCTCCTCGACCGAGACATAGGCGCGGCCGTCGAGGTGGGCACACATCTCCGCGCGGTGATGGTGGACGTTGACCGCCACCTCGTCGGCGTACGGCGCCACGGCGGCGAGCGCCCGGTCGACGAGTGGCACGTTGCCGACCGGGCACAGCGCCTTGGGCAGGATCTCGCTCAGCGGGCGAAGTCGCCGCCCCTCGCCGGCCGCGAGCACGACCGCGACGAGGCCGTCGGCCCGGCCGGCCGTCATCGCCGTACCCGGGCGTTGCCCTCCACCGCCGTCGCGGTCAGCTCCAGCTGGCGCAGCACCTGCAGCGTCGGGAGGCTGACGCCGAGCAGCTCGGTCGGCCGGCGCCAGGTGACCCCCACCGCTTCGTCGAGGTCGGGGCGTACGGCGTCGGCCGGCCCGTCCAGCCGGGCGGTGAAGACCAGGTCCACGCGACGCGCCTCCGCATCGACCACCGCCGTGGCCGGCAGGGCAGCGTCGACGTCCAGGCCGATCTCCTCGCAGACCTCCCGGTGTAGCGCGGTGCGGGGGTCCTCGCCGCGGCGCAGCAGGCCGCCGGGCAGGGTCAGCTCGTCGTGGTGCCGCTGCTCGAGCAGCAGCATGCGGTCGCCGTCCCGCAGCACGAGCACGCACCCCACCGTGAAGCTCGGACTCAGCACACGTACGACGGCCCGCCGCAGCGGCCGAGGGAGACGCGGAAAGGCGGTGAGCCCCATGCGGAGCGCACGCCTTCGCCAGCTGGCGAGCCGCATCAGAGCACCTGTACGCCGTCCTGCCACACCTGTTCGATGCGGTCGTCCATCCTGGTGAGGTCGAGCGCGTTGCCCCGAACGGCGACGAGGTCGGCGCGCTTGCCCGGCTCGATCGACCCGAGCTCGTCGCCGACGCCGAGCAGGTCGGCCGCGCTCGAGGTGGCGGCGCGCAGGGCGTCGGCCGCCGACATCGAGCTGAACTCGATCATCCGCGACAGCTCCTCCAGGTTGCGGCCGAACTGCATGACGGGGGCATCGGTGCCCATCGCGACCCGGACGCCGGCGTCGACCGCGCGCCGGAAGGACTCGATGTGCACCTCGATCACCTCGGCGATCTTCTGCTTGGTGCTGGGCGAGAGCGCCGCCCCGGCCCCCATGGCCTCGACGATGCCCTGCGGCGCGACCAGGGTCGGCACTAGCCAGGTGCCCTTCCGCAGCATCAGGTCGATCGTCTCGTCGTCGAGGAAGATGCCGTGCTCGATCGACCGTACGCCGGCCCGCACCGCCGCCTTGACGCCCTCGATGGCCTGCGCGTGCGCCATGACCGAGGACCCTGCGGCCGCCGCCTCCGCGACGAGCACCGCGAGCTCGTCGTCGCGAAAGTGCCCGTGGCGTGGGTCGGTGCCGGGGGAGAGGATTCCCCCGGACGTCGCGACCTTGAGCACGTCCGCTCCGGCCCGCAGCACCTCGCGCGCCTTTGCGCGTATCGCCTCCGGCCCGTCCACCACCCCGGCCGGCCGCCCGGGGTGAGGGGCGCTGAAGATAGACGCATGCCGGCCGGAGGGACACCAGTCGTCACCGTGCCCACCGGTCTGACTGATCATCGTGATGGAGATCTGCATGCGCGGCCCCGGGATGAGACCGTCGGCGACGGCGCGCTTGATCCCCAGGTCGGCACCGTGCGCATCGCGGACGGTGGTGATTCCGAGACCGAGCAGCGTGCGCAGGTTTCGGGCCGCGACGTAGAACTGGTAGGAGAAGGGCGCCAGCATGAGACGGAACGCGTCGATGTGCTCCAGCACGACGTGCACGTGGCAGTCGAACAGACCGGGCAGCAGCGTGTGGCCGGTCACGTCTACGAGCTCGTCGCCGTCGAGGCCCGGGCCGACCTCGACGAAGACGCCGTCCTCGGTGACGACATCGGCCGTCGCGAGCGTCGAGCCGTCGAACACCAGCCCGCCGGCGAAGATCGTTCGAGTCATGAGCAAGACTCTGCCACGGTCCGGGTAGGCAATATCGCGTGACAGGCCCCACCGTGGACGCCGACGGCGTGACGTTCCGCTTTCCCGACTCGCGACACGCTTTGGAGGCCGTTGCCGTCTACCAGGAGGTGGCCTCGCCGCGGCCGGGCCCGGATCTGCGCCGTGTCGACGGCGCCTGGTCGGCGCGCCTCGCCCGGCCGAAGGTCGACCGGATGGAGTACCTCTTCGAGCTACTGCACCCCGACGGCCAGGCCGAGCTGGTCTGCGACCCCGCCAATCCCCGACGCGCGTCCGGCGCCTTCGGCGACAAGTCCGTGGTGGAGTTCCCGGAGTACCGGCCGCCGGCGTGGGTCGGCGAGCCGCCTGCGCCGGACGGGCCGATGCGCGATCTCGACCTGGGCGGCGTCGCCACCGGTTGCCTGTGGTCGCCATACGGCACGGAACCGGACGAACCGCTACCGCTCCTGGTCGCGCACGACGGAGTCGAGTACGCGCGATACTCGGGCCTGCGGGCCTTTTTCGACCGGCTCTGGCGGGCCGGCACCCTGCCGGCGATGCGGGCCGCGTTGCTGCAACCGGTGGCCCGCGACGACCAGTACTCCGCGTCGCCGGCGTACGCCAAGGCTCTCACCGAGGTCGTCCTGCCCCGGCTCGGCCAGCTCGCGCCGATGCCGGCCGGCCGTCGCTACCGGGTCGGCATGGGGGCGAGCCTCGGCGCGCTCGCCATGCTGCACGCGCACCGCACCGAGCCGGCGTCGTTCGGCGGGCTGTTCCTGCAGTCCGGCAGCTACTTCCATCACCGGTTCTTCCGGCACGAGATCTCGTTCGGGCACTTCGAACGGATCCGTTGGTTCCTCGACCGGGTGCACGCCTCCGGCCACTGGAACCTGCCGATTCCCATCGTCATGACGTGTGGTGAGGTGGAGCAGAACTTCCGGAACAACCGGGCGACCGCTCTGGCGCTGCGCGCGCAGGGCTATCCGGTGCGGTTCCTCCCGGTGCGCGACGCGCACACCTGGGTGGGTTGGCGCGATGCCTTCACGCCGGGGCTGCTCGAACTGCTGAAGGAGCTTTGGGCGTGAGACGAGACCACGTCGTCCTCGACTCGTGGGCGATCGGCGAGACGAACCTCATCGCCTACGGCCACTACGGTCGTCCGGTGCTGTGGTTTCCCTCCGACGCCGGCCGCGCGCTCGACTTCGAGAACAACGGTCTCCTGGACAGCGTTGCCGGGCTCATCAACGAGGGCCGGGCGAGGATCTACGCGATCGACTCGTACGACTCGAGCTCTTGGCGGCAGCGGGAACTGCCTCTCGAAGGCCGGGCCCGGGCGCACCAGAAGTACGAGGATTACGTACTGAACGACGTCGTACCGTGGATCCACCGCGACTGCGCCGGCGCACCGGAGATCCTGCTCAACGGGCAGAGCTTCGGTGCCTTCCACGCGGCGAACTTCTGCCTCAAGCGGGCCGACCTCTTTCCGGTCGCGCTCTGCATGAGCGGGGTCTACGACATGGGGACGATCGGCTGGGGCGAGCGCGGCGACGCGTTCTACTTCAACAATCCGATGGACTACGTCGCGCAGATGGACGGCGGCCACCTCGACTGGATCCGGTCGCGGGTCTCCCTGCAGCTCGTCTGCGGCCAAGGCCCGTGGGAGGACGAGTCGGCGTCCGGCGCGCTGCCGTCGACGATCCGCTTCGACCACGTGCTTGACACCAAAGGCATCCGACACGACATGGACCTGTGGGGGTACGACGTGGCGCACGACTGGCCCTCCTGGCGCGCCCAGCTCGCCTACCACCTCCCACGCTTCTGCTGAAGGCGCCACCGTCCCCCGGGGACTAGTCCGTTCTTACCATTGCCCCTCGATGGCGCGGCGAGGATGGTGCGGTGCTGGTAGCAGGTGGTGCCGGCGAAGCAGGAGGCGTCATGCGTCAGGTCTCTCGCGTTGCCAGGGTCGTCACGGTGGGAGTCGTCGCCGGAGTCGTCGTGGGCGGCAGTGCGCTGCCCAGTGCGTCGGCCACAACCGCGCTGGCAACCGGCGGTGCCAAGAGCGCCGCTCCCACGCGAGTCGACCAGACCTATCGCGACGGGGCAGGAGTGGTGCACTACGCGTTCCAGCCGAGTGGGCTGCCGGGCGCCCGTGCCGTGCGGCAGACCGGCCGGGCGATCCGGTCAGGCTCATGCGCATTCTCCGGCAGCGGTACCGGCCGGGCGGACCGGACGGGGCCCAAGGTCACCGTCATGACGGAGACCACCTTCGACGCCAGGACGTGCACCCGTGAGCTGGCGGTCGCTACCTACTCTCGGGCCTTGGCACCGGCTTCGGTCGTCGGGAAGTTGGACGCATCGCCCACCGCGACCACGTCGGGTGCGGCCGCGGGAACCCGAGGCCCCTTGGCCCCGGCCGTGACGCGATACATCGGCAGCCTCAAGGTCAACGTCGAGGACCCGGCGCAGATCGACGTCACGTCGACGAAGTCCCGGGTGGAGTGGTCCGGCCGCTCGTGCGTGTCCAGCTCCTACCACAACGCGTACTGGCACTGGTTCAGCGGTTCGGGGTGGCGCCGTACCAACGCGCACTGGTCGTACGGTCGCAACTGCCGTCGCGCGTACACCAACACCTACGGCAAGTACCGCAACGGCGTGTTCTGCGTGACCATCGACACGTACACCGAGCACAAGCAGACCCGCTTCGACGGGCGCCCGCGCGGCGGCTGGCACTGGGCATACCACGTCGACAAATGGGGTGGTTGCAACGGGCTGCTGCACTACGAGCACATCGTGGAGACCCCGTAGCCGCAGTGGGTACCGCCGGACTAGCTCGTAACGAGCGGAACGCCCTCCATCGTCTCGGCGGCCAGCCGCTGGACGACGACCTCCAGAGAGCCGGTCTCGGCGTACGTCGCGAGCTGCCGGTCGGCGCTGCTGCCCTGCTCGACCATCGTGCGCACGTACTCGACGTCCTTGCGGGAGCCCAGGTCGTCGACGACGTCGTCGACGAACTCGAGCAGCTCGAGCGCCAACTGTCGCATGGGCACCTCGATCTGCTTGCCGAAGTCGATCAGCGAGCCGTCGACGCCACCCATCAGCGCCCGCCACTTGTTCTCGTTGACGAGGTGCGGAACGTACTTGCGGAAGCCTAGGTTCTGTGAGCGCAGCTTGCTCAGCTTCGCGCAAATCGCCTGCGCGAGCGCCGCCAGGCAGACAGTCTCGTTGACCTTGGTCGCCGCGTCGCAGATGCGGAACTCGACGGTCGGGTACTGCCAGTGCGGCCGGAGGTCCCACCAGATCTTCTTGCCGTTGTCGATGGAGTTCGTCTTGACCAGCAGCTCGACGAAATTCTCGAAGTCGTCGTACGAGGAGAATTCCGGCGGGAATGCCGCTGCGTGGGAAGCGTGACCAGATGACCTGGCGGTAGGACTTCAGGCCGGTCTTGCGCCTGAGCCAGAACGGTGACGACGTCGACAAGGCCAGCAGGTGCGGTAGGAAGTAGCGCGCCTCGTTCATGACGTCGACGCGGGCCTCCTTGTCGGGGATGCCGACGTGGACATGCATGCCGAAGATCAGCAGCTCTCGGATGACGTCCTGCATCTCGTCCTCGAGCATCTTGTAGCGCTCGAGCTCGGTGATCTTCTGGTCGTGCCACGCGGAGTACGGATGCGTGCCGGCCGAGACCAGCCGCAACCCCTCCGGCTCGAGCAGGGAGGCGAGCGCGCCGCGGAGCCGGACCACCTCCGCCCGCAGCTCCGTCGTGTCGTTGCAGATCTTGGTGCCGACCTCGACCACCGACTGCAGCATCTCGGCCTTGACGTCCTCGCCGAGCGTCGGCCGAGCCGCCGCCAGGAGCGTGTCGATGTGGGCCTTGAGCTCACCGTTGCCGGCCTCGACGATCTGGAACTCCTCCTCGACCCCGATCGTGAAGGTCATCGCTGGGCCTCCCGGTCTTCGACGATGTAGGTCGGGACGACGCTGCCTTCGCCCGCCGTGACATTGAGCAGCGCCGAGGATGACAGCCTCGTCAGCACGCCGCCGACGTGGCCCTCGAAGAGATAGGGGTCCATGTCGACGGCGAGGTCGAGCATCGAGACCCGGCCGCCAAGCGCGACGGGGAACGTCTCGCGTGGCACCGGGATGGCCTCCTGGACGACGTAGGACTGGTTGCACGCGATCTGGACCGCCTGCTCCCACTCGGTGTCGCCGGCCGTCCAGCCGAGGATGACGCCCTTGCCGCCGTACTCGTCGTTGGGTTTGAGCACCAGCTCACGCCGGTGCGCGACCACGTGGGCGATCAGGTCGGGGACGATGCGGGTGTGCCGGGTCGTGGGGCCGTCCCGCACCCGGCGCGTCCAGGGCACGAACTGGTTGATCACATCGCGTTGCGCGGGGGAGTAGAGCTCGCAGTACGACTCGTCCGACAGCATGGCGAGGCTCATCTTCTTGTGCAGCAGCTTGGCCCGGAAACTGTTGACCATGCAGACCGCACCGGCGAGATAGGCGTCGCGTAGTGCCCTCGTCTCGTCGCCCTTGGCCAGCAGCTCGCTGGTCAGCACTCGGCGGTAGACCAGGTTGACTGGTTGCCCGTCGCAGCCGCGCAACGTCGCGCCGTCCCAGGAGAGACTGCTCGGTTCGCAGATGCAGCACGCGACGCCGTGCGCCGCGAAGAAGCGCTGGAACATCTCGAACTCGGTGAGGGTCGGCAGCCCGGCCCAGTCGACGATCCCGATTCGCGGGGCGTCGACGTGTCCGGTGCTGCGGCTCCAGGCGGTGAAGACCGAGAGCATCGCGTTGAGCTGATGTGCCCGCACCGGAAGGGAGGTCAGAGACCAGCGCTGCTGGAAGACCTTCATGACCGGTAGCGCGTCGAAGACGCAGCTGAGCTCGTCGCCGTAGGCCATGCCGGCCGGCGACTCGGCGTTGTACTCGACGTAGCCGATCTCGTCGGCGAAGAAGCTGTCGAGCCGCGATGACGGCGACGATGCCGCATAGCCGGGGTCGGCCAGTGCCAGCGTCTCCTCCTCCGGCGTGAGGTCGAGCTCCGCACGCAGGTCGGCGTCGGCGAGCACCGCACGCTCGAGGGTGTTGAGCGCGTCGTACACACCCTCGGCGGCGAGGACCGCCCGGTCCCAGGTTGCCCGGTCGATAAGGCGAGGGCGAAGCGAGACGGAGAGCGGATGCTCGCCGAAGTAAAGGTTGCGGGCGTGCTGGCCGTCGACCAGCGCGAGCGCGCTCGCCGCGGCCAGCCGGTCGTCGTCGAGGAGCTCGTGGTAGGCGGCTACCGCTGGCTCGGCCGATCCCATTCCGGGTCAGCCCTTCACGTAGCGCCACCAGCGCTGCTCGCCCCGCCACGGCGGAGTGCGCTCACCGCGGGCGTAGCCGATGACAAGGTCGCTCATCTTCTCAAGCACCCAGTCGAAACCCTCCTCCTTGATGGAGAAATTGTCGAAGTCTGGCGCGGGGTTGAGGAAGTCGATCGCGTAGAGCACGCCGTCGCGTACGGCGAACTCGACGGTGTCGACGTCGTACCCCAGCGCGTCCGTGAGGATTCTGGCGTCCTCGACCGAGCGCTCGAGCAGGTCGCCGGTCGGTGGGTTGTCGATGACGTAGCGGTGAAAGAAGTCGCGCTTGGGGTCGTAGCGAAAGACCCGGACCTCACCGCCGATGACGATGCAGCGGGTGTAGTCGTCCCAGTCGATGAACTCCTGCAGGATCATCGTCATCGTGTGCGTCTGGTCGTAGGCGTGCCAGAGCTCTTCGAGGGTGTGCACGATGTAGACGTCGCGCATGCCGCCGCCGGTGTTCGGCTTGAGGACCGCCGGCAGCCCGATGTAGTCGAGCGCGCCGGACCAGTCCATCGGAAAGGCCAGGTTGCGCAGCGACTTGTCGGGGTTGATCCGATCGATGTAGCTCTTGTTGGGAAGGACCACGGTCTTCGGTACGGCGACCCCGAGCTTGCGCGCCAGGGTGCACTCGAAGAACTTCTCGTCGGCCTCCCACCAGAAGGGATCGTTGATCACCGCGGTCCCCTGCAGCGCGGCGGCCTTGACGTAGGCCCGGTAGAACCCGACCTCGTGGGAGATGCGGTCGACGATGACGTCGTACTCCGGCGGGTCAGTGATCTCCGGACACGGGCCGAGGACCGCCAGTTCGGCGACGACCTCGCCCTTGCTCTTCTCGTTGACCCGCTCGATGAACGGCAGCGGGAAGGTGTTCTCCATCCCGACCAGCAGCGCCACCCGTTTCGGGGTACCTGTTGTCACGGCGCCATCCCTTCTCCACCGGTACGAGAACATCCGCCCGAATACCGCGCGAGCCTAGTGAGGCCGACGCGAGCGGCTGCGCCCGGATACGCCGCAGCTCCCGGTGTCGACGAGTCGCCACCGGGAGCTGCGTAACCGGATCAGAAACTGCTGCTCTGGTCCTTGACCGTGCTGCTCGCGTCGCTCGTCTGCTGCTTCACCGTGGACGCGGAGTCGGCTGCTTGGTCCTTGACCTGCCCGCCGGCGTCCTTGGCGTGGTCGCTCGTCGTTTGGACGGCGTCCTGCGCGCTCTGCTTGACCGACGCGGCGGCATCCTGAGCCGCCGGCTGGAGGTTGTCCTTGATCTCTTGTGCGGCCTGCGTGGCGGCCTCCTTCACCGGCGCCAGCGCCGGTGCCGCTTGCTCCTTGAGCCTGTGTCCGGCCTGCTGCTCCTTGCTGGTCGTCGGCAGCAGGGACGCCGCCAACGCTCCAACGCCGAAGGCGACCAGCCCGGCGGCGAGCGGAGCGCCCTGCGCCTGCTGCTTGACCTGCGCCGGAGCCGAACGGACGCTGTCCGCCGCGCTCGAGGCGACGTCGCCGGCGCGGTCGCTGAGACCGGAGGCCGTGCCGCTGAGTGAGTCGCTCGAGCTGCTCGCCTTGTCGTGGGTGGCCCCCATCAGGCGCTCCTTCACCGAGTTGACCCCCTGCTTGGCGGAGTCCACCCGCCGCTGGGCCATCCGGGTCGGACTCACCTTGTCGGCGAGCACGTTGACGTCACCGGTCAACTCGGCCCGAGTCTGCTCGATCTGTGCCCTTATCTCGTCGGGTGTTTGGCCCACTGCGCATCCTCCTTCAACGTTTCCATGGTCTGTTCTGGCTTCGGGTTGACGGTCTTGAGCTTCGCCCGGCCGATAACGAACAACACCGCGCCGACGATGCCCCACAGCACGGCGACGATCAGCGCGGCCCAGCCGAGGGGCATCACAGCGTCGAGCGCTGCCATGAGTGCCACGGAAGCGAAGAGCAGCAGGAAGTAACCGGCGAAGCCGGCCCCGCCGAGCATGCCGACGCCCGTACCGGCTTTGGTGGCCTCTTCCTTGATCTCGGCCTTGGCGAGCGCCAGCTCCTGTCGCATCAGGGTCGAGAGGTCGCTGGTCACCTCGCCGACGAGCTGCCCGAGTGACGATGTCTCGGTCTGCCGGGAGTCCTCGGCGTAGCTGGCACCCGGTTGACCGGGCGGCGGTGTCACCGCGGACGATCCTGCCGAGAGGTACGGCTCGGTCACCGCTGTCCTCCCCACTCGCTCTCGCGACGCGGGTCGACGTTGGTGATCTCTTCGGTCACCGCCGGGTCGGTCGACGTGGGATAGGCGGCGTACTCGTCGACGGGTTCGACGGTCGGCGCGCCGTATGTCTCGGCCGCCATGGGCATCGTCTGCCCGAGGTCGCGCGTCGCATCGAGGTCACCGGCCGCATACGGCTCGGTGTAGGACTCGTAGCTGTCCCCATACGACGGGGCGCTCTGTCCGTAGCCACTCTGTCCGTAGGACTGGTATCCGGCGTCGTACGTCGACCCGCTCTGGGTCTTGTCCTCGCTCTTCGCCCCCTTGAGCAGGCGCCCGGCCACGAAGCCGGCGATACCAGCGCCGACGAGGAATCCGGCCGGGCGCCGACGGGCGAAGTCGCGGACGTCGTCGAGCAGCTGCTCGGGACTGCTGCCCTCGAGGTAGCCGGCCACAGTGGAGGTGCGGTCGGCGACCTGCCGGACCACCGTTGCGCCGGGTCCCTGCTGCTCGGAGCGGTCGGCCATGTCGTGCAGCTCCGACGCGAGGGAGCGTGCGCCGTCCGCCAGCCGCTGCGTCTGCGTCCCGGCCTGGCTGCTGACCTGCGTCCGTGCCTCGCTGATGAGGTCACGCGCCCGGTCGGTCGCCTCGCTGGCGACGCTCGCCGCCTGCTCCTTCGCGGTGCCGGCAACGTCCTTGGCCGCCTGTCCGGCGGTCCCGGCGACGTTACCCGCCTCATCCTTGGTGGTCTGAGCGACTGCGCCGGCTTGGTCCTTGGCGGTCGAAGTCGCCTCGTTGGTCGTACTCAACGGGCCCTCCTGCTGGTCGGTGACGTGGGTATTTTCTCCTGCCTACCCGTGTCGTGGCATCTCAGTCGGGGGCGGCGCCGCTGCGTGATGTTTCTTGGTGGACCGACCGGGAACGGCGCAGCAGTGCTGCTCCGGCCGAGCGGGGACCTCGTGCCCGACGTACGACGCATCGCCGCACTGCGGGCGAACAGCATCGGCGACTTCGTCGTGGCGATCCCCGCATTGGCGGCGCTCCGGGCCGCCTATCCTGACGCGCAGGTCACCTATCTCGGGACCGAATGGCACGAGACTTGGCTTGGCGACCGGCCCGGGCCGTGGGACGTCGTGACGACCGTGCCGCCGTACCCTGGCTTTCGCGGGCATTCCGGATCGACCGACTCGCCCGAGCTTCGTGCCTTCTTCGCCGAGCAGCAGGCCCACCGCTACGACCTCGCCCTCCAGCTGCACGGCGGTGGTCTGCAGTCCAATCCATTCGTCACCCGGTTGGGCGCTCGGATCACTGCCGGCAGCCGTGACTCCGGTGTGCCGCCACTGGACCGCTGCCTGCCCTACGCCAAGCACCAGCACGAGGTGCTGCGGTTCCTGGAGGTGGTCGGGCTCGTCGGAGCGCCGCCGGTAACCCTCGAGCCCACGCTCTACGTCACGGCAGCCGACCGCCGTGAGTCGCTCGGTGTGCTCGAACCCACGGAGCGGCCGCTGGTCGCCGTACATCCGGGCGCGAACGACCCGCGTCGCCGATGGCCGCCGGCATCGTTCGCTGCGGTCGCCGACACGCTGGTGGCGGCGGGGGCAGAGGTTGTCCTCATCGGGACCGCTGACGAGGCGCACCTGACCGGCGAGGTGATGGGGCGCATGCGCGAGACGTCCACCGACCTGGCCGGCCGGCTGTCGCTGGGCGGCACGACGGCGCTGCTGGAGCGCTGCTCCTTGCTGGTGGCGAACGACTCGGGGCCGCGCCACATCGCCGGGGCCGTGGGAACCGCGACGGTCGCCGTTTTCTGGTGCGGTAACGCGATCAATGTCGGGCCACTGACCCGACGGCGGCACCGGCTGATGCTCTCGTTCCGTATCTGCTGTCCGGTGTGCGGCGCAGAGCAGAGTCGCGACCGGTGCGAGCACGATGTCTCGTTCGTGGCCGACGTGGACGTCGACGACGTACGCCGGGAAGCGCTCGACCTCTTCGCCGCTGTACTCGGCTGAGCCGTTCGGGCGAACAACGCGCGCTGTCCCGTTGACATGGGCGGCACGACATCAACGGCGTGCTGTGCGGTTCCGATAACCCGGTCCATGAGAGCCAGCCGGCTGGTGGCCGCGATCGCCGCAGCCGCCGCTATCGCGAGCCAGGTCCCTGCGAGCGTCGCGAGCGCCGATGCGAGCGAGCGGATGGCTCCTGCCGCGGGCGCCTTCTTCGGCATCGCCGGTGACATGAGCGTCGAGTCCACCACTCGGCGGTCGTTCTCACTGCATCGCGTCTACGAGACGATGGGCCGCAACCTCATCGACGGAAAGGTGAAGGACGACGCGGCGAAGGGTCGTCGGACGTTGCTGTCGGTGCGGGCGAATGTCCCGTGGGCGCAGATCGCCGCCGGGCGCTACGACGCGGAGCTCGTTCGAGAAGCGAGGCAGATCAAGGCGTTCGGCCGGCCGATCCTGGTCGGTTTCCATCATGAGCCCGAGGACGACCTGGCGACGTTCGGCAGCGCCGCCGACTTCGTCGCCGCCTTCCGCCGGTTCGTGACCGTCTATCGGCAGCAGGGCGTGACCAACGCCGGCTTCACCTGGATCCTCATGACCTGGAACTTCCGCAAGGGCGGTTCCGCCGCTCAGTTCTATCCCGGCGACAGCTATGTCGACTGGGTGGGCGTCGACGGCTACAACTCTTCCGGATGCCGCGAGGGCGCTCCCTCCGTCGCCAACTACAAGTCCTTCGCCGACATCTTCCAGGGCTCCTACGACTTTGCCACCGCGCACCGCAAGCTCTTCGTCGTGGCGGAGTACGGATCGGTCGAGTACCAGAACGCCCCAGGCCTCAAGGCGAAGTGGCTCCTCGGAGCAGTCGCGACGGCGAAGAGGTGGCCGTCGCTCAAGGGGCTCGCCTACTTCAACCACGGCGTCGGAGGGTCATCGAGGTGCGACTGGTCGCTGGACACGTCGGCGTCCGCGCTCACGACGTTCGGCGCAATGGCGCGGGACCCGTACTTCGGCACCGCCGCTCTTCCCGCCCGCGGCAACGACGTGCCGGTACCCGGCAACTTCGTCGGTGACGGTCGCGCGGACCGTGCGGTGTTCCGGCCGTCGAGCGGGACATGGGAGGTGCCGGGAAGTTCGCCGGTGCACTGGGGCGGCCAGGGCGACATCCCGGTGCGGGGCAACTTCGTCGGCGACAGCCGAGCGGACCGTGCGGTTTTTCGGCCGTCCAGCGGTACCTGGTGGGTGGCCGGCGCCGCGCCGGTGCACTGGGGTGCTCGTGGCGACAGTCCGGTGCCAGCCGATTTCGTCGGCGACAGTCACGCGGACCGTGCGGTTTTTCGGCCCTCCAGCGGTACCTGGTGGGTGGCCGGCGCCGCGCCGGTGCATTGGGGCGCTCGTGGCGACATCCCGGTGCCAGCCGATTTCGTCGGCGACAGTCGGACGGACCGTGGGGTTTTCCGGCCCTCCAGCGGTACCTGGTGGGTGGCCGGCGCCGCGCCGGTGCACTGGGGCGGCGGCGGCGACATCC
>JBBSIN010000016.1:0-41435 GCA_038232055.1 Mycobacteriales bacterium
CGCCGTCCGCGCCGCCGCAGTTCCCGGCGGTCTTGAGGCGGTCCGCCCAGGCGTCGAGAGCGGCGGTCACGGTGGCGAGCCCGTCGGCGGTCAGGGTCGCGCGGAACTCAGCCATGCCCGCGGGCAGCGGCCAGGTTTGCACCCCGCGCCGCGTCGCGGCGTCGTGGTGGGCCGCCTCGGCGGCGGCCGGGGCGGCGCGCAGCACCGCTCGGCGCAGCGCCCGGCGGAACTCGGCCAACGATCGCCCGTCCGCCCGGCCGTGCCTCGGGTTGAGCAGCGCGGCCTGCACCCGGGCGGTCGCCGCGTCGTCGAGTTCCTCGGTGGCCTCCACCAGCGACACCGCATGCCAGTAGCCGATCGTCCCCTCGGCGAGCGCCCGTCGCGCGTCCACGAGCCGGGTGGCCAGGGCGCGGGCGACCTCCATCCGCCGGTCGGCGCTGCCCGGGGACAGGCCCAAGGCGGCCGCCACCTCCTCCCGGGCGAAGTCGTCGTCGTCGGTGGGGGTGGCGCCGACCGCGGCGGCCATCGCGCGGGCCTGCTGCGCTGCCACCCAGCACGACACCCGCTCCCAGGCCGCGACCACATTGACCCGGTCGAACCGGTCCGGCAGCGCGACCGAGTCCAACGCGAGCAGCGAGGTCAGCAGCACCGGCCCCGGTGCCAACGCCGCCAGCGCATCGACCGGATCCGCGGCCGCCGCTGCGGCCGGCGCGTCCCCGGCCGGCACGGCAGTCGCTGACGGATCAGCGTCGAACTCGAACACATGTTCGAGTATACCGGTCCGGATCGTCGTCCAACGTGGTTGTCCACACCGGCAAGCGGAGGCTCTGCGGCCTCAGCGATCTCAGCCCCAGCCGTGATCGCCGACAGGGGGCTGAGATCCGCGGCGGGTGTCAGCAGCAGCTGTCGCCGCAGGAGCCGTCGCAGCTGCCGGAGCCGCAGCAAGGGCACAGGTCAGTGTCGATTGTCATGGTCATCACCTCCTCTCCGAGATGACAGAGGGGCACCAGGTCCCTGGGGCTGGGTCGGGGCAGTCGGAGCCCGGCGGCGCGGCGGCGAGCGCGTCGGCCATCTCGACGAGCTCGGCCTGCAGGGCGGTGAGGCGGGCGAGCTCGGCGTCCACTTCGCTGATGTGCTGGCGGAGCAGGACCTCCGCGGGCTGGCACGGGCAGGTACCGGTGTCGCGTACCTTGAGCAGCGTGTTGATCTCGCGGAGTCGTAGTCCGAGCCGTTGCGCACCTTGGATAAAGCGGAGCCGATCGACCGCGGTGTCGTCGTAGCGGCGATGGCCTGCTCGGGTGCGGGAGGGCGGGGGCAGCAGCCCGACCCGTTCGTAATAGCGGACCGTGTCCGACGTCAGTCCGACTGCACGGGCGAGCTGCGCGACAGTGAGCGAGCCCGCTATGGCGCTGGTCGAGGGCCGCAGCAGCAGTCGAGGGCGGCCTCCGTCTGGGCGGGCATGGTTGGACGCTATGCCTTGGAGCGCACTCCAAGGTCAAGCCCGACGAGGAGGGCGTCAGGGCCGCGTCAGCGCCTCGAGCAGGGCTCGCTCGTCCGTATCGGACAGGCCGGCCTGGCGTACCCGGCGGCTGTCCCTTGTCTTCTCCCAGGCGAGGGTGTCTGCCCGAGACTCGTCCAGAGGGCGAGTGGTGAGCCCGGCCCGCCGCGCCTTGCTGCTGTGTTGGCGCTGTACCCCGCCAGTGCGGGTTGGCGAGCCACAGGGGCAAGGAGCGCTGGCCCATCCATTCCTTGTACGCCCTGAGCCAGGAGCCACTGCTGGTCGGCGCGCACGACCCGCCCGAAGCTGTCGTTGTCCCTTCCATGGTGGCTCCGGCGCGACTGGTGGTCAGCAGCACTCTTCGCCGCGCCACGCTTCGCGGCCCTCGTGCACGGCGACGCCCGCGAGGACGAGACCCACGAGCGGATCCAGCCACGACAAGCCGAACGCCGCGGTGAGGCCGAGTCCGATCAGCACCGCTGCGGCCTGTCCCGCGCACAGCAGGTTCTGGGTGCCTTCACCTGCGGTGGCTGCGGAGCCGAGACGTCCCCCGAGGCGCCGCTTGGCCAGACCCAGGGCTGGCATGACGATCAGGCTCGCTGCCGTGAGCACGATGCCGAGCACGCTCGTCGTCGTCTCATGGTGGGTCAGGAGATCCCGCACGCTCTCGACGGCAATGTAGGGAGCCAAGAGGAAGAACGAGACGGCGACGGCCTTCTGCGCCCGGGCTTCGGCCGTCTCGGACAGGGTCCGCCCGCCGGTGAAGCGCCAGATCACGATGACGGAGGCGAGGCCTTCGATGGCCGAGCCCAGCGCCCACCCCACGAGGGCGATAGACGCGGCGGCCACGCCGGCAAGGAGACCGAGGACGCCCTCACCGGTCATCCAGATCAGTGAGAACCAGGACAGTAGGCGCACCCGGCGTGCCGCGCGGAGCCACTGAGCGCCGCCGGGGCGCCGCCGGGCAGGCTCCTCACCGGCGTCGTGGCGATACTCATCAGCGCCCACGGTTTCACAACCGTCCGGATCGGGCGCATGTCGGGCCGCCTGACCAACCCGGGCATTCGTGTCAGACATGCGCGGGGTGCTCGTGATCGGCGTGGCTGGTCGGTTCGAACTGGAAGGTGGAGTGGCCGACGTCGAAGTGTCCGACGAGGCAGGCTTGGACCTCGTCGAGAAGCTGCGGGACGTGGCCGTCGTTGAAGCAGCCGTCCTCGACGACGACGTGCGCGGTGAGTACGGGAAGGTCGGTGGCGACGGTCGAGGCGTGCAGGTCGTGGACGTCTCGGACGTGGGCGACCTCGAGCAGCTGAGCGCGAACCTCGGCGAGGTCCACGCCCTTGGGGGTGGCCTCCAGCAGAACGTCGACCGTCTCTCGAAGCAGCCTCCACGTGCGCGGCAAGATCAGCGCACCGATCAGCAGCGAGGCCACGGCGTCGGCTCGTTGCCACCCGGTTGTGGCGATGAGCAGGGCGGCGACAAGGACGGCGACCGAGCCGAGGGCGTCGTTGACGACTTCCAGGAACGCCGCCCGGGTGTTGAGGTTGGCACCCTGGGTGCGGGCCAGCAGCATGATCGACACGGCGTTGCCGAGAAGGCCGATCAGGCCGAAGACCACCATGGCCGTGCTGCCCACCTCGGGTGGCTCGAGCAGGCGCCGGACGCCTTCGATGAGCACGAACACGCCGACGGCGAGAAGGACGGCTGCCTGGGCGGCGGCAGCCAGTACCTCCGCGCGCCGGTAACCCCAGGTGCGCTCATCGGTCGCCGGCCGATTCGCGAGCACGGACGCGACCACAGCCATGCTCAGGCCAGCGACGTCGGTGAGCATGTGCCCAGCGTCGGCGAGCAGGGCAAGGCTCCCCGACACCAGGGCACCCACGACCTCGACGACGAGGATCGTGGCCGAGATCCCCAGCACCATCGGCAGGCGCCGCCGGTAGCTGCGCCCAGCGGGAACCGCGTGGTTGTGACCGTGATCGCTCACGGCGATGCGGCCACAGCCGTGACGGAGCTGTCGATCCCGTAGTTCGGGCACAGCGCGACGGCGCTGCCGGTGGCGGTCAGCAGGCGCTCGGCGGCAGCGAGCACGGTGAGCAGGTCGGGCTGCGTGAGGCGGTAGAACGACTGGCGCCCAGCCGGCCGGCAGGTGACCAGCCCACAGTCGGCCAGACAGGCCAGGTGCCCGCTCGTCGTGGACTGAGCCATCCCAAGAACCCTGGTCAAGTCGACGACCCGCCGCTCGCCCCGGCTCAGCTCGTGCACGATCGCCAGCCGCGTCGGGTCACCGAGACTGCGGAACAGCGCGACGGCAGGAGCCAAATCCAGCCGGCAAGCGGGATCATGCGATATCATCGGCACGCGACGATGTTATAGCAGTCGCGACGCCAAGACGCTGTCCAAGAGGTAACCCCTTTCTTTGTGCTCGGCCACGGCGAGCACAAGGTGATGGCGGCTCAGCGGTGTTGGCTGGGATGACGGTGGATACCGGACCGGCCAGCCGCTAGCGTCCCGACGGGACGAGAGCAGCCTGATTCCGGGTGGGACTCTGACAACGACGCGGAGGACAGCTGTGACGACGACTCGGGGCGACGCGGACAGGCACAGCGACGCGGACGCGCGCGGCGAGGCACCTCAGCTCAGCCGCACCGACGCCATCAGCGCCGACCGCTACGTCGGCGGCAGCCCGTTCCCACCGATCGCCGACTACGCCTTCCTCTCCGACTGCCAGTTCACCTGCCTGGTCGCGCCCAGTGGCAATGTCGAGTGGATGTGCCTGCCGCGCCCGCAGGACCCCTCGGTCTTCGGCGCGATGCTGGACCGAGCTGCTGGTGGCTTCCGACTCGGTCCGGAGGACGTGACGATTCCGGCCGGCCGGCGCTACCTGCCGGGCACGAACATCCTGGAGACCACCTGGCAGACCCACACCGGCTGGCTGATCGTGCGCGACTTCATGAGCGTCGGTCACTGGTACCAGACCGGCAGCCGGTCCAGGACGCATCGCCGTACGCCCAGCGACTACGACGCCGAACACATGCTGGTGCGCCTCATCACCTGCGTACACGGCACTGTCGACATCGCCCTCGACTGCGAGCCCGTCTTCGGTTACGGCCTGCAGGACGCGACATGGAGCTACACCGACGACGGGTACGGCGCCGCGCTGGCGTCGGCGGAGGGCATCGACACCCAGCTGCGGCTGGTCACTGACCTGCGGCTCGGCTTCGAGGGTCGGCGTGCCCACGCCCGGCACATGATGCGCGAGGGAGAGGCCTGCTACGTCGCGCTCGCGTGGGCGGACCAGCCGCTGCCGGCCTCGTACGACGAAGCCCGGGCGGCGATGCTTCGCACGTCGGAGTTCTGGCGGCTGTGGCTGAACCGCGGGGACTTCCCCGACCACCCCTGGCGGGTCTATCTCCAGCGCAGCGCACTTGTCCTCAAGGGCCTCACCTACGCGCCGACCGGCGCGCTGCTCGCGGCAGCGACGACCTCTCTGCCGGAGACGCCGGGCGGGGAACGCAACTGGGACTACCGGTACGCATGGGTGCGCGACGCCACGTTCACGCTTTGGGGTCTGTACACCCTGGGCTTCGACTCGGAGGCCAACGACTTCTTCTACTTCATCGCCGACGCCTGCGCCAACGACGCCGACCTGCAGATCATGTACGCCGTCGACGGGGAACGCTGCTTGAAGGAGTCCACCCTGGACCACCTCTCCGGGTACGAGGGGGCCCAGCCCGTCCGGGTCGGCAACGACGCATACACCCAGCGGCAGCACGACGTTTGGGGCGCGGTCCTCGACTCGGTCTATCTGCACACCAAGTCACGCGACTACCTGCCGGAGCGGGTGTGGCCGATCCTGGTTCGCCAGGTGGAGACGGCACTGGAGCACTGGCGCCAACCAGACCGGGGCATCTGGGAGGTGCGCGGCGACCCGCAGCACTTCACGTCCTCCAAGCTGTTCTGCTGGGTGGCGGCCGACCGTGGTGCCCGCCTCGCCCTACTGCGCCAGGACGTCGCAAACCATGCCCGGTGGAGCGCCGCGGCGGAGGAGATCCGCGACGACATCTGCCGCAACGGGGTGGACGAGCGCGGCGTGTTCACTCAGGCGTACGGATCCTCAGCGCTCGACGCTTCGGTGCTGCTCATGCCGCTCTTCCGGTTCTTGCCGGCCGACGACGAGCGGATGCGGCGCACCGTGCTGGCGATCGCCGACGAGTTGTCGGTCGACGGCCTCGTGCTGCGCTACCGGATGGAGGACACCGACGACGGACTCGCCGGCGAGGAAGGCACGTTTACGATCTGCTCGTTCTGGCTGGTGTCGGCGTTGGCCGAGATCGGCGAGACCGAGCGCGCGCGCCTGCTCTGCGAGAAGCTGCTCGGCTACGCCAGCGCCCTGCACCTCTACGCCGAGGAGATCGACCCACGCAACGGCCGCCATCTCGGCAACTTTCCGCAGGCGTTTACACATCTGGCACTGATCAACGCCGTCATGCACGTCATCCGAGACTGACCGGCAGGTCCGGAGAGGCTACCGGCGGTTCCGGAGAGGCTAGAGGTTGCCGCGCTTCGCCTGCTCGCGTTCGATCGCCTCGAAGAGCGCCTTGAAGTTGCCCTTCCCGAAGCCGAGCGAGCCGTGCCGCTCGATGAGCTCGAAGAACACCGTGGGACGGTCCTGCACCGGCTTGGTGAAGATCTGCAGCAGGTAGCCGTCCTCGTCGCGGTCGGCGAGAATCTTCAGCTCCCGCAACGTGTCGAGCGGCACGCGGGTCTCGCCGACCCAGTTGCCGAGGTCCTCGTAGTAGGAGTCCGGAGTCGCCAGGAAGTCCATGCCCGCGGCTCGCATCTGCTCTACCGCGGCGACGATGTCGTTGGTGGCGAGCGCGACGTGCTGCGCCCCCGGTCCGCCGTAGAACTCCAGGTACTCGTCGATCTGCGACTTGCGCTTGCCGGCCGCCGGCTCGTTGAGCGGGAACTTCACCTTGCGCTTGCCGTCGGCCACGACCTTCGACATGAGCGCGGAGTACTCGGTGGCGATGTCGTCACCGACGAACTCCTTCATGTTCGTAAAGCCGAGCACCCGGTTGTAGAACTCCACCCAGTCGTTCATGCGGCCGAGCTCGACGTTTCCGACGACGTGGTCGACCGCTTGGAAGTAGCGCTTCTCCGGCGGCGCGAGGAGCGGCTCGCGCTCCACGAAACCCGGCAGGTAGGAACCGGAGTACGCCGACCGCTCGACCAGCGAGTGCCGCGTCTCGCCGTACGTCGCGATAGCTGCGCGCACGACCTTGCCGGTCTCGTCCTCGAGCAGCGTCGGCTGCTCGAGCGGGTTCGCGCCGCGCTCAACGGCGAGAGAGAAGGCACGGGCCGCGTCCGGCACCCGCAGCGCGATGTCGACGACACCGTCGCCGTGCCGAGCCACGTGCTGCCCGAGCGGAGTTCCGGCGCGTATCGGCCCCAGGAGGACGAACCGCGCACCGCCGGATTCCAGGACGTAGGCCGCCTCGTCGCGGTTGCCGGTCTCCGGCCCCGAGTACGCCGTCAGCCGCATCCCGAACGCTGTGGAGTAGAAGTGCGCGGCCTGCCGGGCGTTGCCGACGGCGAACACGATCGCGTCGATTCCCTCGATCGGAAACGGGTCCTGCCCCAGCTCCTGCGCCGCGTCCTGTTCCATTGCGAACTCCTCTCGCTCAACCGGTGTAGCTGTTGACCTCGAGGAGCTCGACGCCCATCTCGCGGCCGTTGGGAAGCATGTACGACGCGGCATCGCCGGGCCGCTTGCCCGTCAGTGCCCGGCCGAGGGGCGACTGCGCCGAGTAGATCTCCAGTTCCCCGTGGGTCGTGTCCTCACGCGACCCGATGAGAAAGCGTTCGGTCTCGCCGTCGGCGAAGCGCACCCTGACCACCAAGCCCGGGCCGGCCATGCCGGCAGCGGTGGGCGCCTCGCCGACCTTGGCAGTACGCAGCAGCTGCTCCAGCTGACGAATCCGGGCCTCCTGCTTGCCCTGCTCCTCCTTGGCGGCGTGGTAGCCGCCGTTCTCCCGGAGGTCACCTTCCTCGCGAGCCGCCTCGATCTTCGCGGAGATGTCGCGGCGGCCGGAAATGAGGTCGTCGTGCTCGCGTTGGAGCCGGTCGAAGGCCTCCTGGGTGAGCCACGTGACGTTCGTGGTGTCGGTCTGGGTCATGCTTCGAGGCTATCCCGTCAGCCGGCATCCGCCCACCTCGCCGGTGGTGGGCACGTCTCGAGTGCGCAGCACGTGAGAGACCACCACGAGCCGCCGGCCGGCCGGCTGCGGCCCCACCGTCACCTCCTCCCGACCCACCTCGGCGCCGGCCCGGTTGCGCGACCGCACAACGCAGGTCGCCACCGCGCTTGCCGGCTTGTTCACCTCGAAGACCACGCGCACTTCGTGATCGCCGGTGTGAAATGAGCGGACGCCGTAGCTGACGTCCGGCGAGGACACCCGCTGCGCCACGACGAGAACGACGATGAGAAGGGCGACTCCGAGCACCGCCGCGACGGCGTAGAAGACGCGTGGCGGGCGCCGGCGGGCGGCGTACCGGTCGGCGGACCGGGCAGGTGTCGACATCGGCGACAATTATCCCGTGCCTCCTGAGCAGCTGCGTCTCCTGGCCGTCCACGCGCACCCGGACGACGAGTCGAGCAAGGGCGCCGCGACGATGGCGCGCTACGTCGCGGAGGGCGCCGATGTCGTCGTCGCCACGTTGACCGGCGGCGAGCGCGGCTCCATCCTCAACCCGGCGATGGATCGCCCCGAGATCGTCAACAACCTGGCAGAGGTACGCCGGCGCGAGATGGAGCGTGCGAGGGAGATTCTCGGCGTACGCCAGGTGTGGCTGGGGTTTCTCGACTCCGGGCTGCCGGAGGGCGACCCGCTGCCGCCCTTGCCGGAGGGCTCCTTCGCCTCCCTCGACGTGGAGATCGCGGCGCGCCCACTGGTGGAGCTGATGCGCAGCGAGCGCCCGCACGTCGTGCTGACCTATGACGAGAACGGCGGCTACCCGCACCCGGACCACGTCATGTGCCACCAGGTGTCGATGTTCGCCTTCGACCGCGCCGGGGACCCGTCGTATGCCCCGGAGCTCGGCGCCCCGTGGCAGCCGCTCAAGCTGTACTACCAGATGGGCTTCCACAAGGCCCGCTTCGAGGCCCTGCACGATGCGATGCTGCACGTCGGGGTGGAGTCGCCGTACGCCGAGCGCCTCGAGAAGTGGGTCGACAAGCCGGGTGACGCCGAGCGGGTGACGACCAAGGTGCCGTGCGGCGACTTCTTCGCGGTGCGCGACCGGGCGCTGCTTGCACATGCGACGCAGGTAGACCCCAACAGCTTCTGGTTCGTCTGCCCGATCGAGCTGCAGCAGGACACCTGGCCCACCGAGGACTTCCAGCTCGCCCGGTCGCTGGTGCAGACCCAGCTTCCGGAGGACGACCTCTTTGCCGGCGTTCGGGACACTTTGCGCGCTACCGGGTAGCCCGGTCGCAGTAGCGAGATTGCCGACCGCAGAGCCGATCTAGCACAACGTGGACCGCCTAGGAGCCCGACCGGCAGCCGCCCGGTGGGTCACCGCCTGCCGATGGCGAGCCCCGCTGCATCGCTGGCTGGCGTCCTGGGCAGTGGTCGCCATCGTCGCGGCCGCCGTGGGGTCCCTGCTCACCCTCAAGCATGTCGGTGAGCGGGCGGTCGCGGGGGAGCGCGACCTCACCGGAGTGCGGGCCGGCCTGCTGGAGCACGACGCCGAGCAGTGGCGGGCACTCTCCGGGCGCTATCCCGTGCCGGCGATCGCGACACGCCAGCGGGCGGTGCGCGAGCACATGATCGCGTTGCTGGCGCAGGCACGGCGCGAGGGCATGGACGCGCAGGACGGGCGGCGGCTCACCGCGGCGATCGACGACTACGAAACGGCGGCCGACAGTGAGCTGACTTTGCTCGCCGGCGGACGGCGCGCCGAGGCGATCCTGCTTGACCAGGTGCAGGGAGCACCCGCCTTCCGGGTCGCTGCCGAGGCGATCCACGACAGCATCTCCGACATCGAGCGCAGCGGCCGCCGCGCGCGGTGGCTCAGCGACATCGGTCTCGCTGCGATCGTCGTGCTGGCCTTCGGCGCGGTCGCCGTGCTGGAGCGACGCCGGCGACAGGTGGAACGGCGGCGCCGCGCCGAGGCTGCGTACCAGGCAACACACGACGCACTGACCGGGCTGCCCAATCGGGTGCTCTTCTTCGACCGGCTCCGGGACGCGGTCGCCCGGGCGGGGTGGAACGGGTCCGAGACGAGCCTGCTCTACGTCGACCTCGACGACTTCAAAGGCGTCAACGACTCGCTCGGTCACCGCGCGGGCGACGACGTGCTCGTCGTCGCCGCGGACCGAATGGGAGGAGTGCTTCGGTCGGGATACCTGCTCGCGCGGTTGGGTGGCGACGAGTTCGCCATCCTGCTCGAGGGCACTCGGCCGGACGAGGCGCAAGCGGTCGCCGCCCGCCTCGTGGAGGTGCTCTCCGACGAGGTCACGCTCGACGGCCAGCGACTGCGCCTGTCCGCCAGTGTGGGCCTCGCGTCACTGTCGGACGTCGACGCCGAGACCGGAGCCGAGATCGGCCTGCTGACCGTCGCGGACCTTGCGCTCTACGCCGCGAAGGCGGAGGGCAAGTCGCGTTGCCTGCGCTACGCGCCGGAGATGAGCGAACGGGCGAGTCGCCGTCGCCAGCTCGAGGACGGCCTGCGTGCCGCGTTGGACGGGTCGAAGCAGGACCGGGTCCACGTCGTCTACCAGCCGGTGGTGCGGTTGGGCGACGGCGGAATTTCTGGGGTCGAGGCGCTGGCCCGCTTCGACAGCGCGACGCTGGGGACCGTGTCGCCGGCGGAGTTCATCCCGCTGGCCGAGGAGACGGGTCTCATCCTGGCCCTGGGTGGACTCGTGCTGCGCCACGCGTGCGAGACGCTACGCGCCTGGCACCTGGAGTTTTCCGGTCGCCTACCGATCACCCTGTCGGTCAATGTCTCCGCGCGGCAGCCCGCGGATCCCGGCTTTGTCGCCGACGTCCGCCGCGTCCTCGAGGAGACCGGACTGCCGGCTGCCCTGCTGACGCTGGAGATCACCGAGTCGCAGGCGGTGAGTCGGGACTGCCTACCCACGCTGCTCGCGTTGAAGGCGCTTGGCCTCCGCCTGGCGGTCGACGACTTCGGCACCGGCTACGCATCGCTCGCGCAACTGGAGATGCTTCCGCTCGACACCATCAAAATCGACCGAAGCTTCGTGAGCGCCATCGACGACGGCAACGCCAGGGCGCACATCGTCACCGGCGTCCTGCGGCTGGCCCACGACCTCGGGCTCGACACCATCGCGGAGGGGGTGGAGACCGTCGAGCAGCGGGACCAGCTCGTCGAGCTCGGTTGCCCGCTCGCCCAGGGCTTCTACTTCAGCCGGCCACTGGCGGCGGATGACCTTCGGTCCCTGCTCGCCGAACGGTCCGCCGTCGCCGCATCCCCCATCGCGGAGGTGAGACGCTGAGCGGATGCACACCGCCGCTTTCCTGGCCGTCGACGTCGGGGCTGGCCAGTCCGGCCCGGTCGGGCTCCTCGTCGTCGTCGTGCTATGCCTGGTGGCGGTACTTCTCTTCCGCTCGCTGAACAAGCAGCTACGCCGGGTGCCGCGTAGCTTCGACGATTCCTCGACCGGCCGCGCGTTGGCCGAGCCGCCGCCGGCCGACCGCGCGGCCCCGGCCCGGCCGATCACTCCTCCGGACGACCCCGCAGGCGCTTGACCGCAGCGCGGTGCCGCTTGAGCTCGAGGCGCCGCTCGCGGGCCGATCGGGTGGGACGGGTCGGCCGGCGCGCCTGCCGCGGCGGGGCGAGCGCCTCGCGCAGCACCGCGGCCAGCCGGACCAGCGCCGCCTCGCGGTTGCGCAGTTGGCTGCGGTGCTCCGACGCGGTCACTGTCACCACACCGTCGACGAGGCGGTCGCCGAGCCGGTCGAGCGCCCGAGCCCGTAGCGAGGCGGGCAGGGCCGGCGAGCGCGCCACGTCGTACGACAGCTCGACGCGCGTGTCGCTCGTGTTGACCGACTGACCGCCCGGCCCGGACGAGCGGGAGAACCGCCAGCGCAGCTCGCGCTCCGGTACGTCGATGCTGCTCGTCACCCGCACCACAGCAGGATGCCCGCTGGCGCTCCGGGACGCGCCGGGAAAGGATGGGCCGATGCCGAATCGACTGGCCGACTCCACGAGCCCGTATCTGCTGCAGCACAAGGAGAATCCGGTCGAGTGGTGGCCGTGGTCGGAGGCTGCATTCGCCGAGGCGCGGCGGCGTGATGTGCCGGTCCTGCTCTCGGTCGGGTACGCCGCCTGCCACTGGTGCCATGTCATGGCTCACGAGTCCTTCGAGGACCACGCGACCGCGCAGGTCATGAATGAGCACTTCGTCTGCATCAAGGTCGACCGGGAGGAACGGCCGGACGTCGACGCGGTGTACATGGAGGCCGTGCAGGCCATGACCGGTCAGGGTGGGTGGCCCATGACGGCGTTCCTGACGCCGGCCGGCGAGCCGTTCTTCTGCGGCACGTACTTCCCGCCGGCGCCGCGGCACGGCATGCCGGCGTTCCGGCAGGTGCTGCTGGCGGTGGCCCAGGGCTGGCGGGAGCGCCGCGACGAGCTCGAGCGCGCCGGTGCCGACGTTGTACGCCAGCTCGGCGGCCACGTGGCGGGGCAGCCGGGCGAGGTGACGGCGGAGGTTCTCGACGCCGCGGTGGAAGCCCTGCACAGCGACTACGACCGGCAGCGTGGCGGTTTCGGTCGGGCACCGAAGTTTCCGCCGTCCATGTGCCTGCAGTTCCTCCTCAAGGCGCATGCCCGCAGCGGTAGCCCCGCCGCCCTCCAGATGGTCGAGGGCACCTGCGAGGCGATGGCCCGCGGCGGCATGTACGACCAGCTCGGCGGCGGCTTCGCCCGATACTCGGTCGACGCGGAGTGGGTGGTGCCGCACTTCGAGAAGATGCTCTACGACAACGCCCTTCTGCTACGGCTCTACACACAGTTATGGCTGCAGACCGGCTCCGCGCTGGCCGGGCGCGTTGTGCGCGAGATCGCGGGGTTCCTGCTCCGCGATCTGCGCACCGCCGAGGGCGCCTTCGCCTCCGCCCTCGACGCCGACAGCGAGGGCGAGGAGGGCAGGTTCTACGCCTGGACACCCGAGGAGGTCGGTCCCTACGCCGCCCAGCTCTTCTCGGTCACTCCGGAGGGCACGTTCGAGCATGGCCGCTCGGTGCTGCAGCTGCTACACGACCCGGCGGACCTGCACCGCTACTCCAGCGAGCGGAGGCGACTCTTCGAGCTGCGGGCCCGAAGGGTGCCGCCGGGCCGGGACGACAAGGTCGTCGCGGCGTGGAACGGCCTCGCGGTCGCCGCCATGGCGGAGGCCGGCGCGGTGTTCGATGAACCGGGGTGGGTGCAGGCGGCGGTCGAGGCGGCCGAGCTGCTGCGTGACGTGCACGCGCAGGGTGGCCGGCTGCGGCGTACCTCCCGTGATGGTCGGGCCGGCGACAACGCCGGTGTCCTGGAGGACTACGGCGACGTCGCCGAGGGAGTTCTCGCGCTGGCCTCCGTCACCGCGGATGCGAGGTGGCTTGACTGGGCAGGGGAGCTGCTCGACATCGTGCTGGCCCACTTCGGCGACGGCAGCGGCGGCTTCTACGACACCGCGGACGACGCGGAACGTCTCGTACGTCGACCCCGGGACCCCACCGACAACGCCACACCCTCCGGCGCGTCGGCGGCGGCCGGTGCCCTGCTGACCTATGCGGCGCTGACCGGCTCCGAAAGCCACCGGGCGGCGGCCACGGCGGCCCTCGCCACGTTCGCACCGCTGCTGCCCCGCTTCACACGGTTCGCCGGCTGGGCTGCGGCGGTGGGCGAGGCGGTGCTCGCCGGCCCCGCCGAGGTCGCCGTCGTCGGGCCGTCGGGACCCGACCGCGACGTCCTCGAGTCGGTGGCCCGCCGGGCGCCTGCGGGATCGGTGGTCGTTGCCGTCGGCAGCCCGGCCCGACAAGCCTGGACGCCCCTGCTGGCCGGCCGCCCGCTCGTCGACGGCCGCGCGGCGGCGTACGTGTGCCGCGGTTTCGTCTGTGAACGGCCGGTGACCTCCGCTGACGAACTGGCGGCGGCTCTCGGTGTCTCCCGAGGTGGTCTTGGGTCTTGACGGTGCAACGGTGTAAGTGTGTAATAGACGAATGAGCGACAGCAGCACGATCTCAGGGTGGCTGTCCGGCCGACTGCCGGACCAGTGGTTCGAGGGCACGCCGGAGGTGACCGTCGACCGGGAGGAGATTCTCGTCGTCGGGCGACTGCCGGCTCCCCCGGTGGAGGGCGACGACCTCGCCCAGCGGGCTGCGGAGGCCGGCCGGACCAAGCGGTTCCGCGAGGAGACCCGCGAGCGGCGGATGACGATCGCCCGCGAGATGGAGCAGCACTTCGGCCACAAGGTCGCGTGGGGTGCCGTCTGCGGGGAAAGCCGCGCGCTCTTCACAACGATGTCGATCCCGGTGATGACCCGACTCCGTCAGCCGGAGCGGGTCGTGCTCGACACACTCGTCGACGCCGGCGTCGCCCGCTCCCGCTCCGACGCGCTCGCCTGGTGCGTGCGTCTCGTCGCGCAGCACCAAGGCGACTGGATCGAGCAGCTCCGCGGCGCCCTCGTGGCCGTCGGGGAGGCCCGCGCCGGTGGTCCGACGGTCTGACCCCCGGTCGTCGTTGCCGGAACCCCTCCGGTCAGTACGCCGCGAGCGACACGGCGATGTACTGGCTGGAGAAAGCGAGGATCGTCAACGCGTGGAAGACCTCGTGGAAGCCGAAGATCCGCGGTGCCGGATCGGGCCGGCGTACGGCGTAGACCAGCGCCCCCAGGCTGTAGAGCGCGCCGCCGAGGATGATCAGGGCGGTCATCACCACGCCGCCCTCGCGGACGAGGACCGGTAACGCGAACACGGCGGTCCAGCCCAGCGCGAGGTAGGCCGGCACCTGGAGCCAGCGCGGCGCCGTATGCCACAGCATCCGGAACGCGACGCCGGCTACCGCCCCTGCCCACACCGCTGCCAGCAGGGCGTGTCCCTGTCCGGATGGGAGCACGAGCACCGCGAAGGGGGTGTACGTACCGGCGATGATCAGGAAGATGTTGGCGTGGTCGAGCCGCTGCAGGACGGTTCGGGCTCGACCCGACCAACGGCCGCGGTGGTAGAGGGCCGAGATCCCGAACAGCGATGCCGCCGTGACCGCGTAGATCGCGCATGCCGCGCGGGCCCGCGGGCCATCGGCGAGCGTGACGAGTACGACGCCGCCGACGACGGCGAGGGGGAACGCTGCCGCGTGCAGCCATCCCCGAAGCCGGGGAGTGACGGCCGCGATCGTCGAGAGCGCGGCATCGTGCAGCGCCTCGGGAAGCGAGTCCCGGCCCGGTCGGTCCATCGCCACAGACGCTACGGTGGCGGACGCCTGCCGGCCAGCCCCGGCGGACCCTTGCTACCAAGGGTGATCAGCGAACGCTAGACTGTCCTGCCTCCAACCCCAAGCCGTCCGGGCCGAGTCGTCCCGGCGACCCAGGAGGAACCTGTGGCATACCAGCTGAAGGCCAAGTCGACCGAGTGGAACCCCTCGCCCGAGCGCTTGCGCGAGCTGGCCGAGAAGATGCCCAACTCCCAGCCAACGGAGTTCGGCAACGTCGTCGTCAAGGCGCGGGTCGACTCGCGCAGCACCGCGTCGACGTATATCGCGACCGACGACCCCGACTCGGTCACCGCCCAGACGATCGGCCGCGACGAGGCGGCCCGGCTGGCGGCGCTGCAGGACGACTACATCGCCGGGCAGGACATGGTCGTCGTCGACGGCTATATCGGCAACGACCCGACGTTCCGCACCAGGGCGCGCCTGATCATCGAGGCGGCGAACGCCAACGTCGCCGGCATGCAGCAGCAGCTGTATTTCCCGCTCGACGAGGGCGAGGACCCCGCGTCGTCCGACCCGGCCACCACCGTGGTCTACACGCCCAACCTCGCCGTCGAGGGCTACCCCAACGACCGCGCGATCGTCGTCGACCTCGACGCCAACGTCACCCGCGTCATGAACTCCGACTACTTCGGTGAGTCGAAAAAGGGTGGCCTGCGCATGTGGAACAACATCGTCCATGAGCGCGGTGGCCTGGCCATGCATGCCGGCGCCAAGATGGTCCCGGTCGACGGCGAGAAGAAGACGGTCCTCATCGTCGGGCTCTCCGGTACCGGCAAGACGACCACGACGTTCCGCGCCGTGCTCGAGTCCAAGCCGGTGCAGGACGACTTCATCGCGCTGATGCCGGGCGGCAAGGTCTACGGCACGGAGAACGGATGCTTCGCGAAGACGTTCGGCCTCTCGCCCGAAACCGAGCCGGAGATCTACGCGGCCACGACGAAGCCCGATGCCTATCTCGAGAACGTCAGCGTCGACGAGAACGGCAAGGTCGACTTCTTCGACACGTCGTACACCAAGAACGGCCGCACCACCTGGCCGTTCCGCTATGTCGACCCGTACGACGCCCGCGACCTCCAGCCGGCCGAGTACCTCGTCATCCTCAACCGCAACGAGAACATCGTGCCCGGGGTGGCCCGGCTCGACCGCGCGCAGGCGGCGGCGTACTTCATGCTCGGTGAGACGACCGGCACCAGCGCCGGTGGCAAGGACGAGGAGGGCAAGGCGCTTCGGGTGCCGGGCACGAACCCGTTCTTCCCGCGGCTGCACTCCGACATGGGCAACCGCTTCCTGGAGCTGCTGGACGGTCACGAGCTCAAGGTTTTCCTGCTCAACACCGGGTCGATCGGTGGACCGGCCGACAGCGACCGGGCGAAGAAAATGAAGATCAGCCACTCAGCTTCGTTCGTCGAGGGCATCGTCACCGACTCGATCGCCTGGGAGCAGGACCCGGATTTCGGGTACGAGGTGGCCACCAGCGTTCCGGGCATCGACGACGAGGAGCTGCTCCAGCCGCGCCGGCTCTACGAGCGGCAGGGCCGTGTCGAGGAGTACCAGCGGACCGTCGCGCGGCTGAAGAAGGAGCGCGCGGAGTTCCTTGCGAAGTTCCCTGGCCTGGCCGAGGAGATCGTCAAGTCAGTCGGGTAGTAACTCGACCGGGTAGTAACTCGGTCGGTAGGAACTCGGTCGGTAGTAACGCAGCGTGACCCGAACGGCGTAGCACCGCCTGCGGCCGTCGCCCCATCGCCGGGCGGCGGCCGGCGGTTTTCTCGGGGCCCCACGGCGCTGATCCTCGAAGTATGGGGAATTGGCCGGGCGGCGTGCTGCTCGCGGCGACCGGCGCGGTCGCCGTCGGCGCCATGCTGCTCGGCGTCCGCCGGGGGCGCTCGGGCCTGCCCCGGAGCTGGCAGCTACTCACTGCGGGCCTGCTCGCCACTGTCGTCGGGCAGACGCTCGCGGCCGGCTTTGCGGACTGGCGGGGGAGTCATCTCCCGTCGCTGGCGGACGGCGCCCGCCTGGTGGGATACGCCTTCTTGCTGCCGGGAGCACTGACACTGCTGCACCGCCGTGGCCGCCCTTGGTCCTCCGGTGCCCTTGTCGACTCGGCGATCCTGGGAACCGGTGCGGGGCTCTACAGCTGGGTGTTCATCGTCGCCCCGCTCGGCGTGGAGACCTCCGCCGGCGTGCTGTGCGCGGCGTACGCAGCGCTCGACGTGGCCGTCCTGGGACTTCTGTGGCGGCTCGCCACGAACGTCCGGCGGCGTACGCCGGCCTTCCAGCTGCTGTTCGTCGGCGTGCTGCTCCTGCTCGTCGGTGACGTGCTCGCTGCGGCGTCGATAATGAACGACCCGCCGGTCCTCGTGCCGGTCAGTCGCGTGGCGTCCTACTGCTGCTTTGCCGCTGCGGCCCTCCGCGCGACGCCCGCTGTGCAACCGCCGGCCATCGCCACGCCGGTGACGTTGAGCACCCGCCGGCTGGTCGCGCTCGCCGTGGCGGCGCTGACCGCGCCGGGGGTGCTCGCCTTCGAGCTCGCGCGGGGCGACGTGCGTGACGGCTACCTCGTCGTCGTCGCCGGCGGCTGGATCGTCCTGCTCGTCATCGCCCGGATGGCCGGGCTGGTGTCGCGGATCGAGCAGCAGGCCAAGGTGCTTGCCGAGCAGGCGGCGACCGACGGTCTCACCGGCCTGCCCAACCGGCGGGCATGGGACGCCGCACTCGCCCGCGAGACCAGCCGGGCGCGTCGCGACGCCGCGCCGCTCGCCGTCGCGCTCGTCGACCTCGACCACTTCAAGCAGTTCAACGACACCCGCGGTCACCTCGCCGGCGACGAGCTGCTACGAACCGCTGCTAAGGCCTGGCGCAACCGCCTGCGCCCAGGGGACCTGCTGTGCCGCTACGGCGGCGAGGAGTTCGCCCTGCTGCTGCCGCGCTGCGCGCTGGAGGATGCGGTGGATCTCGTCGACGAGCTGCGCCGGCGTACGCCGGGGGAGCAGACCCTCTCGGCCGGTGTCGCGGCGTACGAGGGACTGGACGAGCCCCAGGACGTGGTCGCCAGGGCCGACGCCGCGCTGTACGAGGCCAAGCGCAAGGGACGGGACCAGGTGCTGGTAAGTCGGAAGGGACGTCCCGTCAAGACGCCGTTACGCTGACTCCCCGGGAGTGAGGAGGTGTCCGGACGTGGGGATCCGCGACCTCGCCTACTCGGCGTACGAGAAGCGGCTCACTGCGTCGCTGGCCGGTGCACCGACGCCGCGCCACGTCGGCGTCATCCTCGACGGCAACCGACGCTGGGCGCGGGCCGTCGGGGCCGGGGACGTGTCGACCGGTCACCGGCGGGGCGCCGACCGCATCACCGAACTGCTCGGGTGGTGCGGCGACGCGGGGGTCGAGGTGGTAACGCTCTGGCTCTTGTCGACGGACAATCTGACCCGGTCGGCGGATGAGCTTGCGCCGCTGTTGCGGATCATCGAACGCACGGTCACCGAGCTGGCCGGACCGGCGAAGCCGTGGCGAGTGCACCCGGTGGGTTCGCTCGACCTGCTGCCGGACGAGACCGCGCGGGTGCTGAAGGAGGCGGTCGAACGCACCAGGGACAAGGCCGGTCTCATGGTCAACGTGGCGGTCGGGTACGGCGGCCGGCGGGAGATCGCCGACGCCGTACGTTCGCTGCTCACTGAGCACGTCGAGCGAGGTACCTCCCTCGAGGAGCTAGCCGCGCTGCTCGAGGTCGAGCACATCGCGGACCACCTGTACACGCGCGGTCAACCCGACCCGGACCTCGTTATCCGAACGTCGGGAGAGCAACGCCTGTCGGGCTTCCTGCTATGGCAGAGCGCGCACTCGGAGTTCTATTTCTGCGAGGCGTACTGGCCGGACTTCCGGCGGGTCGACTTCCTGCGCGCGCTGAGGTCCTACGCCGCTCGTTGCCGCCGCTTCGGGACCTGACGACCCGACTGCGGCGCGGCCGCGTGTCGGGTCGGCGGGGGGTGCCGCTCGGCGTACGGTCGCTGTGGCGGTCGGGCCGTCGCCGGTCGCCGGAGAGGAATCGGGTTGTCCCGTCGGCGTGTGTACGTCCTCGACACCTCCGTGCTGCTGGCCGATCCCGCCGCTCTCACGCGGTTCGCGGAGCACGACGTCGTCCTGCCCCTGGTCGTCGTGGGCGAGCTGGAGGCAAAGCGCGCCCACCCGGAGCTCGGGTGGTTCGCGCGGCAGGCCCTGCGCTCGCTCGACGACCTGCGGGCGCGACACGGCCGGCTGGACGCGCCGGTCCCGGTTGGCGCGGACGGCGGAACGCTTCGGGTCGAGCTCAACAACGTCGACCCACGGGCGAGCGACAACGACGCGCGGATCCTGTCAGTGGCCCGGGCCCTGGCAGACGACGGTGTCGACGTCGTGCTGGTCTCGAAGGATCTTCCCCTACGCGTCAAGGCGGCGGCCGTCGGCCTGCTGGCCGACGAGTACCGGGCGGAGCTCGCGGTCGAGACCGGCTGGAACGGCATGGCCGAGGTCGACGTGGCCGACGACGTGGTCGCCGAGCTCTACTCGGCCGAGCGGGTCGAGCTGGAGCCGGCCCGCGACCTGCCGTGTCACACCGGGCTCGTGCTGGTCTCCTCGCGAGGAAGCGCGCTCGGCCGGGTGCTGCCCGACAAGTCGGTGCGCCTCGTCCGAGGCGACCGGGACGTGTTCGGGCTGCACGGTCGCAGCGCTGAGCAACGGGTCGCCCTCGACCTGCTCCTCGACGGCGAGATCGGCATCGTGTCGCTCGGTGGGCGGGCCGGCACGGGAAAGTCCGCTCTCGCGCTCTGCGCCGGCCTGGAGGCGGTGATGGAACGGCGCCAGCATCGCAAGGTCGTCGTGTTCCGTCCGCTCTACGCGGTGGGTGGTCAGGAGCTCGGCTACCTGCCGGGGTCCGAGTCGGAGAAGATGGCGCCCTGGGCCCAGGCCGTGTTCGACACGCTGGGCGCCGTCGTCAACGACGCCGTGGTCGACGAGGTCCTCGACCGGGGGATGCTCGAGGTGCTGCCGCTGACGCACATCCGCGGGCGCTCCCTGCATGACGCCTTTGTGATCGTCGACGAGGCGCAGTCGCTGGAGCGCGGCGTACTGCTCACCGTGCTCTCTCGGATTGGCGCCGGCTCGCGGGTGGTGCTCACCCACGACGTCGCCCAGCGCGACAACCTGCGGGTAGGCCGCCACGACGGCGTGGCCGCGGTCATCGAGGCGCTGAAGGGGCACCCGCTCTTCGCCCACGTGACGCTCACCCGGTCCGAGCGGTCGCCGATCGCGGCGCTGGTCACGGAGATGCTCGAAGACCTCTCGCTCTAGTGCGACGCCCGCTCTAGCACGCCCGCCCGTTGGCGAGATCGCGACCGGCGGCGGATACCCAATCCGGCAGACTGTCGCCCGTGGTCATCCCCATCCACGACGACAACCCGGTCCGCCGTAGGCCGGTCGTGGTCTACCTGCTGCTGCTGATCAACGTTGCCGTCTTCCTCACCGAGCCGATCGTCAAGGCGCCGTTGGTCACCAATCCGAGCAGCGTCGCCTCGGTGTGCGAACAGACGACCTATTTCGACAGGTACGCCGCCATCCCGAAGGAGCTGGTCAGCAACCGCCAACTGAGCCCCCGCCGCACCATCGTGCAGAGCGACCAGGGCAGCTTCGCGTGCCCGGTCCAGCGCTATCAGAAGGTGCCTGCCCTCAGCGTGCTGTACTCGATGTTCCTGCACGGCGGCTGGCTGCACCTGCTCGGCAACATGCTCTTCCTCTGGGTCTTCGGAAACAATGTCGAGGACCGGCTCGGTCGGCTGCGCTTCCTGTTCTTCTACCTGTTCAGCGGCTATGCGGCCGCGTACGGCTTTGCTTTCGGCAACACCGGTTCGACGACCACCCTGGTCGGGGCGTCCGGCGCCGTCGCCGGCGTACTCGGGGCGTACTTGGTGCTGTTTCCGAGGGCGCGGGTCACGAGCCTGGTGCCGTTCCTGCTCTTCCTACCCCTGCGCCTCCCGGCCTGGCTGGTGCTGGGCTCCTGGTTCCTCCTGCAGTACGTGTATTCCAGCGGCGGTGCGGTCACCTCGGGCGCGGAGGTGGCCTACCTGGCGCACGTCGTGGGCTTCCTCGTGGGGGCTCTGCTCGCCTGGCCGCTGCGCCAGCGGCGTCCGCCACCGCCGCCCCGGGGGCAGGCCGAAGTCTGGCGCTACGGCTACTGAAGGCGCCGTGCCGCGTTTTGTCGCACCGCCCGGCTAGGGTCCCGACTCGTGACAGACCAACCATTGGCGATTGAGGCCCACGACCTCCGGCGCAGCTTCAAGGGTGGTGTCGAGGCGGTACGCGGCGTCGACCTCGCCATCCCGCGCGGGGAGATGTTCGGCTTCCTCGGCCCCAACGGAGCGGGCAAGACGACGACGGTCCGCATGCTGTGCACCCTGCTGCCGCTCACCGGCGGCGAGGCGCGGGTGGCCGGCGTTGACGTCGTCCGAGACCCGTCCGAGGTCCGCCGGCGGATCGGCGTGGCGCTGCAGGAGGTCGGCCTCGACCCGGTGGCCACGGGCCGCGAGCTGCTCGAGCTGCACTGCGGTCTCTCTCGCCTGCCCCGGCCGGCGGCTAGGGAGCGCACTCGGGAGCTGCTCGAGCTCGTCGGGCTCACCGACGCCGCCGACCGCGCGATCCGCACCTACTCCGGTGGCATGAAGCGTCGGCTCGATCTCGCGAGCGCCCTCGTCCACTCGCCCGAGGTGCTCTTCCTCGACGAGCCGACGACCGGCCTCGACCCCGCGAGCCGGATCACCGTCTGGGAGGAGGTCCGCCGGATCAACGCCACCGGCACGACCGTCTTTCTGACCACGCAGTACCTCGAGGAGGCCGACCAGCTCTGCCGGCGGCTAGCGATCATTGATGAGGGCCGCATCGTGGCGCGGGGCAGCCCCGCCGAGCTGAAGCAGCAGCTCGGTTCCGACGTCGTCCACATCGACCTCGGCTCGGCCGACCGGGCGGTGACACACACGGCGGTCGACGGGCTGCCCGGCGTCGTGCGCGTCACCGACTCCGCGTCGGGCATCGCCATCGCGGTCAGCAACGGCGCGGCCGCAGTGCCCGCGGTCGTCCGCGCGATCGGGCAAGCCGGGGTCGAGGTGGCCGCTGTCTCGATCAGCCGGCCGACCCTCGACGACGTCTTCCTCGAGGCGACCGGCCGTCGCCTGGAGGGTGCCGGCGCTCCGAGGGCTGCGGCGTGAGCGACGTCGTCCTTCTCGCGAAACGATCGGTCCGCGAGATCTACCGCACCCCGGCGGCGACGCTGCCGATCCTGTTCATCCCGCTGTTCTTCCTGGCCGTCAACATCGGCCAGGTCGCGAAGACCTTCCCGAGGTCGACGCCGTTCCTGCACGGTCAGCCCTACGTCGCGTTCCAGCTGCCGGTCTCCATGATTTTCGCGGTGTCGACAGCCCAATCCGGCCTCGCGCTGGTCACGGACATCGACATCGGTTACTTCGACAAGCTGCTCACCGCACCGATCCGGCGTACGTCGATCATCTTCGGTCGGCTCGCCGCCGACCTGGTGCGGGGGCTCTTGGCCTCGGCGCTGGTGCTCCTCGTCGGCCTCGCTTTCGGCGCACGGGTTCGGTCGGGACCGCTGGGCGTGCTGGTGCTGATCGCGCTCTCGGCCCTCTGGGGCGTCGCGTACGCCGGGATTGCCCAGACCGTCGCGCTGCGCACCAAGAATGTCCAAACCACCAACGTGAGCTTCATCATCTTCTTCCCGCTGCTGTTCCTCACGCCCAACTTCGTGCCGATCGAGCAGCTGTCCGGGTTGGTGCAGACGCTGGCCCGGGTCAACCCGGTCACCTATGTGATCGAGGGCCTGCGCTCGCTGGTTCTCACCGGATGGGACGCCGGCTCGCTCCTGGCGTGCGCCATCACCATCGTTCTCACCGGCCTGGTGCTCACGGCGACGTCGCTGCATGCGATTCGGCACTTCAACGATTGACCCGGCGGATTGACCCCCGCCGGCATTCACTGACGGCCGCCCTGACAGCCAGATGTGACCGGAATCACGCGTGCGCCGATGGCGGTTGTCCGAATCGTCCTGATCAGCCCTGTTAGCGTACGGATAGTTCCCGGCATTCTTCCCTGATAGTTCGCGCATCGCTGCGCGGCTATACCGCCTGCCGGGCCCGCAGAGCAGCGGCCGCTTCGCAGGTCGCAAGGTCTCGTCGCAAGTCTGTCGCACGTCGTGGAGGTTGCTGTCTTGAGCCGGATTTCCGTCCGGGCGCTCGTTCGCCGTACCGCAACGACGGGGGTGGTCGCCGCCGTCACCGCCGGAACCGGCGCCGGCCTGCCCGGCCCGGCCCAGGCCGGACTCAGTGTGCGGACAACGACGCCGGTGTACGACGTCACCGAGCTCGTCGCACCGCAGCGGGAGTTCGCTTCCGAACGGGCGGTGGCGCTCGGCTGGGACTCCGCGTTCAACCAACCGGCTGCCCCCAAGCGGGCCAGCCGCGCGGCGACCCGGGTGCCGCTCGATCCGCGCGGTGTCGCCCGAATCCTGGTCGCGAAGCGAGGCTGGCGAGGCGGTCAGTTCCGGTGCCTGGACGCGCTCTGGACCAGAGAGAGCAACTGGCGAACCCGTGCCGACAACCCCTCATCCAGCGCGTACGGGATTCCCCAAGCGCTGCCCGGGTCGAAGATGGCGACCTTCGGCGCCGACTGGCGTACCAACCCCGCCACCCAGATCAGGTGGGGCCTGTCCTACATCGCCAGGAGCTACGGCACGCCGTGCGCCGCGTGGGCGCACTCCACCGCGTACAACTACTACTGATCCGGTCGGCGGGTCATGGCAAGGACGTCGAGCGCCTCGTCGAGCTGCTGCTCGGTGACCGTGCCGTCATCGACGTAGCCGAGCTCGACGACCACGTCTCGGATCGTCTTGCCGTCGGCGAGTGCCTGCTTCGCCACCTTCGCCGCCGCCTCGTAGCCGAGGTACTTGTTCAGGGGCGTGACGATCGACGGCGATGACTCGGCGAAGAAGCGGCAGCGCTCCTCGTCGGCCGTGATGCCATCGATGCAGCGGTCGGCGAGCAGCCGGGAGATGTTCGCGAGCAGCCGGATCGACTCGAGCAGGTTGCGGGCGAGCACGGGCAGCATGACGTTGAGCTCGAGGTTGCCGGCAGTGCCGCCGAAGGCGACCGCCGCGTCGTTGCCGATCACCTGCGCGACGACTTGGCAGACCGCCTCCGGCAGCACCGGATTGACCTTCCCCGGCATGATCGAGGAGCCGGGCTGCAGGTCCGGCAGGTGGATCTCCGCCAGGCCGGCGCGCGGGCCGGAGGCCATCCAGCGCAGGTCGTTCGCGATCTTGTACAAGGCCACGGCGACGACGCGCAGCATGCCGCTCGCCTCGACGAGGGCGTCGCGGGCGCCCTGCGCCTCGAAGTGGTCGCGTGCCTCGGATAGCGGCAGCCCGGTCTGGGTGCGCAGCTCGGCGATGACCTTCGCCGCGAAGCCGGGTGGAGTGTTGATGCCGGTGCCGACCGCCGTACCGCCCAGCGGCAGCTCCCCCAGCCGGGGAAGGCAGTCCTCGAGGCGTTCGACGCCCAGTCGCACCTGCGCCGCATAGCCGCCGAACTCCTGCCCGAGGGTGACCGGTGTCGCGTCCATCAGATGGGTGCGGCCGCTCTTCACGACGTCGACGAACTCCTCGGCCTTGCCGGACAGCGACGCTTCGAGATGTCGCAACGCCGGGATCAGGGTGGTGACGACCGCGTCGGTTGCCGCCAGGTGGATCGACGACGGGAACACATCGTTCGAGGACTGCGAGGCGTTGACGTCGTCGTTCGGGTGCACCGCGGAGCCGAACCGCTCCTGGGCGAGGGTGGCGAGCACCTCGTTGGTGTTCATGTTGCTGGAGGTACCGCTGCCGGTCTGGAAGACATCGATCGGGAACTGGTCGTCGTACCGGCCCTCGGCCACCTCCTCGGCCGCCGCGAGGATCGCCTTCGCCATGTCGTCGGGGATGACCCCGAGCTCCGCGTTGGCCTTCGCCGCGGCACCTTTGATCCGAGCCAGTGCGGCGATGTGTGCGGGCTCGATGCGCAGGCCCGAGACCGGGAAGTTCTCGATGGCGCGCTGGGTCTGCGCCCGCCACTTGGCATCCCTGGGAACGCGCACCTCGCCCATGGAGTCGTGCTCGACCCGGTACTCCCCGGCCATGTCGTCCCCTCGTCGTTCGCGCCTTTGCCCATTCTCCGCCGTACGGAGCCGCCCCGCCGATGTCCCGCGACCGTCAGTGGTGACGTTCGAAGTCGACCGATGAGTACGCGCGGAGCTTGGTCAGCTTGTGCTCGGAGGAGACCCGACGGATGGTTCCGCTCTTCGACCGCATGACGAGCGAGTCGGTCGTGGCGCTCCCGCTGCGGTAGCGCACTCCCTGCACCAGCTCACCGTCGGTGATGCCGGTGGCGACGAAGAAGACGTTGTCCGAGCGGACCAGGTCGTCGGTCGAGAGCACCCGGTCGAGGTCATGGCCGGCGCCGAGCGCACGCTGCCGCTCGTCGTCGTCGCGTGGCCAGAGCTTGCCCTGGATCACCCCGCCGAGGCACTTGACGGCGCAGGCCGCGATGATGCCCTCCGGCGTGCCACCGATGCCGAGCAGCAAGTCGACGCCGGTGCCCTCCCGAGCCGCCATGATCGCGCCCGCGACGTCACCGTCGGTGATGAACAGGATCCGGGCTCCCGCTTCACGGACCTCGGCGACGAGCTGCTGGTGTCGCGGCCGGTCGAGGATGACGACGGTCACATCCTCGTTGCTGCGCCCCTTGGACTTCGCCACCGCCGCGATGTTGTCGGCGACCGGAGCGGTGATGTCGACCAGGTCAGCCGCCTCCGGCCCGGTCACGAGCTTCTCCATGTAGAAGACCGCCGACGGGTCGTACATCGTGCCGCGCTCGCTGACCGCGAGCACCGCAACCGCGTTGTTCATGCCCTTCGACGTGAGCGTCGTCCCGTCGATGGGATCCACCGCGACGTCGCACTCCGGTCCCTCGCCGCAGCCGACCTCCTCGCCGTTGAAGAGCATCGGCGCCTCGTCCTTCTCGCCCTCGCCGATGACCACGACGCCCCGCATCGACACCGTGCCGATCAGTTGCCGCATGGCGTCGACCGCGGCCTGGTCGGCGCCGGTCTTGTCACCGCGCCCGACCCAGCGGGCGGCGGCCATGGCGGCGGCCTCTGTGACACGCACCAGCTCGAGCGCCAGGTTGCGGTCCGGGACTTCCTTGCGAACGGCGAGCGGAACGGGTACGGCGTTTCCCAACGTCACGGCGGGCCTCCTCGCCTCGGCATTGGCATGGTAGCTACAAGCGCGTCACCGTGACTTCCGTCGCTTTCACCGTCACCCACACGTTGATGCCATCGGCGAGGCCCAGGGCGGCTCCGCCGGCCGTGGTCACCTCGGCGACAACCTCGGCCGGCCCGGGTGGCTCGGCCGGCCCGCTCGCCGCGGCGGCGACCGCCACCCGCAGCCGTGCGCCGAGGGGCGTGATCTCCGTGACGGTTCCGGACCAGACGTTGCGCGGGCTGCCCTCGGGTCGTCGTCGATGCAGGGCGACCGCCCACGGCGGTACGACGGCGAGGCCCGCGCCGGCGGCGGGCACGGGATCGGCGGCGGGCACGGGATCGGCGGCGACGAGCGCGCCGCCGTTGGGCAGCGCCAGGCCGTCGTGGGTGAGGCGCCCGCGGTAGGCGTTCCACCCGAGCATCCGGGCCACCCACGCCGAGCGGGGCGCCCGGGTTACCTCCGCCGGAGTCGCGTCCTGGCTAACCCGGCCGCCTTCCAGGACGACGATGCGTGAGGCGAGCAGCACCGCGTCGACCGGGTCGTGGCTGACCATGAGGCAGACCCCGTCGTACGCCGACAGGTGGGTCCGCAGCGCGCGACGGACGTCGGTCTTGGTCGCGACGTCCAGCGCGGCGAGCGGCTCGTCGAGGAGCAGCAGCCGTGGCGAGACGGCGAGCGCGCGGGCCAGCGCCACCCGCTGCGCCTGACCGCCGGAGAGCCGGTCCGGCCGCAGCGCGGCCAGGTTCCCGACGCCGAGACGGTCCAGCCACTCGCGGGCGACGGCGTCCGCGGCCCGGCGACCCGCACCGAGCGAGCGCGGTCCGAACGCGACGTTCGCCAGCGCGGTCAGATGCGGAAAGAGACCGCCGTCCTGAGTCACCAGACCGACCCGGCGCTGGCGGGGAAGTCGGGAGGTCACGTCGTGGCCGTCGATGACTACCCGGCCACGCGGCATCGGGACCAGGCCGGCCAGCGTCCGGAGCAGTGTGGTCTTTCCCGCGCCGTTCGGCCCCACTACGGCAACCACCTCGCCCGGGCCACATCTCAACTCGACGTCGAGGGGCACGGCGGTGTCCGTGACGACCTCCGCGAGCAGCGTCACCGGGTCCACGCGCCGAGCCACCGGGAGCGGAACGCCACGAGCAGTGTCACCGACAGCACGAGCAGCAGCAGGCTCTCGGCGATCGCAGCTTCGGGGTCGTTCTGCAAGGTGAGGTAGACGTCGAGCGGCAGCGTCTGGGTCCGGCCGGGGAGGCTGCCCGCGAAGGTCACGGTGGCGCCGAACTCACCGAGCGCCCGGGCCCATGCCAGCACGGCGCCCGACGCCAGTGCCGGCGCCACCAGCGGCAGTGTCACCCTGCGGAACGTCGTGATCGGCCCCGCCCCCAGCGTCGAGGCCAGATCCTCGTGCCGCCGGTCAAGCCCGGCGATGGCACCTTCGACGGCGAGTACGAGGAAGGGCAGCGCGACGAAGGCCTCCGCGAGAACCGCGCCGAGCGTCGAGAAGGGGGAGAACCCCAGCCCGTGCAGGAGCGAGCCGAGCAGCCCACGGCGACCGAAGGCGAGGAGCAGCGCGACGCCGCCCACGACGGGCGGCAGGGCGAGCGGCAGTGTCACCAGCGCGCGGAGCAGCGAACGCCCAGGGAAGTCGACCCGTGCCAGCACCCAGGCGAGCGGCACGCCGAACACGATCGTGAGGCCCAGCGCGCCGAGCGAGCAGACGAGCGAGAGCCGCAGCGCCGTCAGTGACCCTCCGGAGGTGAGGTCGCCGGCTAAGCGCGACCACGGCGTACGGACCAGCAACCCGATCAAGGGCAGCGCGAGGAAGGCGACACCGACCGCGGCTGGCACGGTGAGCGCGAGCGGCGCCGGGTTGCGCCTCAAGGTGCGAGGAAGCCGTACCGGAGGAACTGTCGCCGGCCGTCGTCGCTGGTGAGGGCCCGGACGAAGCCTCGCGCCGCCTGCGGGGAGCCGGCGTTCCGGAGCACCGCTGCCTGGTAGGTCGTCACGACGTTGACCGGGTCGGGGATCGGAACCCCGGAGACACCGTTCCCGCCGGCTCGTACGTCGGTCACGTAGACGACTCCGGCGTCGGCCTCCCCGAGGCGCACCTTGGTGAGGACGCCGCGCACGCTGGCCTCGAGGGACGACGGCCGCAGCGTCACGGCGGCCCTGCGCAGCGCCTCTGTCGTCGCGCGCCCCGCCGGCACGCTGGGCGCCGCAAGGACTACGACGACGTCGCGCCGCTCGAGGTCTGCGAGCCGCGCGACGTGGTGCGGGTTGCCTCGGCGTACGACGATCTCCAGGCGGTTGCGCGCCACCGCCGTCGGCGACCCGTCGATCTTGCGGTCGACGCGGAGCCGATCCATGGACGCGGCGTCCGCGGTCACGACGACGTCGGCCGGCACTCCCTGCTCGACCTGCGCGACGAGCGTCTGGGAGCCGGCGAAGGATGTGGTGAGCTGCTGACCGCTTCGCGCGCCGACCGCTGGGACGACGTCGGTGAGCGAGGACGCTGCGAGGACGACGATGCCGTCGCCTCTCGACGGGCTTCCGCACGCGCCCGTAAGCACCAGTGCGGCGAGTACAAGGGCGAACTGCAACGCGGCGAGTCGCGTCGGCGGTCTCATCTCGACCCGGCCGGCAGCTCGACCGTGACGTTCGTCGCCTTCACCGCGGCCACCGCGAAGGACCCCTCGGTCAGCCCGAGTTCGTCGACCGCCTCTCGGGTCAGCAGCGAGACGAGGCGGTGCGGTCCGGACTGGATCTCCACCTGCGCGGCGACGTCTCCGCGGACGACCCTGGTGACGATGCCGGCGAAGCGGTTGCGGGCCGAGTGCGCGACGACCGGACCGACCTCCAGCTCCGCGGCGCCGAGCGTTCGGGCCAGCGCGGCCAGCGCGACTCCCTCGATCCGCCGCTGGCCGTGCTCGTCACGGTCGGCGGCGAGGCGGCCTGCGTCCGTCCAGCGCCGTAGCGTGTCGACGCTGACGCCGAGGAGCGCCGCCGCCTCGCCCATTCGATACATCGTCACGTGCGGCACCTTAGCGCCTCGGAGGACCGCGGTTGCGGCCCGCCTGGCACCTTTGGCACCGCAAGCGGCTCGGCGCGGAGCGCGCCGGCCCGTCCCCTATTCTCGAGGGCGTGCATGAGGACCTGCTGGAGCGCCGCTCCGACTACCCGATCCTGAGCCGCCGCACGTACCTGATCAACAACTCGCTCGGCGCGATGCACCGGCTCACCCGGCAGCGGCTGATCGACTACGCCGAGCTGTGGGACACCGACGGCGTCGTCGCCTGGAACGCCTGGATCCCCGAGGTGGCCCGCGTTGCCGACCTCGTCGGGGCCATCCTCGGTGCGCCGCCCGGTACGACGGTGCTGCGGCAGAACGTCGCCGACATCATCGGGACGGTCGCCTCCTGCCTCGACTTCACCGGCCAGCGCAACCGCATCGTCTACTCCGATCGCGAGTGGCCGGGCAGTCACTACACGTGGGCGGAGCAGCGCCGGTACGGCGCCGAGACCGTCGTCGTCCCGATCTCCGACAACGGCGTCGACATCGACCAGCAGCGCCTCGTCGACGCCATCGACGAGCGCACGCTTCTCGTGCCGATCAGTCACGTGCTGTTTCGCACCTCGACCCTCGTCGATGTGCGCCCGATCGTGGCCCGGGCCCGCGAGGTGGGCGCGCTCGTGCTCCTCGACGCCTACCAGTCGGCTGGTTCCGTGCCGATCGACGTGGTCGACCTCGACGTCGACTTCTGCGTCGGGGGTTCGGTGAAATACCTCTGCGGCGGTCCCGGAGCGGGGTGGATGTACGTCAAGCCCTCGGTGGCCGAAACGCTGAAGCCGGCCAACGTCGGCTGGTTCGGCCATGTGCGCGGCTTCGACTTCGAGTTCGCCGACGTCGTCTACGCGCCGGGGGTCCAACGGTTCGCCGGCGGCACGCTCGGGGTGCCCTCGGCCTACGCCGCCGCGCCGGGTTACCAGGGCGTTCTCGACGCCGGCGTCGAGCGGATTCGCGAACGCTCCCTGTCGCTGACCCAGCCGCTGCTCGAAGACGCGCTCGCTCGGGGGTTCACCGTGAACTCCCCCCGTGAGGGACGGCATCGCGGCGGCCACGTGACGATCGACCCGGGTAACGCCCAGCAGGTCCACGACGAACTTCTCGCCCGCGGATACGCCGTCGACCACCGGCCTGGCGTCGGCATCCGGGTGGCGCCGCACTTCTACAACACCGCCGAGGAGTGCACGGCCGTTCTGGACGAGATGGAGCGCATCAACAAGGAACTCGCTTGAGCAGACGCCATGGGGCCGGTACGTCGGCGGACATGGTGCGCTCGCTCGTGCTGGTAGGTGGCTTCGCCGTCCTGGTGGTCCTGCTGGGCGCGTCCCGGCAGCTGCTGCTGCCGAGCGGGAGCAACGCGAAGTCAATCCGGGTCGTGAGCTACGCCGATGAAGTGGCGGCTGCCCGGCGACTGGCGCCGCGTGCCGTCGTGGCGCCCGAGGGGCTGCCGTCGCGTTGGCGGCCGACGAGCGCGACGCTGGATCGGCACGGCGCCGCCCTCGACCTGCACATCGGGTTCGTGACGCCGGCGGACCAGTACGCCGGCCTCGAGGAGACGACCGGTGACGCCGGCGCGTTCGTACGGGACCGCCTCGGCACCGGCAGCGAGGCTCTCTCCCCGGTAAGCATCGGCGGCGTGACGTGGCAGGAGCGCCGTACCGCGAAGGGCGAGCTTGCCCTCGTCAGGAGGTCGGGCTCAGCGACCGTGATCGTCTCCGGCAGCGCGCGGGTCGACGAGCTGAGCGCCCTCGCCCGGTCACTCCGCTGAGCTGCCCGGCGCGGAGCCGCCCGGCTCCCGGGTGAGCCGGGCGCGGGCGCCGTCGAGCCAACGCTCGCACGCGTCGGCGAGTCGTTCGCCGCGCTCCCACAAGAAGAGCGACTCCTCCAGCGGGACACCGCCCGCCTCCAGCCGGCGGACGACGTCGGCCAGCTCGTCGCGGGCCTCCTCGGAGGACCGTGGCTCCGTCACCGGGTCAGGCTACGGGCCGGCCGTCGCCGCGATCTCGCCCTCGCCGAGTCGGATCCGCAGTCGGCCGCCGGCCACCACGTCGCCCGACGCACGGACCACCCTGCCGTCGGCCTGCTGCACGACGGCATAGCCGCGGTGGAGGGTGGCGCCCGGGGAGAGCGCGCTGACCTGCGCTCGAGTGTGCGTCAGCTCGGCGGCCGCGGCGTCCAGCGCCGCACCGAAGGAGCGCCGGGCGCGGCCGCGCAGCGTGTCGACGTCGCCGGTGCGCCGGTCGATGTCGGCGTACGGCGCCGCCAGTACCGGTCGGGACCGCAGCGCAGCGACGGTCGCGGTCTCCCGATCGAGCCGAGTCTGTAGTGCCCGGTGGGTCCGCTGCCGCAGGCCGTCGATCCGCACGCCCTCCTCGGCGACGTCGGGTACGACGAGCTTGCCGGCATCTGTCGGGGTCGACGCGCGCCGGTCGGCGACCAGGTCCACCAGCGGCACGTCCTGCTCGTGACCTATCGCGCTCACGACCGGCGTTCGGCTCGCGGCAACCGCGCGGCACAGCGCCTCGTCGGAGAAGGGCAGCAGGTCCTCGACCGAGCCACCGCCCCTCGTCAGGATGATCACGTCGACCCGGGAGTCGGCGTCCAGCCGGCGCAGCGCCTCGGTGACCTCCGCCACGGCGTACGGCCCCTGGACCGCGACCTCCTCGACGCGAACCCGCACGGCCGGCCACCGCCGACTCGCGTTCTCCACCACGTCGTGCTCCGCGGCCGAGGACCGCCCGCAGATCACTCCGACGGTGTCGGGCAGGAACGGCAGCGCCCGCTTGCGGTCGTTCGCGAACAGACCCTCCGCAGCGAGCACCGCCTTGAGCCGCTCGAGCCGGGCGAGCAGCTCGCCCACGCCGACTGGGCGGATCTCCTGCGCCGCTAGGGCGAGCGTGCCGCGATTGAAGCCGTAGGTCGGCTTGGCCCACAGCACCACCCGCGCCCCTTCGCGCAGCCCTGCGCACAGGTCGCGAGTGGCGGTCACCGAGAGCGAGACGTCGGCGACCGGGTCGCGCAACGTCAGGAAGACCGTCGAGATCCCGGGCCGCTGACGCAGGCCGGTGACCTGACCCTCGATCCACACCCGGCCGAGGCGCCCGACCCAGTCGCCGAGGAGGCGCGCCACCGTCCGGACCGGAACCGGGGACTCGGCGCTCGACTCCAGCGGCACGCCGTCAGGGTACGGGCGCGGTCACGCTGCCCCGTCGGCCTCGAGCTTGGCTATGCGATTTTCCAGCATCGTGAGGATCGGCAGCCGCGCCGCATGCTGCTGCTCGTAGCCGCGCAGTGTGCGCAGGTCGTCGAGCCCCAGGCGGCGAAGACGGCCGCGGAGCGACCCCGAGGTGACGTGATCGAAGTCCGGGATGGGCAGCTCGGTCCGCTCGACAGCTGCCGACGCCGCTGCGGCCGGGGACGCCCCGGGCGAAACAGCCCCCGTCGAGGCCGCCTCGGCGGCTTTCGCGGCGCGGGTGACGATGTCGGCGGACCGTTGATCCGGCTGCAGATGCAGCTCAGGTGCGGGACCGGCCGCGGAATGGGCCGCGTCGGCGAACGCTTCGTCGGGCGCTACCGCGCCGGACGCGTCCCCGCCGGACGCGTCCCCGCGGAGCTGGGAGAAAACGTCGAAGCCGCGCTGCGCGAGGTCGGCATAGCCTTGGCGCGCAACCTTCGACGCGTGCAACGCCCGGCCGACGCCGGCAGCAGGCAGCCTGACCAGTGCCAGGGGAACCCGGACGAGTGTGCGCGCACCGAAGATCAGTAGGTCCATTGCCGGCTGGGGGGGCTTGGCGATCAGCATCGACTCTCCAGAATTAGCGCTGGCTGGAGCATCCCCGTTGCCGGCGCCGGTCTAACCGGACCAGCGCCCCGCCGCCCCGTCCCGTTTCCGCCGTCCTGCTTGTCGGCCGGCTCGTCCGGCCCGCGGCCGTATCCTTGGCTCATGAACACCGACGCCGTGCCGACCGGCAAGCGGGTCCTTCTGGCCAGGCCCCGTGGCTACTGTGCGGGTGTCGACCGGGCGGTGCAGACGGTCGAGCGCGCGCTCGAGGCCTACGGCTTCCCGGTCTACGTACGGAAGCAGATCGTGCACAACGCACACGTGGTGCGGACCCTCGAGGCGAAGGGCGCCATCTTCGTCGACGAGACGGCCGAGGTGCCGGAGGGTGAGATCGTCGTCTTCTCGGCGCACGGGGTGGCGCCGGTCGTCCACGACGAAGCGCGGCAGCGACGCCTGCGGCCGATCGACGCCACCTGTCCGCTGGTGACCAAGGTGCACATGGAGGCGCGCCGGTTCGCAGGCGACGACTACGACATCCTGCTGATCGGCCACGAGGGCCACGAGGAGGTTGTCGGGACGACGGGAGAGGCGCCCTCGCACATTCATCTCGTCGATGGCCCAGAAGAAGTCGCGGCCGTGCAGGTACGCGACCCTGAGAAGGTGGCCTATCTGTCCCAGACGACGCTGTCCGTCGACGAAACCATGGCGACGGTCGAGGCGCTGCGCCGGCGATTCCCCGCACTGCAAGGACCGCCCAGCGATGACATCTGCTATGCCACCCAGAACCGGCAGACGTCGGTGAAGGACATCGCCGCGGAGTCCGATCTCTTGCTGGTCGTCGGGTCACGAAACTCGTCGAACTCCGTGCGGCTGGTCGAGGTCGGTCTAGATGCGGGAGCGCGAGCCGCCCATCTGGTCGATGCCGCCGCGGAGATCGACGACGCGTGGCTGGACGGGGTGGCGACGGTGGGTGTCACCAGCGGAGCATCGGTCCCCGAGGAACTGGTAACCGACGTGCTGGTCCGGCTCGCCGACCGCGGCTACGCCGACGTCACCGAGGTCGAGTCGGCAACAGAGCATCTGCTTTTTGCGTTGCCGCAGGAGCTGCGCCGCGACTTGCGGGCGAAGGCGGCGCGCTGACCGACGGCTCGGCCCGGTTCATCCTTGACCCCGTGGGCGATGCCCTTCAGCCGCCCCGGGACAGGTGTCGGAGGAGCCGGACCGGCTCTGCCCACGCGACGTAGCGCACCAGCGCCACAATGGTCGCCGCGCCGGTCGCGACGAGCATGACCGGCGCGCCCAACATCAGCGCCGTCACCATCTCGAAGACCTGCCGCAGGAACCAGGAGCTTGGCCCCTCCCCGTTGGCGGCCTGCAGCGCGGCGGCGGCGAGCGCGACGACCACGTAGACCAGCGGAGGCATCGCCACCGCTGCGACCAGTCCGCGACGACGGACGAAGGCCGCCGCGAGGACACATCCGGTGACAAAGGCCACCGCGAAGACGGCGCGCAGCCCCGGTCCGGTGATGACGTCGGCGGCTCCGCCACCGACTCCGGCACCGAGCGCGAGAGCGACAGCGCCGGAGGTGGGCAGCCCGGGGCCGGCTCCCCGGAGCACGGGCACGCTGCCGCTACCGTTTCGCCGGAGCCCTGACCGTCGCTGCTGGGACGGCAGCATCAGTCGGTCGTTGTCTGTGGTCACGTCGACCTCCTTCCGCGCCGATTGCAGCACGCTAACCAGGCGTGGCGCTGGATTCCTGGTGACGCTCCGGGAAAGGGCAGAGAACCTCTTCGCCACGGTCGCCACGGTCGCCACGGTCGCTGAGGTCGGCTGGATCACCGAGGTCCGTGGCTCGGCGAATGCCCGGGTCGTCGGGCGGCGGAACCGGGAGGGGGGCGATGACCTGCCAGTTGGTGGCCGTCGCATTGAGGAACTCACCGGCCGACACCGCCCGCAGTGGCTCGTCGAGCGGCACCGGCGCCGGCAACTCCGCATCGGTCACCTCCAGCTCCTGGAGCCGGCGTGCCTGAGACAACACGCTGCGCTCCAGCGAACCGACGGAGGCGTTGTAGTGGCCCACCGCCCCGCCCAAGGCCCGGCCCAATCGCTCGACGTGACCGCCGAAGGTGGCCAGCCGCTTGTACAGCTCACGTCCCACCTCGTAGATCTCCCGAGCGTTGTCGGTCAACGCCGACTGCTGCCACTCGAAGGCGATTGTCCGCAGCGAGCTGATGAGCGTGGTGGGCGTCATGATGTGCACCCGTTTCGCGAAGGCGTCCTCGAGCAGGTGCGGGTCGGCGTCGAGGGCGGGCGCGAGAAACGCCTCGCCCGGCACGAACAGCACGACGAACTCAGGACAGGCCGAGAACGCCGACCAGTATGCCTTGCCGGCCAGCGCGTCGACGTGGGCCCGCAGCTGCCGCGCGTGCGCAGCGAAGCGCTCGGTCCGCACGTCGTCGGTGCTCGCCTCGGCCGCCTCGAGGAACGCAGCCAGGGACACCTTGGCGTCGACGACGACACTCCGGCTGCCGGCCAGCCGGACCACCATGTCCGGCCGGAGCGGGCCGTCGGCCGTGCCGACCGTCACCTGGGTGTCGAAGTCGCATCGGTCGACCATGCCGGCGAGCTCGACGACCCGTCGCAGCTGCATCTCACCCCACCGTCCCCGCGTCTGCGGCTTCCGCAGGGCCGTGACGAGCGTGGCCGTCTCCCGCCGGACCTGCTCGGAGGCGGCCCGGACGAGCTCCAGCTCCCGCGCGAGCGCCGCGGAGCTCTCGCTTCGGCGCAGCTCCGCGCTCTCGAGCTGCGTCTCGACCTTGCCGAGCGTCTCGCGCAGGGGCGTGACGAGGTACTCGACGGCCTGCCGGCGCTGCTCGAGCTCGCCGGTGGCCATCGCCCCGGCCGCCCTGAGCCGCTCCTCGGCCAACTGCAGGAACTCGGTCGAGTTGCGGCGCAGGGCATCGGCGGACAGCGCGCGGAAGCTTTCCTCGGCACGCGCCCGCTCGTTCCGAGCCGCGCCAAGCCGCTCGGCGCCGATCGCCCGCTCGTGCTCCAGGGCTGTGCGCAGGCGGACGTGCTCTGCGGCGAACGAGCTCCGCGCGAGGAGGCGACCCAGGAGCAGCCCGCCGCCGACGCCGAGGGCGACCGCGAGGAGCGCGGAGATGAGGATGTCCATGCCGGCATGCTGCCGAACGGGTGTGACAGTTTCGTGCGGCCGCGAGATGGCGCCGGCCGTGAGGTGGCGCGGGGGCCGCGTCTGGCACCCGGGGCGGCGTCAGACGGCGAAGCGGATGTTCATGACGTCGGCCTCCCGGACGACGTAGTCCTTACCCTCGACACGCAGTCGGCCGGCAGCCTTCGCCGCCTCCCAGGTCCCCACCGCGAGGAGATCGTCGTACGCCACTACCTCGGCCCGGATGAAGCCGCGCTGCAAGTCGGAGTGGATCACCCCCGCCGCCTCAGGCGCCGTGGCGCCGCGGCGCACCTCCCAGGCGCGCGACTCGTCCTCGCCGGTGGTCAGGAACGTCAACAGGCCGAGCATCCGGTACGCCGACGCGATGACCGCCGGCAGGGCCCCGACCTTGACGCCGAACTCGGCGAGCAGCTCGGCCGCGTCCTCCGGTGGCATGCCCCCGACCTCAGCCTCGAGCCGCGAGGGCACCGCGATGCCCTCGGCGCCCGGACCGAGAGTCGTGGCCAGCTCGGCCGCGCGAGGCGCCATCTCGGCGGCACCTTCGTCGTCGGCGTTGAGCACGACCAACGCGGGCTTGAGCGTCAGCGGAGCGTAGTTGCGGAACGCCGCTGTCTCCTCTGGCTCCCAGGCATGCGCGCGCAGCGGCCGCCCGGCCTCGAGGAGCGTGGTCGCCCTGCCGAGCAGGTCCGCCTCGGCGGCAGCCGACTTGTCGCCGGCCCGGGCCTTTTTTGCCGTGCGCTCGGCCGCTCCGGACAGCGTCTGCAGGTCGGCGAGGGCGAGCTCGAGCGCGACGTCGGCGAGTTCCGCGTCGGGATCGGCGTCTCCGCCGTACGCGCGAACGACGATCGCGAGTGCCTCGACCTCGCGGAGATGTCCGAGGATCTGCGCCGACAGGCCGGCGCCCTTGGCGAGGCCCGCGACGTCGACGAACTTCAGCTGCGCGTAGACGGACTTCTTCGACTCATGCAGGCGAGAGAGTTCGTCGACGCGGTCGTCAGGCACCGGAACCACCGCGACGTTGGCCTTGCCGCTACCGCCGCCGGCCGTCGCACCGGCGTGAGTGAGGGCGTTGAAGAAGGTCGTCTTGCCGGCGTACGGCGCGCCGGTGATGCCGACCTGTTTCACGACCGGTCGCCCGGGCCGCCCTCGTCGCTGGGCTCGCCGGTGTTCTGACCGGAGGGCGGTGCGCCCTGGCCTTGCGGCCGTCCGATACCGGGCTGTGGCTCGTCCGGGGCGGTGTCGGGCGCTGGCACTGCCGGGCTGCCCTGGCGGCCGGCCGGGGCGCCGATGAGCGGCTCCAGCCGGTCCTCGTTCGTCCCGGCGAGATTCTCACCGCGCTCGGCGGTCTCACTGGCCGCGGTGGGCACCTCGACGTCCTGACGATGCTCGCCGCCCTGCCGCCGGCCGGTCCCGGTCTGGCCGGTGCCGAGCCCTTCCTTCGTCGGGGCGCCCGCGACCGACGCGGCGTCGTGACCCTTGGTACCGCCGCCGTGTCCCCGAGCCTTGTCGACGAGGTCGTCGATGCGAGAGGCGAGGGCGATGTCGTACTCGGTCACCCCGCCTTCGGAGTGCGTCGACAGCGTGAACGTCACGGAGTTCCCGGACCGCTCGATCTCCGGGTGGTGGTCGAGTGAGTCGGCCGACACCTGCACGTCGGCCAGGAGTCGTTCTTCCTCACCGCTGACCAGTGGAACCGTACGGCGGATGCTCGTCGCATCGCCCGTCCAGTCGGTGAGGGCCGTGAGAGCGTCGGCGACGAGGCGATCGTCGAGCAGGGTCGGCATGAACTCCTCCGGAAGGGGCTGGTACGGCATCGGCGGTGGGCCAGGGTCGCGGGTTCCGGAGTCAGTGTGCCCGACGCGCGACGTGTCGGCCATGCCGCGCTGAGGTGAGACCGTGTCGTCATGGTGGACGTCGTCGTGGGAGTGGCCATCCTCGACGGCGCCGTCGCGCCCCGCGTGCTGGCCGCCCGGCGTAGCCAACCACCCGAGCTCGCCGGCTACTGGGAGTTTCCCGGCGGGAAGGTAGAGCCTGGGGAGTCCGACGAAGAGGGGCTCCGCCGAGAGATTCGGGAGGAGCTTCGGGTCGACGTACGGCTCGGCGCCAGGCTCGGCGGCGACGTCGACCTGCCATCCGGCGCGGTGCTGCGGGTATGGACGGCGTCCGTCGACGAGTCGCCTGTCGCGGTGGAGCACGCCGAGCTGCGATGGGTCAGCGCCGACGAGGTGGACGCGTTGAACTGGATCCCGGCGGACCGGCCACTGCTCGCCGAGCTTCGGAAGCTGCTGGCGTAAGAGCTCGCGCGAATAGGCCGTTCAGGGTTGGGGGGTCGCTGTCGTTGACGTCGCCGACGGTGAGGGTTTCGAGGACGGCGACCAGTGCGTGGAGTCGCCCCTTGTCGAGGAGGGGGGCGTAGCCGGTCGGCCTGGTCGGATGTCAGCGGCGACGAGCCGTCGCCATAGTCGGCTTGGTCCCGAGCGCAGGCACGGTCTCGCCGCTGATCGTTCCGCACTGAACACCGCTCCGCGACCGATGCGGATGGTTGTGACTTGGCGCATCGGACTGGGGCTCAGATGGCCGGGTCGAGTTTGGCGATGACCCGTTCCGAGACGGCTGTCAGTACGTCGAGTTCCTCAGGGGTGAGTAGGTCGATGAAATGGGTTCGGACCCACTCGACATGCCCGGGAGCGGCGCGCCGCAGCGCCTGGCGGCCGGTGGGGGTCAGTCGAACGACGGTGCCTCGGCCGTCGCCGGCGTACGGCTCGCGGGTGATCAAGTGGCGCTGCTCCATTCGGCGCAGCTGGTGGGCGAGCCGGCTACGGTCCCAACCCGTCGACGCCACCAGGTCCCGCGGCCTCATCCGCCCCGCCGGTGCCTCCGCCAGCGGCGCCAGCACCTGATAGTCCGCGCCGGACACTCCGGAACCGGCGAGTTGTCGCTCCATGCCGGCGCCCAGCCCCCGCCATAGGTCCAGAAACGCCCACCACGCGCGTTGTTCCCGCTCATCGAGCCAACGCGGCTGCACTATGGTCCTCCCGCTGAAACAAAGATGTTGACTCATCAGCATAACCGCCCTAGGTTGCTGATACGTCAGCAGCGTGCTGGCCGCGCAGGACTGGGTTGACAGGAAGTGCCATGACGGCTCTGAAGAGCTACCGGAACGTGATCTACGACAACGCTCGGTGGGCCGGGTTCCCGTTCCGCGCCGACGACATCGTGATCAGCACCCCGCCGAAGTGCGGAACAACCTGGGTGCAGACATCGTGCGCCATGTTGGTGCTGGACAGCGTCGCGTTCGACCGGCCGCTCGCCGAGATCTCGCCGTGGCTGGACATGCAGTGCAACGCGCTCAACGGCGTGCTCGCCGCACTGGAGGCACAGCAACACCGCCGGATCATCAAGACGCACACCCCCCTCGACGGGCTGCCGTTCGACGAACGCGTCACTTACATCTGCGTCGGCCGGGACCCCCGCGACGCCGCCCTGTCCTTCGAGCACCACATGGCCAACCTGGACATGGACGCCTTCATGACGGCCCGGGCCGCCGCCGTCGGGCTTGAGGACCTCCCGGAGTTCGGTCCGCCGCCGGAGCCGCCCTCCGCGGACCCGGCTGAACGCTTCTCGCAGTGGGCCTACCACGAAGCCAGCCCGAACGTCCCCTCCCTGCCCGGAACCCTGCACCACTTGCAGACCTTCTGGGACCGCCGAGCCGACCCGAAGATCGGGCTGCTCCACTACAGCGACCTGCTCGCCAACCTACCCGGGCAATTCCGGCGCCTCGCTGAACTGCTAGACATCGAGGTCTCCGACGAGCGGATACAGGAGTTCGCCGCCGCGGCCACGTTCGACCGGATGAAACTGCGCGCCGACGACTTGGTTCCCGAAGCGCCCAGCCGCATCTGGCTCCGCAACAGTGACTTCTTCCACACCGGCCGTAACGGCCAATGGCGGGACTGGCTCGACGCGACCGCGCTGCAGCGCTACGACGACCGAGTCGCTGAACTCGTGCCCGCCGACCTGGCCGCCTGGGCACACCACGGCTGGAACTGAACCCCCAGCCAGACGCCACCGAAGTGTCCGGCTCTCGCGGACTCCCCGCCGCTAACGATGGAAGACGCGGCCACAAGACGAAGGTTCTAGCGGTCGTCGCAACACCAGACCGTTTCAAGAGTTGCTTTGACTCAGGATCGGACGCCGTGGGAACCAATGTGACGGCGGACGGGTCGGGCGTGGTGTCGCAGGCAGGCACCCGGCTCCTCGCCGATCTCGTAGCGGTGACGGGGCGGACGTCGGGGTATTCCGACGCGCCTGTCCGCGTACGACCTCATGTGTAGGTGTTGGTACGACCTCACGTGTCGGTGCTCCGGCGATTTGAGTCCCTGCTCGCCCTGAGGGGATCACCCTTCGGCTGGTCAGCCGGCCCCGTCTGGGCCTGGTGATCGACGTGGACGCGACGCTGGTCACGGCGCACTCGGAGAGGCAGTCCGCGGCGCCGACATTCAAAGGCGGGTTCGGCTTCCACCCGATCCTGGCCTACCTAGACAACACCGGTGAACCGCTCGCTGGGCTGCTGCGACCGGGAAACGCCGGCGCGAACACCGCCGCGGACCACATCGCGGTCACCGGTCTGGCGCTCGCGCGGACTGCTGGAGCCAGACACCTCCAACGCGATCCTCGAGACGCCGTTGATCGCGCGGATCCCTCGACCGCCAGACCGGTGTACTCACCGGCCGAGACCAAATCCGGCCGTTCTTCCAACGCGGAACCAACAACGCCGCCCCAACGACCTCGTCCGCTGGTATCGCACCGGGCGCTATCACTTCGATGGCCACACTCTGATGGGGAGTACCCCCGAGGGCACTCCGATTGCGGCGAGCAGGTCGACCTCCCGGAGGTCATGGACCTTCGCGGCCCCCGCGCAGGAGAATCTGGCGCGGGGGGGGGCACCGTAGACTGGCGTCCCGTGCCCTCTCGCTCCGATCTCCGCAACGTCGCCATCGTCGCCCACGTCGACCACGGCAAGACCACGCTCGTCGACGCCATGCTGTGGCAGTCAG
>JBBSIN010000017.1:0-40922 GCA_038232055.1 Mycobacteriales bacterium
CTTGACAGCCTAGTGTCAAGTAAGGCTAGGGTGCCTTCATGGCTGACCTCCCGAAGCACGACCTCCCGAAGCACGACCTCCCGAAGCACGACCTCCCGAAGCACGACATCGCCGATCCCACGCTCGCCGAAAAGGGCGCGCTGCGCATCGAGTGGGCAGAGCGGGCGATGCCCGTGCTGCGCGACATCCGGAAGCGGTTCGAGAAGGAGCGCCCCTTCGAGGGCACCCGTATCGCGGCGTGCATGCACGTCACGACCGAGACGGCGAACCTGGTCCGAGCGCTGCAGGCCGGCGGCGCCGATCTCACGCTGTGCGCGTCGAACCCCTTGTCGACGCAGGACGACACGGCAGCTGCGCTGGTGCACGAGTACGGCGTGAGCGTGTTCGCGCGCAACGCCGTCGACCGCGACGGCTACTACGCCCACATCAACGCCGCGCTCGACATCGCGCCGGACTTCGTCTTCGACGACGGCTGCGACCTCGTCAACACCCTGCACACCACGCGCAAGGACGTCCTCGACACGGTGAAGGGCGGCTGCGAGGAGACCACGACCGGCGTCATCCGGCTGCGGCAGATGGCCAAGGACGACGCGCTCCGCTTTCCGATGATCGCGGTCAACGACACCGACACGAAGCACATGTTCGACAACAAGTACGGCACCGGGCAGTCGACCCTCGACGCCATTTTCCGGGCCACCAACACGCTGCTGGCCGGCAAGGTCATGGTCGTCGCCGGCTACGGCTTCTGCGGCAAGGGGGTCTCGACGCGCGCCAAGGGCATGGGCGCGAGCGTCGTCGTCACCGAGATCGACCCGACGAAGGCTCTCGACGCCACGATGGAGGGTTTCCGCGTGCTGCCGATGAGCGAGGCGGCACGCATCGGCGACGTGTTCATCACGGTGACCGGCAACCGCGATGTGCTGCGGGAGGAGCACTTCGCGGTCATGAAGGACGGCGCCATCCTCGGCAACTCCGGTCACTTCGACATCGAGATCGACATCAAGGCGCTGGAGGGCATGGCCAGCGAGAAGCGGTCGAAGATCCGCCATCAGACCGACGAGTACGTGATGGCCGACGGCCGGCGGATCCTGCTCATCGCCGAGGGGCGCCTGGTCAACCTCGGTGCCGCCGAGGGCCATCCCGCTGCCGTCATGGACATGAGCTTCGCCGACCAGGCATTGACCGCCGAATGGCTGCTCGCGAACTCCGCGTCCCTCGAGGCCGGCGTCTACGACGTACCGACCGAGATCGACAAGGAGGTGGCACGGCTCAAGCTTGCGTCGATGGGCGTCGAGATCGACGTGCTCACCGCGGCCCAGGAGGATTACCTCAACTCCTGGCAGCACGGCTCGTAGACGGTTTCCACCTGCTCGGTTCCGGCCGTTCAGCCCGGTAACGCGAAGCCGCCGGCCGGCGGCGGGGGTGCCGGCGGAGGTGCCGACGCCGGCGCGGGGGCTGCGACCGAAGTCGGCGGGGGAACGGGTGCGGCGCCCGGGAACGAGACGGGCAGCCGCCCCAGGCGCTCGTCCTCGCGCCGGCGGCGTTCGGCGAGCACCGCCGCGAGGTAGGCGGCGGGTGGCGTGCCGGATGGCGGCGGCGGAGCGACGAGGGCAGCCACCGCCGACGCCAGGCGCAGGGCGAGGTCGCCGTACGCCGCCGGCGTCAGCTGCGGGGCCCGGCCGAGGAGCTGGCGAGCCGAGAGGGCGAGGTCGTCGCCGACCCGCGAGAGGTCGGCCGACGCCGCCCACGCCGCCAGCGGCGGCGGCATGACGGGCGCCGGTCCGACCCGTGCCGGCGCCCGCTCGCGGACGACGACGGTGCCGGCCAGCACATCGCCCACCCGCTTGCCGCGCGAGGACAGCGTCGAGGACAGCAGCGCGCCGATGCCTAACGTCGTCCAGATGTCCACGAAGAACGCGAGCAGACCGCGAACGAGCGCCTGCCGGAAGCGGACCGGGCCGCCGTCGTCCCGCACCACGCGCAGCCCGAGCGCCGCCTTGCCGAGCGTCCGTCCCCGCCACAACGTCTCGAGCAGCACGGGGTAGCCGACCAGGACGGCCACCGTCAGCATGAGCTGGATCGCCGCGGCCAGTGCCGGGTCCGCGCCACGTACCAGCGCCCCGGCCACGAGCGTGAGCAGGACGAAGCCAGCCACCTGCACGATGACGTCGATGAGGAGGGCGAGCCCCCGCGACGGTAGCCGGGCGAGGCGGAGGTCGAGGGCGACCGCCTCGCCAGTGACGATGTCGCTCACGGCGACCAGTGTCGCCGGTACTCGCCGCCTACGCTGTCCATCGTGGGGCGAGCCGGTGGACATTGACGCCTTTGTCGCCGCGCACAGCGCCGAGTGGAACAGGCTCGAGCTGCTGGTACGCCGGGCCGGCCGGCCGGCTCGGCTCGCGGGCGGCGACGTCGACGAGCTCGTCGAGCTCTACCAGCGGACGGCGACGCACCTCTCGGTCGTCCAGTCCCGCTTCCCCGATCCCGCCCTGGTGGCCCGACTGTCGTCGCTGGTCGCGCGGGCACGGGCGGCGGTAACTGGTTCGGCCAGTCCCTCCTGGCGGCAGGTCGCCACCTTTTTTACCGTCACGTTTCCGGCAGCGGCGTGGCGGTGCCGGCGCTGGTGGGCCGGCGCCTCGGCCGGCAGCCTGGCGGTCGCGGTGGCCCTGGCAGCGTGGATCGCCAGCCATCCCCAGGTGCAGGCGCAGCTGGCTCCGCCCGACGTCGTACGCCAGCTGGTCGAGCATGACTTCGCCGCCTACTACACGGAGCACCCCGCCCAGGCGTTCGCCGCCATGGTATGGACCAACAACGCCTGGGTGGCGGCCGGGTCCCTGTCCCTTGGCGTCTTTTTCGGGTTGCCGACCCTGTTCATCCTGTTGCAGAACGCGGTCAACGTGGGGATCGCGGCCGGCTACCTGACCGCCGCAGGCAAGGCCGGACTCTTCTACGGGCTCGTGCTGCCCCACGGGCTACTTGAGCTCACCGCCGTGTTCCTCGCCGCGGGCGCCGGCCTGCGACTCGGGTGGACGGTCATCGACCCGGGACCGCGGCGGCGGGTCGACGCGCTCGCCGCGGAAGGGCGGGCCGCGATGACGATCGCCATCGGGCTGGTCGGCGTCCTGCTCGTGTCCGGAGTCGTCGAGGCGTTCGTCACGCCGTCACCGCTGCCGACCGTGGCCCGAGTGAGCATCGGGGTGCTCGTCGAGGTTGCGTTTGTGGCCTATGTCGTCGTGCTGGGCCGCCGGGCAAGCGCCGCCGGGCGGACCGGTGACCTGCCGGCGGAGCTCGCCGGCGACGTCGCGCCCAGTGCCGGCTGAGACCAGTGCTGCTGAGGCTCAGAGTCGGCCCGCCGCCTTCAGCGAGAGGTAAGCGTCCGCGAGGGCCGGCGCCAGCTCGTCCGGCGCCCCCTCGACCACCTCGACCCCGCGGCGGCGCAGGATTCCGGCGAGGCGTCGCCGGTCGGTCGCGACCCGTTCGGCGGCAGCGGCGGCGTAGACGGCTTCCGCATCGCGGCGACCGCCCGCCAGCTCCGCCAAGCGCGGGTCGGTCACGGAGGCCACGACGACAACGTGCCGAGCGGTGAGCGCGCCCAGAGCGGTGAGCAGGCCCTCCTCGACGGGTGCCGTGTCGAGCGCGGTGAGCAGCACGACCAGGCAGCGACGCGGCGCCCGACGCAGGACCTCCGCGACGAGACCGCGCATGTCCGACTCGACGAGGGCGGGCTCCAGGCCAGCCGTCGCGTTGACGACCGCGGCGAGCAGGTCGCCGCGACCGACGCCGGCCACCGCCGCGCGAAGCCGGCGGTCGTAGGCCAGGACATCGACGGTGTCGCCGGCCCGGGACGCGAGGGCGGCGAGCAGCAGTGCCGCGTCGAGGCTCGCGTCGAGCCGTGGGATGTCGCCAACCCGAGCTGCCGACGTACGACCGGTGTCCAGGACGAGGACGACCCGGCGGTCGCGCTCGGGCCGCCAGGTGCGTACGACGACGTCGGCGCGCCGCGCGGTCGCCCGCCAGTCGATCGAGCGGACGTCGTCTCCGACGACGTACTCCCGGAGCGAGTCGAACTCGGTGCCCTGACCCCGGACCAGCGCCGCGGCGGCCCCGGTGAGCTCGCGCAGTCGGGACAGCTTCGCCGGCAGGTGCCGCCGGCTCGGGAACGCGGGCAGCACCCGCACCGTCCACGGCGCCGTGCGGCGGGCCTGCCGCCCCGCCAGCCCGAGCGGACCCAGGGACCGTACGGCGACAAAGGTCGCCTGTCGGTCGCCGCGCCGGGTGGGGGTGAGCACGGTCGTCACGAACCGGCGTTCGGCGGCGGGTACGACGACGCGGTGCGTCCGTGGGCCGGCGCCGGCGCTCGGCGGCCAGGCATCGCGGATCACCGCTCGCAGCGTGCGCCGGCCGTCGTTCGCGATGCCGAGCTGGGTCTCGCCGGCCGCACCGAGTCGGATGGCGCTCGCCCCGCCACGGGTCAGGGTCACCCGTCGGGGCGGCGCGGCCAACACCGCGTCGATGACGACCGCGAGCAGGAGCGCGCCGTTGACGGTGAGGGCCAGCGGCCATGACGGGACGGCGAAGAGGACCAGCGCGCCGACCGCGGCCACGAGCGCGACCCGGCCGGTGAGCGTCATCGCCCGCTATCGCGGTACCGGCACGGCGGAGAGCACGCCGTCCAGCACGCCGTCGGTGCTCACGCCCTCGAGCTCGGCCTCCGGGCGCAGGGCGATTCGGTGCCGCAGGGCGGGCCGGGCCAGCGCCTTGACGTCGTCGGGAGTGACGAAGTCGCGGCCGGACAACCACGCCCACGCCTTGCTCGCCGCGAGCAGCGCCGTCGCTGCCCGCGGCGAGGCCCCGAGGGAGAGCGAGGGCGAGATCCTGGTGGTTCGGCACACGTCGACGACGTAGCCGAGCACCTCGGGAGCCACCCGAACCGAGCCCACCGCGGCCCGCCCCGCTGCGAGCTCCGCCGGCCCGGCGATGGGGCGTACGCCGGCGGCCGCCAGGTCACGGGGGTCGAACCCCGCGTCGTGTCGCGACAGCACCTCGACCTCGTCGTCACGCGGCGGCAGGGGCATCGTCAGCTTGAGGAGGAACCGGTCGAGCTGCGCCTCCGGCAGCGGATAGGTGCCCTCGTACTCGACCGGGTTCTGCGTCGCCACGACGACGAACGGGTCGGGCAGCGGGCGGGGCCGGCCCTCGACCGACACCTGGCGCTCCTCCATCGCCTCGAGCAGCGACGCCTGCGTCTTCGGCGGGGTCCGGTTGATCTCGTCGGCGAGCAGCAGGTTCGTGAAGACCGGGCCCTCCTGGAAGGAAAACCGCGTCGTGCGCGCGTCGTACACCAGTGAGCCGGTGACGTCGCCCGGCATGAGGTCGGGGGTGAACTGCACGCGCTTGGCGTCGAGGGCGAGGGTCGCCGCGAGCGTGCGGACGAGGAGGGTCTTCGCGACACCGGGGACGCCCTCCAGCAGGACGTGTCCCCGGCAGAGCAGGGCGACGACCAGCCCGCTGACGGCGGCATCCTGGCCGACCACCGCCTTGCCGACCTCGGTGCGTAGCGCGAGCAGCACCGCACGCGGGTCGGGGCGCGGCTCGCCGGAAGAAAGGCTCACGGGCGGCGTACCTCCGCTTCGAGGGTGTCCAGGTCGGTGGCGAGCGCCACGAGTGCGGCGTCGTCGGGCGGGGCGGGAGGCGCCTGGCCGGACGGCGCGCCATAGAGCAGCGTCGCGACGTCCGCCAGGCCGCGCGGAGTGCGGCCGGCCACTGCGTCGGCGAGGGCCTCCGGTGCCGGCTCGGGCGGCAGTCCCAGCCGGGCCGCCAGCCGGGCCCGGGACCCCCCGCGCAGCGCCGCCGCCGCGCTCGCCCGCTCCCCCGCAGCGCGGTAGAGCCGGCCGCGTCCCTCGACCGCCTCCGCCGAGCGGACGACGACGGGCAGCGGCTCGCTGACCACCGGGCCGAGGCGTCGAGCCCGCCACAGGGCGAGCAGGAGGACGGCGAACGCGACCTGGGCGAGGGCCGCGAGCAGCCGGCCGGGGAGCAAGTCCAGCAATCCATGGCGCTCGGTGCCCTCAGCAGCCGCCTGCGCCGGCCGCGGCAGCAGCCACACCACCCGCTCGCCGGCGCCGAGCAGCCCCAGTGCCAAGGCGGCGTTGCCGCGCTCGTCGAGCGCCGCGTTGGTGAACGGCGTCGAAGTTCCGACGATCGTCACATCCCCCATGGCGCCGGCCGCGGCGACCACCGTCGCTTTTCCGCCGGCCGGGTAGCACGTCGTCGGGCTGCCGGCCTCCGGAGCGCCGGCCAGGTCGTAGGTCGCTCCGCCGAGGTCGGCGCTGCCGGCGACGGCAGCAGCCGGCAGGTCGCACGATGGGACGCGATCGCGAACCGGTGCCCGCCCGGCGGAGCGTACGCCGAGCCCGAGCGCCCGCAGGGCACCGGAGTCAGGGTTGACGAGGACCAACGTGGCCGGTTCCGCGGTGGAGCGCAGCCGCGCCACGCTGGTGTCGAGTACCCGGTCGGGGAGCGGCACGAAGATCGTCGTCCTACCGGTCGCCTGCCGTACGGCGGCATCGACGGTGGTCACCCGTTCGACGCGCACACCCCGGTCGCGAAGGAGGACCGCGAGCGCCCGGCTGCCCTCGGGTGAGGTGCCGTCGGGGTCGAGCGCCCCGGCGTTGCCACTCGCCGCGACGAGCACGCCGACGACAGCGACGGCGACCAACGCAGCGACGAGCAGGAGCGGGCCGCGGGCAGCGCGCCAGCCCGGGCGGACGTCGCCCGCCGGCGCGGCCATCGTCACTGGGTGCTTCCAGTGAGGTCCCGTGACGCTCGCCGGACGGCCTCGTCGACGGCGACCACCGTCGTGTAGTCCCCCGGCTCTGCCCGGCGGCCGCCGTACCAGACCTCGTCGAAGACGCTGCTCGCCCGGCGCAGTGCGGCGGCGTGAACCGGCAGCAGCCGACCCGCCTCGCTGGCGAGCTCGTCGGCGGTACGCCCGGCGCGGGGTTCCAGGACGCCACGCTGCTCGAGCTCGCGAGCGGCGGCCCGGAGCCGCTCGCGGACAGCCTCGGCGTAACGGCCGGCGGCGGCGGACGTCTCGGCGGCGGCGCGGTGCTCGGCGGCCGTCAGCACCCGGCCGCCGTCATAGGGCGGAGCCACCGCAGCGGCGCGCGCCAGCGGGCCGAGTCGTAGCCGGATCACAACCACGACCAGGATGAGGAGCGCCACCAAGCCGATCGCGCCGAGCGCACCACCGGGTGCCGCCGACGCCGCCGCCGAGAGGAGCCGGTCGAGCCAGCGCCCCAGTGCGTGCAGCACTCGCTCCCCCACCGAAGGCTGGTCGGCGGAGTAGACGGCCTTCGACAGCTCGCGGCGGGCTGCGTCGCGGGCTCCCTCCCGGGTCAGCGGATCGGCGGTTGCGACCGGCCCGGCGACCAGCGTCACGACGGCCGCGACCAGCGCTTGGCCGGTCACGGGCCGCTCGGCGGTTGCAACCCGGACGGACCCGGCATGCCCGGCGCGGTTGCCCCTGCGCTCTGCGCCAGCACGATGTCGAGCGCCTCGGCCCGCATCCGTCGGTCGACGTAGAGCAGGGCCACGACGGCGGCGACGAACGGCTGCGTCAGGATCGCGGCGAGCAGGCCGCTGACCGCCACGACGACGAGCAGCGCGATCGGCAGCCCCCCGCCGGAGTCCCCGGAGCCAGCGGCAGCCAGCGCGCCGGCCACACCGGCCGGGATCGCGAACACGGCTGACACCGCCAGGGCGATGAGGACCGCGAGCGCCCGGATGCTCCAGACCCGCCAGAAGTCGGGAAGGGCCAGCCGCCAGGAGCGGCGCATGGCGGCACCGACGCTGACCCGTTCGAGGACGAGGGCCGGGGGAACCAGCGCGAGGACACCCCAGAGGAACATCCCGGGGAGAATGAACGCGACGAGCGCGAGGTAGGGCAGGCAGCCGGCGAGGATCGCCGCGCCCAGCAGCGGACCGGCCCGTGGCGAGACCCGGTGCCAGACATCACCGAAGGACGTTCGTCGGCCGAGCACGGCGTCGGCGACGACTCCCGCGAGTAGGCCGGTGAGGAGTGCTGTCGCCGTCGCGTTGACGAAGCCGGACAGGAAGAAGGAGCCCACGCCGCGAGCCACGAAGCGCCCGTTGAAGGGCGACTGCGATCCCGCGAAGTCGAATGACGAGGTGGGGTCGCGCAGCAGCAGTCCGATTCCGATCTGCACCGCCTGGGCCGCGACCAGCACGATCGCCGACCAGGCCAGCGTGACCTTGGGGTTGCGACGGACGATCGAGAAGGCGCCGTCGAGGAGCTCGCCGAGCCCCAGTGGTCGAAGCGGTACGACGCCCGGCCGGGCGACCGGCGGCGATTGCCACCCTGGCGGTGGGCCCCAGCCGGGACCCGGCGGCGGCGAGCCCCAACCGGGCGGCGGATTCCAGCCGGGGGAACTCCAGCCGGACGGCGGGTCGGGCGGCGAGCCGCTGCCGGGCGACGTCCAGCCGCTCGGGTCGGTCACATACGCCTCCTTGTTCCCGCCGCCGCTGCTGCCTGGATCGACCAGTCCTTTGATCGTCGCACGCGGCCGGAGGGAACAAGTGGGACGATGGAGGCATGAAAGGTCGCGTGCTCGTCGTCGACGACGACACCGCGCTCGCCGAGATGCTCGGCATCGTCCTTCGAGGTGAGGGCTTCGAGCCGGCCTTCGTCAGCGACGGCGATGCGGCGGTCCCGGCGTTTCAGCAGTTCCACCCTGACCTGGTGCTGCTCGACCTCATGCTGCCGGGCACCGACGGCATCGACATCTGCCGCCAGATCCGCGCGGAGTCCGGCGTACCGATCGTCATGCTCACCGCCAAGAGCGACACGATCGACATCGTGGTGGGGCTCGAGTCAGGTGCCGACGACTACATCGTGAAGCCGTTCAAGCCCAAGGAACTCGTCGCCCGGGTCCGGGCCCGTCTGCGCCAGCCCGCCGACCCGCCGTCGGAGGTGCTGCACGTCGCCGACGTCACGATCGACGTCGCCGGACACACCGTCACCCGCGGCGACGACGCGGTCAACCTCACGCCGCTCGAGTTCGATCTGCTGGGTGCGTTGGCCCGCAAGCCCCGCCAGGTGTTCACCCGCGAGATGCTGCTCGAACAGGTCTGGGGTTATCGCCACCCGGCCGACACGCGGTTGGTGAACGTGCACGTGCAACGGCTGCGGGCGAAGGTGGAGCGCGACCCCGAGCATCCCGAGATCGTGCTGACCGTGCGCGGCGTCGGCTACAAGGCCGGCCCGCCGTAGGCAGCCACATGGCGGCGACGACCGACGACGGCTACCGCGTCCGGGGCAGGCTGGCGCTCGCGGAGGCTCGGCACGCGCTGCGGCGACGTACCCGGCGGCTGCGCCGGCAGTGGCGGCGTTCCCTTCAGGTCCGCGTCGGCGTCAGCACGCTCGTGCTCTCGGCGATCGTGGTCGGGCTGGTCGCCATGACGTTGGTCAACCGCGTCGTGGACGGGCTGATCAACGCGAAGCAGCGGGTGGCGCTCGCGGAGGCGACGTCGGGTTTCACGGCGGCGCAGGCCCTGGCGGGCAACGAGAAGCTCACCTCGATCGACGTCATCAACCGGCTCGCGAGCGGCGTGGCCAACCGGGGAAGCGGACCCGGGGAGGGCGTCAGCCTCGTCATCCTCGGCACCAAGCCGGAGGTCGCCGGTCGCGCCGTACCCGACGACGTACTCGACTCGAGCGTCACGCCCGCCCTACGTCGGGCAGTGCTCGCCGCCGACGCCCGCCCGGTCTACGCCTACACCGCCTTGCGGCACCGCGACGGACGCGCCGAACCGGCGCTCGCCGTGGGGGCGCCGCTGCTGTTCCCGACGAGCGAGCTCTACCAGCTCTACTACCTCTTCCCGCTGCGGCAGGAGGAGCAGACGATCTCGCTGGTACGCCGTACGGTCGCGCTCACCGGGGGCGCCCTCGTGCTGCTGCTGGTCGGCATCGCCTGGCTCGTGACCCGGCAGGTCGTCACGCCGGTCCGGATGGCCGCGCGCACCGCCGAACGCCTCTCCGCGGGTCGCCTCACCGAACGGATGGCGGTGCGCGGCGAGGACGACCTGGCTCGGCTGGCCACGTCGTTCAATCGGATGGCGCGCAACCTGCAGCGCCAGATCGAGCAGCTGGAGGAACTGTCCCGGCTGCAGCGGCGGTTCGTCTCCGACGTCTCGCACGAGCTGCGCACCCCGCTCACGACCGTCCGGATGGCGGCCGACGTGATCCACGAGGCGCGCTCGGCCTTCTCACCGCAGGTGGCCCGGTCGGCGGAGCTCTTGCAGACCGAGCTCGACCGCTTCGAGTCGTTGCTCGCCGACCTGCTGGAGATCAGCAGGTACGACGCCGGCGCGGCGCTGCTCGAAGCCGAGCCCACGGACATGCGCGCGCTGGTCCGTCGGGTCGCGACGGCCGTCGAGCCGCTCGCCACCCGGCGGGGGAGCCTCGTCCAGCTGCGGCTGCCCACCTCGTCCTGCGTCGCCGAGGTCGACCCGCGGCGGATCGAGCGGGTGCTGCGCAACCTCGTCGTGAACGCCGTCGAACACGGCGAGGGCCGCCCGGTGACGCTCTCGCTGGGGCAGGACGAGGGATCGGTGGCGGTGACCGTGCGCGACCACGGCGTGGGCCTGCGCCCGGACGAGGTCTCCCAGGTCTTCGACCGGTTCTGGCGGGCCGACCCGGCCCGCTCCCGTACGACGGGTGGCACCGGCCTGGGTCTCTCGATCGCACTGGAGGACACCAACCTGCACGCCGGTTGGCTCCAGGTATGGGGCGCGCCGACCCTGGGCACCCAGTTCCGGCTCACGCTTCCGCGGCGGGCGGGCGGCGAACTGGCCGGCTCGCCGCTGCCGCTGGAGCCACGCGACGCTCCGGCCGACCGGTTGCCGGTCCCCGCCGGCCGGGTCGATGGCTAACCGGCGAGGCGGCGTACGCCGCGCCGGTCCGGTCTCGGTGGTAGCTGCGGCGCTCCTGGCGCTCAGCGCGTGCGTACCGAGCGGCAGCGCCGTACACCGGGTTCCGGCCCTTTCCGGAGAGGGCCCACTCGCGGCGCAGGGCATCCGGGTGTTGGCCCAGCCACCGGCCGAGGGCGCCGACCCGGAGAAGCTCACCCGCCAGTTCCTGCTCGCCTGCGCGGACCCGGACAACGACTTCGCCGTCGCGCGGAGCTTCCTCGCACCCGACGCGCGCCAGAAGTGGGATCCGACCGCTCGGGTGACGATCTACGACGGCGACGTAAGCTCGCTGAACATCCAGCAGCAGAACGGCGCGGTGACGGTCGCCGCACCGCAGACGTCGGCCACGATCGTGCACGGGACGTACCAGCTCGGCGACGGCGGCGTGCCGCCGCTGGTCCGCTTTCCACTCACCAAGGTCGAGGGGGAGTGGCGCTTTCGGGACATCCCCGACGGCGTCCTGCTGTCCTCCTCGCTGCTCTTCGCGTTCAAGCCGGTCGACCTCTACTTCTTCGACCCGACGCTGCAGCACCTCGTCCCGGACCGCGTCTTCCTCGTCGCCACCCGCGGCAACCTGGCCGAGGCGGCACTGCAGACGCTGATGGGCGGACCGTCGCCCCGGCTGCAGGGCGTCGTGCGAACGGCGCTGCCACCGGGCAGCAAGCTCTCGGGGCACCCGGCGCTGCACGGCGGGGTGCTCGACGTCGAGATCACGACGGACGCGCGGCAGGTCAACCGGGCTGGGCTGGCGGCCCAGCTGCTGTGGACAGTCGGGCAGCTGCCCGAGGTGTCCGGCGTCCGGCTCACCGTCGACGGCACGCCGTACACGTCGGGGAGCAACGACGTGCTGACGACCGACGACGCCCTGCGGTACGACCCGAACGTGCTGTCATCGACGGCACCCGCCTACTACGTCGTTGCCACCCGTGCCCGCAGTGTGCTGCACAGGACCGACGGTGAGCAGTGGCCATTCGTGGGAGCCGGCCGCGCGCTGCGCCACCCTGCCGTCTCCCTGGACGCCCGCGTCGCGGGCCTTGCGTGCCGCAACGCGGTCTGCCGCAGGCTCTACCTCGGCGCGCTCGGCACGTCACCGCTGCGCCGGGGGCTGAGCGTCCGGGGCAGCCTTACCGCACCCACGTGGGACGCGGTGGGCGGCAGCGTGTGGACCGTCGAGAACACGCCGGCCGGGCCGGTGGTGTGGCGGGTGCCGGCGGTGGGTGCGCCGCGCCGGGTCGACATCGCTGGCGTCGGGATCGACCGGGTGCGGGCCCTGCGACTCTCGCGCGACGGCACGCGGGTGGCCGCGGTCGTCGAGCACCGGGGAGTCGCCAACGTATGGGCCGGCGTCGTCGTACGGGTCGGCGATGCCATCCGGATCGACCGGCTGATTCCGGTGGCTCCGTCACTCGTCGGAGTGATCGACCTCGGGTGGGCCGATGCGGGACACCTCGCGGTGCTCGCGAAGTCCGACCCGCAGGGCAGCGTGACGCCCTACCGGCTGCGAATCGACGGCTCCGAGCCCCCGCAGCCGGTTCTGGCGACCGCGCCCGGCGGCCAGCCGGTCTCGCTCGCGGCCGCCCCCGGTGGACAGCTCCTGGTGGCCACGCTGCCACCCGGCCGGCGGGACGGGACGCGCCTGTTGCAACTGCAGAACCAGACGTGGGCCAAGGTCACCGACAGCGGGAGCGACCCGGTCTACGCCGGCTAGTGCGCCTGGGGTGCGCCGCGGCCGCTGGACACTGCCGGGTCCGATTGACCACATTCACGTTCCTTTCACGGACGCAGGCAGGGCCAACGAGCGTGGCGTTGCAGGCGCGACGCGACCGATGTGGTCAATGACCCCCACTCCCGGCGCGCGACACCACGCAGCCCGGGTTCTGCGCAGCACCGCTTCTGCACAGCGCCGCGACCAAGTGGCCGGCCGCTGTCCACATCGGCAAGCGGGAACCGGTTCTCGGCTTCTGGAGACACCAGGCTTCGGTTGTGTTCCGCGATGTCGTCGACCTGGTATGGCCGAGGATCTGTCCCGGTTGCGGGCGCGCGGATATCAACGCCGACCCCGCCTGCGCGGTCTGCTTGGCGGCCCTGCGCCGCGCGGCCGTACGCGTGACACCTAGCCCCGCGCCGCCGGGCCTGCCACCGGTGTGGGCGTCGGCGGCGTACGACGGAGTCGTCCGGGCGCTCCTGTTGGCCCACAAGGAGCGCGGCCGCCGCGCCCTCGCCGGATCGTTGGGCGCGGCGCTGAGTGCGGCGCTGGTCGCGGCGCACGATGCGGTGTCGGGTGGGTCCGGGCCGTGTGTCGTCGTCCCGGTGCCCTCGTCAGGCGCGTCGCGACGGGCTCGGGGGGACGACCCGACCCTGCGGGTCGTCAGGTACGGGGTCGCGGCTTTGCGCCGGGCCGGAGTCGAGGCGACGCTCCTGCCCGCCCTGCGCCACGGCCGCCGGGTACGGGACCAGGCCGGGCTGTCGGCGATGCAGCGAGCGGCCAACCTCGGGGGTGCGCTTCGGGTCGTCGCCTCGGCTCGCGAACCGCTCGAGCGCGCCCGAGCGGTGCTCCTGGCCGACGACGTCGTGACGACCGGTGCAACGCTGGCCGAGGCCGCCCGGGCGCTGAACAGCTGGGGAGCTCGGGTGGACGCCGCCGGTGTCGTCGCGGCGACGTCGCGGCGCGGCGCAATGGTGGCCACCATCCGCAGGTCTGTCCCTGACCGGCCGCCGGCGGATAGCGTGCAGCCATGGCGCCCGCCCGGGTCCGTGGTTGCGCCGGATCGTCGATCCGGCTAGCCGATGCCAGCCGCAGGCGAAACGGCCCACGTAAGGCGACTTCTCGTCGACCGATCACGGTGCGGCTTAGAGGTCAGTCCTGCCCCGGCGGAGGGTCCGATGCCCTCCTTCCCGGGAGAAGGGCAGTAGTGGCACGACAACCCACGCTGCGAACCCCTCGGCAGGCGGATGTGGGGACGAAGACCAGGTCGGCCGGGCGGGCGTCGTACGCAGATTCATCGCTTCGTCTGCTGGGAGGACTCGCGTGGACATCGTCGTCAAGGGTCGCCACACCGAGGTGCCGGAAGGGTTTCGCGAGCATGTCGCCGAGAAGCTGGCGAAGCTGGAGCGGCTCAACTCCCGGATGATCCGGGTGGACGTCCAGTTGATCCACGAACCAAACCGGCGGCTCTCCGACTACTGCGAGCGGGTCGAACTGACCTGCCACTCGCGTGGGCCGGTCATCCGGGCCGAGGCAGCGGCCGACGAAGCGCACGCTGCGCTCGATCTTGCGCTCGCCAAGCTCGAGGAGCGGCTGCGCCGGGCGGCCGACCGCCGGCGGGTCCATCACGGCACGCGTACGCCGGTCTCGATATCCGCCGCCCTCGCCGGGGCGGCGGCGCCCGCATCGCGCGGCCCGCGTGCGGCGGACGCACCTGACAGCGCCGAATTGACCAGGGCCGCCGAATCGACCAGGGCCGCCGAACCGGCCGAGGACACCGACCTGGACGAGGAGGACGCCGGCCTGATCACCGGTCGCGTGCACGTCGACGGCGACGGACCGCTCGTCGTACGCGAGAAGCTGCACAAGTCGGCACCGATGACGCTCGAGCAGGCGCTGCACGAGATGGAGCTCGTGGGTCACGACTTCTATCTGTTCTGGGACCAGGATGCCGACGTCCCGAGCGTCGTGTACTGCCGGCGCGGCTACGACTACGGCGTCATCCGCCTCCATCACGTCGAGGTCCGCCCGCAGCTCTGATCCGCGGTGAAACCGTTAGGTCCCGGTATGTTCCCCGGCCGACTGTTAGCGACGGGTATTCCGGTCGGTGGGGCGCCCACTCCCGGGCGAATCCGCCGTACGCTCGGTACCTGCCCAACCGTGCCCTGAGCCAGGACACCCCGCCTGGAGATGGCGCCCGACTCCTGGAGTTTTCGTGACCGAGCATGCCGGCGCGACCGGTCCCGAGGCCGACCGACACGACCCGATCCGGGTGCTGGTGGTCGACGATCACGCGCTATTCCGGCGGGGTCTCGAGATGGTCCTCCAGCAGGAGCCCGACATCGAGGTCGTCGGAGAGGCGAGCGACGGCGCCGAGGCGCTCGACAAGGCGGTGCAGACCACGCCGGACATCGTGCTCATGGACGTTCGCATGCCCCGACGCGGCGGCATCGACGCGTGTACGGCGATCAAGGACGCGGTCCCCAGCGCAAAGATCATCATGCTGACGATCAGCGACGAGGAGGCCGACCTCTACGAGGCGATCAAGGCGGGGGCGATGGGCTACCTGCTCAAGGAGATATCGATCGAGGAGGTTGCGAGCGCGATCCGCGCTGTCGCCGAGGGGCAGAGCCTGATCAGCCCGTCCATGGCCGCGAAGCTGCTCACCGAGTTCGCTTCGATGGTCAAGCGGACCGACGACCGGCAGCAGGTGCTAACGCCGCGGCTCACCGACCGGGAGATGGAGGTGCTCCGGCTCGTCGCCAAGGGGCTGAACAATCGCGACATCGCCAAGGAGCTGTTCATCAGCGAGAACACGGTGAAGAACCACATTCGCAACATCCTCGAGAAGCTGCAGCTGCACTCGCGGATGGAGGCCGTGGTGTACGCCGTACGCGAGAAATTGCTCGAGATCACCTGATCCCTGGGTGGTCCATGTTGCGGCCGCTGGCACGATGCCCGACATGGCGTTGACGACCGCGACCAGCCCGGGCGTCCTCAACCGCGGGGACCGCCTGATCCTCGGCGGTGCGGCCGTCGGCACCGTCCTCGCCGGGCTCACCCGCTACGTGTCCCTCGGGTCGGTGACCGCGTTCGCCCTCGCCGCGGTCGCCGTCGGACTGCTCGCGTCGGTGGTTGGTCGCAGCGTCGACCAGCTGGGCGACCGGCTCGGCGCCGGCGCGACCGGGGTGCTGCAGAGCGCGCTGGGCAACCTGCCCGAACTGTTCATCGCGCTGTTCGCCCTGCATGCCGGGCTCGTCACCGTCGTGCAGGCGGCGATCGTCGGGTCGATCCTCGGCAACGTCCTGTTCATCCTCGGGCTGGCGTTCGTCGTCGGCGGGCTGAAGCAGGGCACGCTGCGGTTCGACTCCGGTCGGGCTCGCACGATCGTGACGCTCATGCTGCTGGCGGTCGCCGCGCTACTCGTGCCGAGCCTCGCCTCCTTCGTCCATACTCCGGCCAGCCGGCACGAGCAGGCGCTGTCCGACATCGCCGGGGTCGTGCTCCTCGTCGTGTTCGCCCTCTCCGTCCCGGCCTCCCTGCGACGGGCCACCGGGGAACGCGGAGCCGAGGCGGAAGCGGACGCGGAGGTCGCCGAACCGCCGCGATGGCCGCTATGGCTCGCCATCACGCTGCTGGCGGCCTCCGGCGTGCTGGCCGCCCTCGCGTCCGACTGGTTCGTCCACGCCCTCGAGCCGGCGATCGGCGTGCTGCACATCAGCCAGGCGTTCGCCGGGCTCATCATCGTCGCGATCGCGGGAAACGCGGTCGAGAACGTTGTCGGCATCCAGCTCGCGGCGGCCGGCAAGGCCGACTACGCGCTCTCGGTGATACTCAACAGCCCGCTGCAGATCGCGCTGGTCCTCGCGCCCGTGCTGGTGCTGGTGAGCCCATTCGTCGGTACGACGCTGACGCTCGTCCTGCCGCCACTCCTCGTCACGACACTCATCGTCAGCGTGGTCGTGTCAGCACTGATCATCTTCGACGGCGAGGCGATCTGGCTCGAAGGCGCAGCGCTCCTCGGCCTCTACGTCGTTATCGCGGCGTCGTTCTGGTGGGGCTGATGGCGGCCTGGGACGTGCGCCGAGTACCAGGAGCCGCAGGGCGCCGGCGACCGACGGTCCGACCAGCAGTGCGAAGAGCGCCGTACCGACTCCCACGTCCCCGCCGAGCAGCCATCCCGCGACGAGCGCGCTGCCCTCGATCCCGGTCCGGATGGCCCAGATCGGCCAGCCGGTACGTCGGCGGACCCCGGTCATCCAGCCGTCACGCGGTCCGGGACCGAGGTGCGCCGACAGGTAGAGGCCGCTGCCGCCGCCGATGAGCAGGATGCCGGCGGCGACCTGGGCGAGCCGGGCGGCCAGGGCCGCGGGGTGCGGGAGAACGGGCAGCATGACGTCGATGGCCAGGGCGATCACGATGATGTTGCTCAGGGTGCCGAGGCCCGGGCGTTCCCGTAGTGGCAGCCAGGCCACCAGCACCCCCAAGCTGATCAGGAACGTGGCACCGCCGATCGAGAGGGGCGAGTGCCTGGCGACTCCCTGCGCGAGCACCGTCCACGGGGAGTTGCCCAGCCGCGCGTCGAGCAGCAGCGCCTCGCCGGTGCCGAAGAGCCAGAGCCCAACGAGCAGCACGACGCCCGTCGCTGGGCGCGGCCGCCAGCGCGATGCCGCCGACCACGGCAGGCGTGGCAGCTCGCGGCTGGCTGCGAGGTCGGCCGTGGTCACGGCGCTGACAAGGCAGCGGGCCGGTCCCCTGTTCCCGCCCGTTGCGGCGGGTCGGGGCCGTGACTCCCCGAGCCGGCGTCTCAGCGGCGCTTCCGGCCCGGGCGGGCAGCGCCGGAGCGCCTACCATGGCGGGAAGAGGCGGGCCGGTACGACGCCCGCGAGTCCCCAGAGGCGACGTCGGGAGCAATCGAACGTGGTGCTGAACCGGATCCTGCGGGCCGGCGAAGGGCGCATCCTGCGCCGCCTGCGAAGCATCGCCGACCAGGTCAACGCCCTCGAGCCGGATTTCGCCGGGCTGAGCGACGCTGAGCTGCGCAACATGACCGACGAGTTCCGCGCCCGGCTCGCCGGCGACAACGCCCCGGCCGAGACGCTCGACGACCTGCTGCCGGAGGCGTTCGCGGTGGCTCGCGAGGCGGCGAAGCGGACGCTGGGCCAGCGGCACTTCGACGTGCAGGTGATGGGCGGCGGCGCGCTGCACCTCGGCAACATCGCCGAGATGCGCACCGGCGAGGGCAAGACGCTGACCTGCGTCCTGCCGGCGTACCTCAACGCGCTGAGCGGCGACGGCGTGCACGTCGTGACGGTCAATGACTACCTGGCCCGTCGTGACGCCGAGTGGATGGGTCGGGTGCACCGGTTCCTCGGGCTCACCGTCGGCGTGATCCTTGCGAACGAACCACCCGAGGTGCGTAAGTCGGCGTACGCCTGCGACATCACCTACGGCACCAACAACGAGTTCGGCTTCGACTACCTGCGCGACAACATGGCGTGGAGCGGTGAGGAGCTCGTGCAGCGCGGGCACCACTTCGCGATCGTCGACGAGGTCGACTCCATCCTCGTCGACGAGGCTCGAACGCCGCTCATCATCAGCGGCCCGGCCGACCAGGCCACGAAGTGGTACCAGGAGTTCGCCCGCGTCGTGCTGCGACTACAGCCCGGCGCGGACAAGGAGGACGACAGCTTGGACTACGTCGTCGACGAGTCCAAGCGCACGGTCGCGGTCACCGAGCGCGGGGTGGAGAAGGTCGAGGACTATCTCGGCATCGACAACCTTTACGAGGCGGTCAACACACCGCTCGTGGGATACCTCAACAACGCGCTCAAGGCCAGGGAGCTCTACCGGCTCGACAAGGACTACGTCGTCATGGGCGGCGAGGTGCTCATCGTCGACGAGTTCACCGGCCGCATGCTGCACGGCCGCCGCTACAACGAGGGCATGCACCAGGCCATCGAGGCCAAAGAGGGTGTCGAGATCAAGCAGGAGAACCAGACCCTCGCGACGATCACGCTGCAGAACTACTTCCGGCTCTACGACAAGCTCGGCGGCATGACCGGTACGGCGATGACCGAGGCCGCGGAGTTCTCGCAGATCTACAAGCTCGGCGTCGTACCGATCCCGACCAACCAGCCAATGGTCCGCGGCGACGAGGGCGACGTCGTCTACAAGACCGAGGAGGCGAAGTACCAGGCCGTCGTCGACGACATCGCCGAGCGCTGCGAGAGGGGCCAGCCGGTTCTCGTCGGGACGGTGAGCGTCGAGAAGTCCGAGCTGCTCTCGACGCTCCTCGGGCGACGCGGCGTGCCGCACGAGGTGCTCAACGCCAAGCAGCACGAGCGTGAGGCGTCGATCGTCGCGCAGGCCGGGCGCAAGAGCGCCGTCACGGTGGCGACGAACATGGCCGGTCGCGGCACCGACATCATGCTCGGCGGCAACCCGGAGTTTCTCGCCCAGGCTGAGCTGCGGGGTCGCGGCCTCTCGCCGGGCGACACACCCGACGACTACGAAGCGGCCTGGCCGCAAGCATTGGAAAAGGCGCAGCTTGCGGTCGCCGCCGAGCACGAGGAGGTCGTCGAGGCCGGCGGCCTCTACGTCCTCGGCACGGAGCGGCACGAGTCGCGGCGCATCGACAACCAGCTCCGGGGCCGGTCCGGTCGGCAGGGCGACCCCGGCGAGTCGCGGTTCTACCTCTCCCTGGGCGACGATCTCATGCGGCTGTTCAACGCCAACGCCGTCGAGGCGATCATGGATCGGCTCAACATACCGGAGGACGTGCCGATCGAGTCGAAGATCGTGACCCGGGCGATCCGCTCCGCGCAGACACAGGTCGAGTCACAGAACTTCGAGATCCGTAAGAACGTTCTCAAGTACGACGAGGTGCTCAACAAGCAGCGCGAGGTCATCTACGGCGAGCGGCGCCGGGTGCTCGAGGGCGCCGACCTGCACGAGCAGGTGCGGCACATGATCGACGACGTGGTCACCGCCTACGTCACGGGTGCCACCGCCGACGGCTACCCCGAGGACTGGGATCTCGAGCAGCTCTGGACGGCGCTAAAGACGCTCTACCCGGTCGGCGTCTCGGTCGAGCAGCTCGAGGAGGAATCCGGCGGCGAGGCCGGCGACAAGAGCGGGCTGGCCAGCGAGTTCATCGTCGAACGGCTTCGCGAGGATGCGCAGGCGGCGTACGACCGGCGGGAGGAATCGCTCGGCGACGAGCTCATGCGCGATCTCGAGCGCCGGGTCGTCCTGTCGGTGCTCGACCGCAAGTGGCGCGAGCACCTTTACGAGATGGACTACCTGCAGGAGGGCATCGGGCTGCGGGCGATGGGTCAGCGCGACCCGCTCGTGGAGTACCAGCGCGAGGGGTTCGAGCTTTTCGGCGCCATGATGGACGGCATCAAGGAGGAGTCGGTCGGCTTCCTGTTCAACCTTGAGGTGCAGTTCGAGGACGCCCCGCCGGAGGAGTCGGCGGAGGTCGAGCCGACTGTTCCGGCGGCTGTGGACGCGAACGGCGCGCGTCCGGTGGAAGCCCACAGTGCTGCGCCGGCGGCCGGGCCGGCGGTGTCGCCCGCTGCGGAGCCCGAGCCCTCCGACGACCACGAGCGGGTCGCGAAGGTGCTCGGACTCGGCCAGCCGCAGCGGCCCCGCCAGCTCCAGTACTCTGCTCCGACCGTCGACGGTGAAGGCGGCGTCGCCCGGGGCAGCAGCTCCGCCGTCGGCTCGGACGACGACTTCGGCGAGGTGCCCCGCAACGCCCCATGCCCGTGCGGGTCGGGCAAGAAGTTCAAGCGCTGCCACGGCGATCCCCGCAACCGCTAGCGCGTCCCGGCTAGGTCGGTCAGCCGATCTCGAGGTCGGTGCAGCGCCAACCGGCAGCGTCGCCCTCGAGCCGGAGGGCGACGGCGCGTACGCGGCTGCCGAGGTCAACGATCGCGCACACCTCGGCCACGGCCGGGCCGGGCTCGCAGACGTGCAGCGAACGTACGGCGCCGACGGAGCGTCGTAGGTCGCGGCATCGGGTGGCAGCGCTCACCCGTCGGGCGACGAAGGCGCAGACGTCGGGCGCTGCCCAGCCGGCGAGCTGACCTACTGGCCGCACGCCGGCGAGCACCTCCAGCAGAGCTCGGGCAAATCGGGCCGCCCACGGTCCCGGCCGACCCTGCGCGGACGGCGCGGTCGCGACGGCGGCGGCCGCCACGACGCGCAGCCGGGGAACTGTCGCCGGCACCCCGAAGGGCAGCGGGAGCGGAAGAGAGCCGCAGCTTGCCCACCCGTTCAGCTGGCTGTGCTCGGCAGGATCGCGCTCGTCGTCGTACGGCGGATCGAGCGTCGGTGCCGGGATGCGGCGGAGCCGGAGCGGGAGGACGGCGGCGGCGATCGAATCCTGGCCGGAATCGGCGGCGAGGCCGGAGGGGTTCATGGCGAGCTCCTTGCGCGCGTGGAGGGGGACGGAAGGACGGTCAGTGCGGCGCCCGCAGGCGCTGGCCGGGGCGAAGCAGGTTGGGGTCATCGCCGATGACGCGGCGGTTGGCGGCGTACCAACGCGGCCAGGCGGTGGCGATCTCGGCGTCGGCGGCCCCGGGGTCGAGCCCCCGCCGGCTGATCGCCCACAGAGAGTCGCCGCGCCGGACCATGACGATTTCCGGGAGCGGGGACGCCGCGGCCCCGCGGTGGCGTGCGCGCTTGCCTGTTCCGGACGTGCGAAGCGGGATGCCGTGGCCCGGGCGCTCGACCGGCCGGTCGAGGTCCGGCCAAGTCGCCACATGCGAGCCGCTGCCGGCCGGCGTCGTCGGCGAGGCGCCGGCAGCGAGCCCGGGCTGCGCGAGCACCGGGAGGGAGCCGGCCAGCGCCGCACCGAGCACCGCCCGGACTGCCCGCCGCACGATCCCGGGCGAGAGACGAACGGCGACTGCCCCGGAGACCGTCCCCAGGCGCCCGGGCACCTCTGCCGCAGCGCACAGCACGGCGCTGATGCCCAACCACAGCACGCACAGCCACGCGCCGTAAACGGCGAGTGCGACGAGGATGCGGTCGGGCGTGGTCGTCGCCAGCCACGTGAGGGCCAATGACGGTGAGCGGGGCGGCGACGGCACACCGGCACTCGCCCAGCGCAGGAGTACGCCCGTGCCGATTCCGCCGCCGGTCGCGGTTGCTCTGGCCGTTACGGTCTTCATCCCTGCAGTTCACCTCTGTTTGCCTACGTTTGTATGGGTATAGCCGAAGACGCGGCTGAACGCCAATGGCGTCGTAGGCTCTGTGGGAACAGAGACGGGGGAGACCGTGGCCGAGCGCTTCGACGACCTGTTCGCCGATCTCGGCGGCCAGCTGGATGCCGCGTTCGCCGGCGAGCTGGCGGCGGAGGTCGAGGACCGCAGCCGACGGGAAGCGGCGCTGGTCCGGCTCGCCGACCGGTTGCACGCCGCGACCGGCCAGGTCGTCCAGTTGCAGGTCACGGCGGGCACCCTGTCCGGGCACCTGGTGACGGTGGGCGCCGACTGGCTCGAGCTGAGGGAATCCACCGACCGGCGTGCGCTCGTGCCACTGTCGCGGGTGACCTCGGTCGGTGGCCTCGGTTCGGCCGCCAGGGCGCCGGCCAGCGAGGGCGCGGTAACCGGCCGTCTCGATCTACGTCATGTCCTGCGGACGCTGGCCCGCAACCGGGCGCCGCTACGCATCCTTCTCCTCGACGGTCGGACGCTGCTCGGCACGCTGGACAGGGTCGGTGCCGACTACGTCGACGTGGCCGAGCATCCGGCGGACGAGGCGCGTCGCTCGTCGGCGGTGCGCCGAACCCTCGCCGTGCCGCTGCCGGCGATCGTGGTGGTGCGCTTCCCGGATCCGACCGGCTGAAGTCGGCTCCCGACCGGCGTCCCAGCTGACGCCCGGCCTACTCCAGCAGATCCCCCTTGCCGAACGGATGCCGTTCGACGAAGTGGCGGGTGTCCGTGTAGGCGCGCTGGATGTAGGCCTCGAGCTGCTCTCGCTCTACCCGCCACTGACCTCGGCCGCCGACCTTGATGGCCGGCAGCTCGCCCGAGCGCACCAGGGCGTAGGCCTGGGCGGCAGAGATGTTGAGCACGTCAGCGACGTCCGCCAGGTGCAGGAAGCGTGTGGTCACGTCGACTTGCCTCCACAGTCGCCCAACATCCCTCGCCATCTTGCCTGACCGAAGCCTAAGATGTCGCTTTCGTCCACATGCGGCGTGTCGCGCGGCGGGGGGAGGACGGCCGTGAGCGAGGTGTCATCACCGCCCGCCGCTCGGTTGCGATCGCCGTCATGGCTGGATGCCCGGCTCGTGCTCGGCATCCTGCTCGTGCTGGTCTCCGTCGTCGTCGGTTCCCGGGTCCTCGCCGGAGCCGACCGCAGCGACCGCGTCTACGCAGCCACCCGCGACCTGGCGCCGGGGACCGCCCTGACCGACAGCGACCTACGGGTCGTACCAATCCGGCTCTTCGGCGCCGGAAGTCGCTACGTCAGCGCCGCGGGGCCCAAGCCGCTGGGCTGGGTCGTGGCGCGCCAGCTCGGCGCCGACGAGATAGTGCCGCGCCAGGCGCTGGCGCTGGCGCCGCTTCGCGACGTTCGGCTGGTCACGGTGCCCGTCGCATCGCACCACTTCCCGGCCGGCCTCGGCCACGGTGACCTCGTCGACGTTTACGCGAGCGTCAAGGCGCGGGCCGGTCTCGGTGCCGGGCAGGCCGCCCCGGCGCCGTCCCTGGTGCTGAGCGCGGTGCCTGTCGACTCGGTATACGACGCAGCCGGCGGTCGGCTCTCCGGTACGGCTGATGCCGGCATCGTCCTGCGGGTGCCCACCGCCGACGTCGCCCGGGTGGTGGGCGCCGCGGCCGGGGCCGCGGTCGACCTGGTCCGCCTGCCGTCCGGCTCCCCGGGGGGCTCGGCCGGCGCGTTGGGTAGCTCCGCAAGGACGATGCCGTGACGCTCGCCGCGCCCATCCCCGTCCTCATCGCCATCCCCGACGGCATCCCCGACGCCGACTGGGAGGCCGGTCTCGTGGCGGCCTTCGAGCGGACGCCACTCGGCGTCACGGTCGTCCGACGATGTGTCGATCTCGCCGACCTACTCGCTACCGCGACGACCGGGATCGCGCGCGTGGCCATTGTCTCGGCCGGACTTCGCCGCCTTGACCGCGACGCGCTCGCCAGGCTGGCGGTCGCCGGCGTCGCGGTGGTCGGCGTCGCGCCGACCGGCGACGAGGCGGCCGACCGCAAGCTTCGACAAGTGGGCGTCTCCGTCGTCCTTCCGGCCGATGCGGCACCGGCCGACATCGCTGCGGCGGTCGTCGCGGCGTCGCGCAGCGGCCCCGTCTCGGGTGCCGGCTTCTCCTCGGGAAGCGCCGCCGTCTCGACGGAGCCCTCGACGCCCGGCGGCGCTTCGGCGCTGACTCCCGATCCGGGCGCCGGGCGCCTCGTCGCCGTGTGGGGTCCGACCGGAGCCCCCGGTCGGACCAGCGTCGCGGTCGGCCTCGCCAGCGAGATGGCGGCGCTCGGCGTCTCCACGCTCCTCGTCGACGCCGACGTCTACGGCGGTGTCGTGGCCCAGGTGCTCGGACTCCTCGAGGAGATGCCCGGTCTCGCGGCCGCCTGCCGCCTCGCCAACACCGGCGCGCTCGACCTACCCCGGCTGGGGTCGCTCGCCCGTGCCGTCGGCGGTGGCCTGCGAGTGCTGCCCGGCATCTCCCGGCCGGCGCGCTGGCCGGAGCTGCGACCAGCGGCCTTCGGCGCCGTGCTCGACCTGTGCCGCAGCCTCGCGGCGGTCACTGTGATCGATTGCGGCTTCAGCCTCGAGCAGGACGAGGAGCTCAGCTACGACACCGCGGCTCCCCGTCGCAACGGTGCGACCCTCGCCGCACTCGAGGCGGCCGACACGCTCGTCGTCGTCGGGAGCGGTGACCCGATCGGCGTTGCGCGCCTCGTCCGCGGACTGGCCGATCTTCGCGACGCGGTGCCGGCCGCCCGGCCGCTGGTGGTGGTCAACCGCTGCCGCCGGGCGGCGGTGGGGGGTGATCCCGAACGAGAGGTCGGTGGGGTGCTCGCGCGCTACGCCGGCGTGACACCGACCGCGTTCGTGCCGTACGACGTCGCCGGCTTCGACGCCGCCCTCGCTGCCGGCCGCACGCTGGCCGAGGTCGCGCCGGGCTCGTCGGCGCGTGCGGCGCTTCGGGCGCTCGCCGCCTCCATCGTCGACCGGCCGCTCGCCCGCCAGGGACGATTGTCGCGGCGACAGCGCTCGGCATAAGTACCGACCCTGCTCGACGCTACTCGTAGAGTGCTCGCTGTGAGCATTCTCGCTTCCGAGGGGCCGGACGCGGGCGGGCGGCGACCCCGTCGTCGGTCGGTGCGCCCCTACGCGGTGGCGGTGCTCTCACTGGGCGCCTTCGCTGGCATCGCCGGCGGCGGCTGGCACCTGCTGCACTCCGAGGGTGCCGGACCGAGCTGTCCCGGGCCCGGCCGGTCCGGACGCCCGCTCAACGAGACGGCGGTCGTCCTGCGGGTGCTGAACGGCACATCGCGATCAGGGCTCGCCCGGGAGACCGCGTCGGTGCTCGCGACGCGAGGGTTCCACATCGCCAGTGTCGGCAACGCGAGCGCACCCATCCGTGGTCGGAGCCAGGTGCGCTACCCGCCCGGCGCGACCGCGCAGGCCCGGCTGGTCGCCACCCAGCTGCCCACCGCGGCTCTCGTCCTGGACCGCAAGGTCAAGGGGCACGTCGACCTGGTGCTCGGCGGTCGGTTCGCCGACCTGCGGACACCGGCTCAGGTGGCCGCCGCAAAGAAGAAGGCCGGCATCCGGACGCCGCGCGCCACCGCCAGCGCGTCCTGTGCGTAGGCGTCTGGTGATCGCGATGGCGCGCATCTCGGAAGGGACCCCGCCCATGCCTGACCGGCTCAGCGCGCTCGACGTCTCGTTCCTCTACCTCGAGGGCCGCAGCACGCCGATGCACGTGGGCGGAGTGGCGCTGTTCTCGGTGCCGGCGGCCGGCGTCGACTACCAGCGGCTTTGTCGCCTCATCACCGAGCGCATCTCGGCCGTGCCGCGATACCGGCAAAAGGTTCGCTGGGTGCCCGGTTCCGTGGCGAATCCGGTTTGGGTCGACGACCCGCAGTTCGACATCGGCTACCACGTACGCCGCAGTGCCCTGCCGAGACCTGGCACCGACGCGCAACTGCGGGAGCTCGTCGCACGCCTGCAGTCGCGCCACCTCGACCGCAGCCGCCCGCTCTGGGAGCTCTACGTCGTCGAGGGACTCGCCGACGACCGGTTCGCGGTCGTCACGAAGACCCATCACGCGATGGTCGACGGCAGAAGCGCCGTCGACGTCGGGCAGCTTCTCCTCGACGTCACACCCGAGGTGCGCGCCGTGCCGGCCACGCAGTGGCGGCCGGCCCCCGAGCCGTCGTCGGTTGACCTTCTCCGCGACGCCCTGCTCGACGTGGTACGCGCCCCCAGCACGGCGATCGGGGCGCTCCGCTCCACCGCCGGTGACGCCGTCGCGTTTCCGACCAAGGCCGTCCGCTCCGCACTGGGGATCGCGGTCGGGATCACGGCGGCTGCCCGGACGGCGATCCGTCCCGCTGCGCCCAGTCCGCTGAACGCCGAAGTGCGGGGGACGCGCCGCTACGCCATGGCGTCCACTGACCTCGACGACTACCGGCGCGTCCGCAAGCAGCACGGCGGCACCGTCAACGACGTCGTACTGGCGACGGTCGCCGGTGCACTGCGGCAGTTCCTGCTCACCCGTGGGAAGCCGGTGCCGTGCGGTACGACGATGCGGGCGCTGGTACCGGTGAGCGTGCGCTCGGCGGAGCAGGCCGGCTCGCTCGGCAACCGGGTGTCGTCGTACCTCCTCGACCTGCCGGTGGGGGAGGTGAACCCGGTTATCCGCCTGCACCAGGTGAGTGCCGCGATGAACGCGCACAAGGAGTCCGGCCAGTCAGTCGGCGCCGACGCTCTTGTCGCGCTGTCCGGGTTTGCACCGCCGACGCTGCACGCGCTCGGCGCCCGGGTCGCGTCGGGAGTCTCCCGGCGGATCTTCAACGTTGTCGTGACCAACGTGCCGGGTCCCCAGTTTCCGCTCTACGCGGCCGGCGCGAGGATGCTCGGGGCGTATCCGGTGGTGCCGCTCGCCAAGGGACAGGCGGTGAGCATCGGGCTCACCTCGTACAACGGCGGTGTGTTCTACGGACTGCTCGCCGACCGCGACGCCATGCCCGACGTCGACCTCCTCGCCTCGCTCATCGAGGAGTCGCTCGCCCAGCTCGTGGAGACCGTCGGATGACCCCCGGTGGGCCGCCCCGCCGGGGGTTGGCTCTCGGCGCCGGCGGGATCCTCGGCTTCACCTGGATGGTGGGCGCCCTGAAGGCGCTCGAGGACGCGGAGGCTTTCGACGCGCGAACCGCGGCCATCCTCCTCGGTACGTCGGCAGGGTCCGTGATGGCCGCCGTGCTGGGCGCCGGTCTCGGTGTCGATTCGATGCTCAACCACCAGCGCGGCATCCTCGCCGACGGCGACCCGCGCATCGAGTACGACTACGGCACGGCCAGCGGTGGCGCTGCGCCACCGCGCCCGCAGCTGCGCATCGGCTCCCGTGAGCTGCTCCTGCGGGTCGCCCGGCGACCGCGGCACTACCCGCCGCTCGCCGCGCTGTCCTCGGTGTTACCTCGCGGAAGGGGCAGCCTGGCACCGCTGGGCCGGACGATCGAACAGGTCGTCCCCCGGGGCGCCTGGGCGGCTCACCCGGCGACCTGGCTCGTCGCGATGGACTACGACAACGGCGACCGGGTGACCTTCGGTAGCCCGGGGGCGCCGCCAGCCGGACTCTCGGCCGCGGTCATGGCGTCGTGCGCCATCCCCGGCTGGTACTCCGCCGTCGAGATCGGTTCCCGTCGCTACGTCGACGGCGGCACCGTGTCCGCCACCTCGCTCGACCTGCTCGCTGGGCGAGGACTCGACGAGGCGGTCGTGCTCGCGCCGATGGCTTCCTACGAGCTCGACGAGCCGCGCACCACCTGGGGCAGGCTGGAGCGACGGCTGCGTCGCGCCACCGCCAAGCGGTTGCTGCGAGAGGCGTCCGCGGTGCGCGCGAGCGGGACCCGGGTCACGATCCTCGCTCCCGGCCGGGAGGACCTCGAGGCGATCGGGGTCAACCTGATGGACCCGCGCCGGCGCGAGCTGGTGCTTGCTACTTCGCTGCGCACCACGGCGGCCGCCCTCGCCGACCGTCCGCCCTGGCTGGCCGCGGGCTGAGCGGTGCGCGTCTACCTGCCCGCCACGCTGCGCACGCTGCGACACCTTCTCAGCGCCGGCGAGCTGACCGCACCGATGGCCGGCTACGCGGTCACTCCCGCGCTTCGGGAGTGGTACGCCGAGGGCGACCTGGAAGAGTTGGAGTACGCCGCCCTGAGTGCGGCGGCGCGAGCCGCCCTTGTCCTGCTGGGCGATGACCCCGGTGCGCCACGACGGCGGGTGGTCCTCGCCGCCGACGCGGGCGAGGGCGGCGTCCGGCCGGCCCCCGACCGCGAGCGCGCCAGTGTCGACGTCCGGATCCCGGTACGCCTCGCCGATGTGGCAGCGATCCACGTCGACGAGCCCGCCGCGGAGCCAGTTGTCGCCAGGGCGGCCGGGTCAGCTCGCGCAGCGGCGGTCGGCGACGCCGACGCCAGCTTCACGGTCGACGAGGCGGCCGGGTTCGAGCTGCAGTGGTGGGCTCGCCAGGAGATCGCCGACCTGCTCGAAGACCCAACGGCCGACGGGCCCGCTCAGGAGACGGGCGCGGCGATCCGGGTGACGCCGAAGAACCCTGACGTGTAGACCGGCTGGACCCTTACGTAGCTTCCGGTGTGCGGCGCCGCGATCATGTAGCCATCACCGATGTAGATGGCCACGTGGTGGATCGTGCCCGGGTCGCTGATGTTGCTCGCCCAGAACAAGAGGTCCCCCGGCTGCACGTCGGCCGGGCTGGGGTGGCTGCCCGCGAACCACTGCTGCCGCGAGGTGCGGGGAAGCTGCACGCCCGCGACGGCGAAAGCGTGCATAGTCAGCCCGGAGCAGTCGTACGACGACGGGCCGGTCGCCCCCCACACGTAGGGCTTGCCCAGCTGGGCTTCGGCTCCCGCCAGCACGGTGCGGGCGAAGGGCGAGAGGCTGGCCGCCGTCGTTGTGGTGGAGATGCCGACGCCGAGCCCGCCCGCACGCTGCTGGGCACTGCGCACCATCGTGGCCAGAGCCGCCGCCGATGCCGCCTGGGCCTGCTGCTGGTCGGCCAGCAGCTGCTTCACCTGGGCGCTTGCGGTGGCGAGCAGGACCTTCTGCTCCGCGAGGCGGGCCCGCACGGACTTCTTGACGGCGGCCGCTCGGCGCTCGAGTTGCTGCTCGGCGTCGAGCGCGGCGGCGAGGGCGCTTTCCGCAGCGGCTGCCCGCCGCGCGGCCGCGATGGAGGCCTGCACGTATAAGCGGTCCTGCCGCGCCACGAACCGGGTGTCGTCGAAGCGGTTGAGCAACTCGCTCGCCGGCTCGCCGCCCACGGTCAGCTCACCGAGCCCGGGCGGACCCCCCGTGATGTAGAGCGAACGAACGCGCAGGTTGGCGATCCGGTCCGCCTCGGCCTTCGCGGCCCGCGCCAACCCCAGCTCGAGAGCCGCCTTTTGGTGTTGGTCCTCGGCGACCAGCAGGTCGGCGGCGACCTGGTTGTAGTGCTCGACCGCCTGCTCGGTCCGCACCTGAAGGGCGTCGACCTTGGTCTGCAGCGCCTCGGCCGCCTGCTGCGCCGCGGCCAGCTCGGGCGAGGCGACCGGTCGGTAGTAGCTCGGGACGCCGGGAAGGACGCTCGGCCAGGGCAGCCCCGTGGCAGGGTCGGTCGGTGGTTTCAGTGCTACCGGCGCGGCCAGCACCGGACCAGCCCCCACCGTCAGGACTCCCAGCGCGCACGCGAGCGCAACCGCCGTCGTTCGCACGCGAAACACGCAGACCTCCTGTCCCAGTCCGTCCTGATATTAGGGTACGGGGCTGCGTTCGCTTTGGGGAGGGGTGTGGATGTGTGGGTATCGTCCGGATCGAGCGACGAGCTGCCCGAACAGGAGTGATCATGGACGCGACGACCATCGTACCGGTGCCGGTCAACGAGCCGCCGCGCAGCTACGCCCCGGGCAGCAAGGAGCGGGCCTCGTTGGAGGCGCGCCTGAAGGAGCTCTCCGCCGAATCGATTGACTTGCCGATGACAATCGGCGGCGCCCAGCGCCTGGGTGCCGGCGCCGTTATCGACGTGGTCCAGCCGCACAACCATTCCGCGGTCCTCGGTACCGCGCGCGAGGCCACGGCCGACGACGTCCGCGCCGCTGTGCAGGCGGCCAACGAGGCGGCGCCGGCATGGCGTGCACTGTCCTACGACGACCGCGCGGCGGTCCTGCTCAAGGCCGCGGACCTGCTCGCCGGCCCCTGGCGCGACACCCTCAACGCGGCGACCATGCTCGGGCAGAGCAAGACCTGCTACCAGGCCGACATCGACGCCGCGTGCGAGCTCATCGACTTCTGGCGCTTCAACGTCGGCTTCGGCAAGCGCGTCCTCGCCGACCAGCCGGCCTCGTCCGCCGGTGTGTGGAACCGGACCGACCACCGGCCCCTCGAAGGCTTCGTGCTCGCCATCACGCCGTTCAACTTCACGGCGATCGCGGCCAACCTGCCGACGGCGCCGGCGCTCATGGGCAACACCGTTGTCTGGAAGCCGTCGCCCACCCAGCAGCTGGCCGCCCACTACACGATGCAGCTGCTCGAAGAGGCCGGCATGCCGCCGGGAGTCATCAACATGGTGACCGGCTACGGCTCGGCCATCGGAGAGACCGCTCTCATCGACCCGTCCCTGGCCGGCATTCACTTCACGGGGTCGACGCCGACCTTCCAGCACCTGTGGCGAACTATCGGGGACAACCTGAAGCGCTACCGCGGCTACCCCCGCATCGTCGGCGAGACCGGCGGTAAGGACTTCATCCTCGCGCATCGCTCCGCTGACGTCGACGCACTGCGGGTCGCCCTGGTACGTGGCGCCTTCGAGTACCAGGGCCAGAAGTGCTCTGCCGCGTCCCGCGCCTATATCCCACGCTCCATCTGGTCACGGCTACGCGACCCGCTTATCGCCGAGGTCGAGTCGCTGCCGATGGGTGACGTCACGGATTTCGCCAACTTCATGGGCGCAGTGATCGACAACCGCTCGTTCGGGCGGCTCTCCGACGTGCTCGAGCAAGCTCGTTCGGACCCGAGCCTGCAGGTTCTCGCCGGCGGCACCGCGGACGACACCGAGGGCTACTTCGTCCGACCCACGGTCCTGCAGGGCTCCGACTCCAGCCACGACATCTTCACCTGCGAGTACTTCGGGCCGATCCTCGGCGTGTTCGTCTACGACGACGCCGACTACGACGCCGTCGTCCGTCAGGCGGCCGACGCCGCGCCGTACGCCCTGACCGGGTCGGTCATCGCCCAGGACCGGCGGGCGATCGTCGAGGCGATGGAGGTGCTGCGCTACTCGGCAGGCAACTTCTACGTCAACGACAAGCCGACCGGCGCGGTGGTCGGCCAGCAGCCCTTCGGTGGCGCGCGGGCGAGCGGCACCAACGACAAGGCGGGATCGATCCTCAACCTGCTCCGCTGGGTCTCGCCGCGTTCGATCAAGGAGACGTTCGTACCGGCGACGGACTACCGCTATCCGCACATGGGGTGAGTGCCGCGCGTAGTCTGTGCCGGTTCGCGCGGTCCGTCGTACCGGAGGTTGGCATGGTTTCGCGTCCTCGTCTCGTCGTCGCCGGCTCCCTCGCGATACTCGCCGCGGTCGCGGCCTCTGCGCTGACCGTGCCGCCGGCCGTGGCGCGGGCCGGCAAGTCGCCGCTCGCCCTCGGCACCGGCGGGGCGATCGCCACGGTTGACCTCGACGCGTCACGCGTCGGTCTGCAGGTGCTGAAAAAGGGTGGGAACGCGGTCGACGCCGCCGTGGCCGCCGCCGCGGCGCTCGGCGTGACGGAGCCCTACTCCAGCGGCATCGGCGGCGGCGGCTTCTTCGTCGGCTACGACGCCAGGACCCGGCGGGTCTACACCATCGACGGCCGGGAGAGCGCTCCCGGCCGGTTCCGGCCGACCAGCTTCCTCGACGCCAAGGGGCGCCCGCTCGACTTCTCCGAAGCCGTCACCAGCGGGCTCTCGGTGGGAGTGCCTGGCACGCTGCGCACCTGGGAACGAGCCGTGGAGCGGTTCGGCACCCAGCCGCTGGGGCGCCTGCTCGCGCCGGCCGCCCGCCTGGCCGAGCACGGGTTCGTCGTCGACAAGACGTTCCACGACCAGACCGCCGGCAACCTCGACCGATTCCGGACCTTCGCCCCCACCCGCCGGCTCTACCTGCCCGGCGGCCGCCCGCCGGCGATCGGATCGGTGTTCCGCAATCCCGACCTCGCCCACACCTACCGGCTTATCGCTGACCGCGGGCCCTCCTTCTTCTATGAGGGCCGGCTGGCCGGCGAGATCGTCCGCGCGGTGCAGCACCCGCCGGTCGCCCCTGGTACGACGCAGCGGGTCCGCCGAGGCCTGCTGACGACGTACGACCTCGGCCGTTACCAGGCGCCCTTCCAGGCGCCGACCCACGTCGGCTACCGGGGGCTGGACGTGTTCGGGATGGCTCCGCCGTCGAGCGGTGGGTCCACGGTGGGTGAGGCGCTGAACATCCTGGAGCGCTTCCACCTCTCGTCGATGACCCGGCCGCAGGCGTTCCACCACTATCTAGAGGCGAGCCGGCTGGCCTTCGCCGACCGCAGCCGGTACGTGGGCGATCCGGCCTACGTCAACGTTCCGCTGCGGGCGCTGCTCTCCGACGGCTTCGCCCGAGAGCGAGCCTGCCTTATTCAGCCGCGGCAGGCGCTGCTCGGGACGGTGGCTCCCGGGTCGCCGGACGGTCACTACACACGCTGCCGGCCGGCCAGCGGCGCCGCCGTTGTGGACAAGCAGTCACTCGGCAGCACGACGCACCTCACCACAGCCGACAAGTGGGGCAATGTCGTCTCCTACACGTTCACCATCGAGCAGACCGGCGGCAGCGGCATCGTCGTACCGGGCCGCGGGTTCCTGCTCAACAACGAGCTCACCGACTTCAGCTTCGGGCCGGCGGTCCCGGGCACGCCCGACCCCAACCTGCCCGCCCCCGGCAAGCGGCCGCGGTCGAGCATCAGCCCGACGATCGTCCTCCGCGACGGCCGGCCGGTCCTCGCCCTCGGCTCGCCCGGCGGCTCCACCATCATCACGACCGTCCTGCAGATCCTCACCGACCACCTCGACCTCGGCGCCAGCCTGCCGGCGGCGATCGCGGCGCCGCGGGCGTCGCAGCGCAACGCCGACCCGGGTGTCGCCGAGCCGGCGTTCCTCGCCTCCCGGCTGGGTCGCGTGCTGCAGAACCGCTTCGGGCAGCAGCTCGTCGTGGTGACCCCGCCGCCCACGTTCTCGGCCGAGTTCTTCAACCCGGAGATCGGGGCGGCGACCGGAATCGGGTTCCTGCCGCACGGCGTGCTTCAGGCGGTCGCCGAGCCCAAGCGGCGCGGCGGCGGCGCGGCGCTCGTGGTCCACCCGCGGAGATAGGCATCGAGATCGCCAGCCGCGGCGTCGGCAACGCGGACGCCAGGACGGCTGCAGGGTCCGCCGGCGACCCGGTCGGCCCCGACCCTGTGGTGGCGGCCGACCCGAACCAGCACGGCGCCGGACCGAGTCGCTCGTTCGGCGAGGAGGGTCGGCGGCTCTCCTACCCGTCGTACCTGCACGTGCCCGAACTACTCAGGTTGCAGCAACCGGAGTCCGACGCTCACGACGAGCTGCTGTTCATCACGATCCACCAGGTCTACGAGCTGTGGTTTCAACTCATGCTCTTCGAGCTGGAGTCCTCACGGGACGCGATGAGCACTGGCCGGCTCTGGCTGGCCCGGCACCTGCTCGGCCGGGTGCACACCATCGAGCGGGTGATCATCACACAGCTGCCCGTGCTGGAGACGATGACACCGCAGGACTTCCTCGAGTTCCGCGAACGGCTGGCCCCGGCGAGTGGGTTCCAGTCGGTGCAGTTCCGCGAGCTGGAGTTTCTCTCCGGCGCCAAGGACGCTCGCTACCTCGATCGACTGAGCGATGCGACGCCGCAGGACCGGGCCCGCCTCGAGCGGCGGCTGGCAGAGCCGACGCTCTGGGACGGCTTTCTCGCCGCGTTGGCCGGGCGGGGCCTCGACACGTCGACCGACGAGGCGCTCAGATCCGCCCTCGTCGCGATCGCCGGCGACCGAGCGGTGTACGGCGACCTCTGGGATCTGGCCGAGGCACTGCTCAGCCACGACGAGCTCGCCGCGGAATGGCGGTCCCGGCACGTGACCATGGTGGAGCGGCAGATCGGTACGAAAAGCGGCACTGGCGGCTCGACCGGCGCGCCGTACCTGCGTGGTCGGCTCGGCCTGCGCTACTTCCCGCTGCTCTGGGAGCTGCGGACCTGGCTATGAGCCGCGCCCAGTCTTTCCCTGCAACTCGTCGATCTTCTGGGACGCCTCGGCCTTGGTGAGGTCGGGCGCCACCTCTTCATCTGCCTCGTGCGCGAGAGTGTGCAGGTAGGACTCCTGTGGACCGGTCATCGGTTGGTCGCCGGTTACCCACTCCGCCGGGTCTTTCTCGGCATTGCGCTGCACATCGTTGTCGCTCATGATGCTTCCTTTCAGTTCGAACGCACGTTCGATCCATCGTATCCCCGTCGGCCCGCCGTGTCACTTGACGGAGCCGGCGAGCACCCCCTGGACGAAGTACCGCTGGAACGCGAAGAACACCGCGAGCGGCACAATGAGGGACAGGAATGCCCCCGGGGCGATGATGTCGATGTTCGACCCGAACTGCCGGGTCTGGTCGCGGATCGCTACGGTCAGCGGCGCCGCGCTGTGGCTGGCGAAGACGAGGGCGACGAGCAGGTCGTTCCACACCCAGAGGAACTGGAAGATCGCCAGCGAGGCGATGGCGGGCAGCCCCAGCGGAAGCACGACCTTCCAGAAGATCCCCCACTCGGTCCCGCCGTCCATGCGGGCGGCCTCGAGCAGATCACGAGGGATCCCGGCGAAGAAGTTGCGGAGCAGGAAGATCGCGAACGGGAGCCCGAAGGCGACGTGGAAGAAGACGACGCCGGGGATCGTGCCGAACAAGCCGACCTTGTTGTAGAGGTCGGCCACCGGGATGAGCCCGATCTGCACCGGCACCACGAGCAGGGCGACGACTCCCAGAAAGAGCCAGTCGCGGCCCGGAAAGTCGAGGCAGGCGAAGGCGTACGCCGCGAGTGCGGCGATGATGACGACCAACGCGGTCGACGGCAAGGTGATCTTTACGGTGTTCCAGAAGGAGTGCACCATGTCGGGGTTGTCGAGCAGCTTGCGGTAGCTGCTCACCGTGAGCTGCGCCGGCTTGGTGAAGACCGCCCACCATCCGCTGCTCGCATTGGCGTCGGCGGTTCGCAGCGACGCGACGGCGAGGCCGAGGGCCGGGACCAACCAGGCGACACCGACGACCAACAGGATCACCTGGACCACGCCGCCGCCGGCACGGCCGACGATCCGCGAGGCGACGCCGCGTCGCGGCGCCCCGAGTGCCTGTCTGGCAAGGGTCCGCTGCGGCTCGGCGGCCGTCGCTGTCATCGCTGCTCCTGCCGAAAGCGTCGGATGTTGAAGAGCATCGCAGGTAGCACCAGCAGGAACAGGAAGATGCCAAGGGCGCTGCCCAGCCCCTGGTCCCGGCCGCCGCCGAAAGACACCCGCCACATCTGCAGGGCGAGGACGTTGGCGTCGTCCTGCACCGAACCCGGTGCGATGATCAACACCAGGTCGAAGACCTTGAGCACGTTGATGACGAGCGTGACGAAGACGACGACGAGCACCGGAGCCAGCAGCGGCACCGTCACCCGCCGAAAGACCTGCCACTCGGTGGCACCGTCGACCCGAGCCGCCTCGAGCGCGTCGCGCGGGATAGCCGCCAGCCCGGCGGCGATGAGGACCATCGCGAAACCGGCCCAGATCCACACGTACGACGCGATGATCGCCGGCGTGATCAACGCGGAACCGAGCCAGGTGACGCCACCGAAGGGCTCTTTGAAGTTGCTCTCGGCGAGCCGCAGTCGCACCGGGCCGTCGATGCCGCTCACCTGGAAGCGTCCGTCGTTTCCGGTCTTCGCGCTTGCGATCACCTTGCTGCCCTGCAGGGCCTGGACGGAGACGCCGGACAGGCCCTTCTCGGCGGCGTCGATCCGCCCCGGTGCTCCTGCCCCACCGGGACTGAAGTCGAGCCAGACGATGCCGGCGAGACCGCCACTCGCAGCGGTCGGGGCGACGGCGTTAGCAGCGGTCGCCGGCAGGGATTGGGGCGGCACACCGACCAGGCCGAGCTCGGCGACGTCGCCCGGACCGTAGCTGCGAGTGCTGACGTAACCCTTGCCCTGCGCCGCGAGCACATCGTTGCCGCGGGGACGGGCGCCGGGGTATGCGGCGGCGGAGCCGAAGGCGTCGTGCACGCTAGTGATCACGGCATTGGCGACGCCGCGGTCGGGATCCTGCTCGTAGACCAGGCGAAAGATGACGCCGGCTGCAAGGAAGGAGATCGCCATCGGCATGAAGACCACGAACTTGAAGGCGGCTGCCCATCGGATCCGCTCGGTGAGCACCGCGAAGACGAGCCCAACCGCCGTCACGACGGTCGGCGCGACGACCACCCAGATCAAATTGTTCTTCATCGCCGTGCGGGTGGCCGACGACGTGAACATGTCGATGTAGTTACCGAGGCCGACGAAACGGCCGCCGCTCGCGTCGAAGAGGCTTCGCACGAGCGTGTAGCCGATGGGGTAGACGACGAGCGCTCCGAGGAGAAGGAGCGCGGGCAGCAGGAACAACAACGCAAGCGGGCTTGCGGCTACCCGACCGAGCTTGGAGACGGGCGGAGTGGCCACGGCGGCCGCTCCCCCCCCGGTGACGGCAGCGCCATCCCCGGGGGAGCGGACCTCAGGTCGACCGCTGACCTCCGCCATGGTGGTTCGTCAGCCCTTGTACGCCTTGGCGGCAGCCGCTTCCAGGGCGGCGGCCGTGCCGTTGACGTTCTTCGGGTTGCGCAGGAAGTCCTGCAGGATCTTCCACTCACCCTGGCCCGGCGTACCGCCGAACGCGACCGGTGAGAGGTCGGACATGTCGAAGCGGAACGTCTGCGCGCTCACTAACGACTCCGCCGACTTCTTGGAGATCTCGTCGGGGTAGGCGGTGGTCGCCAACTTCTTGTTGGGGGAGGTGAAACCGCCGGCCTGCGCCCACGGCATCGCCGCCTCCGGAGTGGCCAGGAACTTCATCAGCGCCTGCGCGCCCTTCGTGTCCTTCATCATGACTGCGGCGTCGCCGCCGCCGACGACGGAGGGGGCCGAGCCGTTGACCGACGGGAAGTCGAAGAACTTGGCGTCAGTGCCGGGCTTGGACTTGGTCTCACCGGAGATGACGCCGGCCACGAAGTCGCCCTCGTAGACGATGGCGCCCTTGGGATTGGCGGCGAAAACCTGCGTCACCGACTGCGGGAACGTAGTCTGCAGCGCACTCTTCGTGCCGCCGACCAGCAGCGTCTGCTTGCCCCACAGCTGCCCCAGCGTGGTCAGCGTCTGCTTCACGGAGCTGTCGGTCCACGGAATCGTGTGCTTGGTCAGCTGGTCGTACTTCGCGGGACCGGCGATGCGCAGGTAAACGTTCTCGAACCAGTCGGTCAGCGTCCAGCCGTCGGCGCCCCCCACGGCGACCGGCGTCGTACCGGAGTCGGAGATTGTCTGGGCGGTCTTGAGCAGGTCGTCCCAGGTCTTCGGCTCCTGCACTCCTGCTTCCTTGAACGCGGCGGTTCGGTACCAGACCGTCGACTTGTTCGCGGCCTTGAAGAAGATGCCGTAGAGCTTCCCGTTTACGCTGCCAAGGGCCTTCCAGTCCGGCGAGAAGTTTTCGTCGACCAGTTGCGCGGCGTCGTTGGGTACCGGCTTGAGCGCGTTGCGCTGGGCGAACTCGCTGATCAGCCCGGGCTGCGGCAGCAACGCCACGTCGGGTACCTTGCCGCCCTGGATCCGCGTGCCGAGCACCGTCGCGATGTCATCGCCGGTCGACGTGTAGGTCACCGTTGCACCTGTTTGCTGTGCAAACGCGTCGAGGACCTTCTTGAAGTTGGTCTGCTCGGTGCCGGTCCAGACGGCGGCGACTTCGACCGTCTGTCCCTTGAGGGACTGGGCCGCTGGGCTGCTGCTGCCACTGCTCCCACCGCTGGCGCTGTTGCTGTCGGTGCCGCTGCTGCAGGCGCTCGCTGTGAACAGCGCTCCGGCGACGACGGCCGCGGCGCGTAGTACGCCGCTCCGGTTGCTCCTCATCAGTGTTCCTCCAGTCGTCCGACTCTGTATTGATGTCACTGCCGTATTGATGTCACTGCCGTTCGCGTCACTGCTGGTCCCAGATGGACATGCCGGTCTTGGCGTCGAACAGGTGCAGCCGGTCGGTCGCGACCCGTACCTCGACCGGGCCACCCTCACGCACCCGCGTCCGCGGGCTGAACCGCGCCACCATGACAGTGGAGCCGCTTCCGCCACCGATGCCACCCTCGAGGCCCTCGGCGCCGGCGTCCTCCGCAAGCTCTCTCGTCTCGTCCGTGATGGCCGTCGGCGCATCGACCGCGAAGTGCACCAGCACATCAGAGCCCATGGCCTCGACGAGGTCTGCACTCGACCGCAGCGTGCAGTCCGGTGCCCCCGGTTCGAGCGCCGCGTCCTCCATGTCCTCCGGGCGGATGCCGGCGACGACCGGACGCCCGAGGTGTCGACGCAGAGCCGGCCGCTGCCGGATCAGCTCCGGTGACACGGTAAGCGTCTGGCTGCCGACCGTGAGCCGCAGCTGCCCCCCGTGCTCGTCGAACCGGCCCTCGAAGACGTTCATCGCCGGGGAGCCGATGAACCCTGCGACGAAGAGGTTGACCGGTCGGTCATAGAGCACCTGAGGTTCGTCGACCTGCTGCAGCACTCCCTTGCGCATGACGGCGACCCGGTCACCGAGCGTCATGGCCTCGGTCTGGTCATGTGTGACGTAGATCGTCGTCGTGCCGAGGTCGCGCTGGATGCGCCCGATCTCGGCTCGCATCTGCACGCGCAGCTTGGCGTCGAGGTTGGAGAGCGGCTCATCCATGAGAAAGGCCTGCGGTTCCCGAACGATCGCCCGGCCCATCGCCACCCGCTGTCGCTGACCGCCGGAGAGGTTGCGGGGCTTGCGGTCGAGGTACTCCGCGAGCCCGAGCACCGTGGCGGCCTTCTGCACCCGGTCGGCGATCTCCTTCTTGGGCAGCTTCCGGAGCTGCAGCCCGAACCCGATGTTCTCCCGTACTTTCAGATGCGGATAGAGCGCGTAGCTCTGAAACACCATGGCCACGTCACGGTCCCGGGGCGGCACGCGGTTGACGACCCGCTCGCCGATGCGGATCTCACCCTCGCTGATGTCCTCGAGCCCGGCGACCATCCGCAACGCAGTCGTCTTGCCGCAGCCGGATGGACCGACGAGCACCAGGAACTCGCCGTCCTGGATGCCGAGGTCCAGCCCGCCGACCGCTCGGGTTCCGTCCGGGTAGACCTTGCCAACGGAGTCGAGGACCACCGACGCCATGGAACCTCCCAGCTGAGCAGGTACCGGACCCCGGGCGGGTCGACCGCGTGGGCGCCAGCTGACCGTATTGCCCGAACCTTACCGGTGTCTACGCCGATCGAGCTGCCATGCCGCGCCGCGCCGCCGGGTTCAGTGGGGCCGCACGAATCGTGGGGCGCCGCACTCGCCGGACGCCCCTCGATCGGCGTGACGGATCTTGTGTTCTCACCCATGGCGCCGACAGGATCGCCTAGTGTGCGCGTCATGTATCGAAACTCGGGCAAAATGCCCGCCGCTGCGGCCGCGTTGGGCTTGGCGGCTGGGCTGCTGGTGGGCCAGGGGTCAGCCACGGCGCAGGACGGTCCGATCGCCCTTGGCTCGGATGGCAAGCGAACCGACCTCGAATCCCGAACTGGCACACCGTTGTACGGTCACCAGTTCGGGCACGTGTCGGATGCCGCACCGGTCGTGCAGAAGATCACGAACATCGAGGGCGACGACCGCGTGCCGTGGGCCGCCGTGACGAGCGGAAAGTACGACGCCGCCCTCCTGAAGTGGGCAAACGCGGTGAAGGCCTACCCCAGCAATGTGATCATGTCGTTCAACCACGAACCCGAGACCACGGCCAACCAGGTTCTCGGAACCGCCGACGACTTCATCGCGGCGTGGCGCCACGTCCACGATTTCTTCGCCGCGCACGACGTGACGAACACGACTTGGGATCTCACCATGACCGCAGGGCCCTACCACGTGAAGACGACCGACCGTCGGTACTGGGCGAAGTGGTACCCGGGCGACGCCTACGTCGACTCCATCGGCGTCGACGCCTACAACTGGTACGGCTGCCACACCGGCACGAAGCACCCGATCTGGAAAGAGGTCTCTACGATCGCCGGGCCCGCCTTGGAAACGGCGCGCAACCTCGGCAGGAAGTTCTCGCTGCCCGAGTTCGGATCGAACGTCGACTCCGCGGACGCGGCTCGCAAGGCGCGCTGGCTGGGGAACGTGCACTCCTGGGTGGCCGCTAACTCGGCCGACTTCGTCGGCATCTGGTACTTCAACAAGTACACCCGCAGCGGCGCCTGCCACTGGATCATCGACAGCGCTGACCAGGTCACGGCGTACAAGGCGATCATCAACGACCCGATGTTCGACACGCCGTAGTCGCCTGCGTTACCCACCGAGACTTCCCCTCTACTGGGAGTCGGCGGCGCCCTCGCCCTGCGCCGGCTCGCCGCCGTCGTGTCCGCCGGCCGCGGGCTGGTCCTGCGCAGACGCGGCGTCGCCATCCACGGCATCGCCATCCACGGCATCGCCATCCACGGCATCGCCATCCACCGCGTCGTCATCCGCGCTGCCCGGTGCGTCGCTGGTGAGGCCCACGATGGCGGCCCTCTCCGGTTCGGTGCTCACGAAACCGTGGTACCCACCTGGGCGCCCGGTCTCCTTTAGACCGAAGTTACGTCGCCACTCCGCGGCAATCTCGACACTGACCAGGAGAAATGAGGTACGACACGCCCAAGAGCGTAGCCAAGATA
>JBBSIN010000018.1:0-37314 GCA_038232055.1 Mycobacteriales bacterium
AGGCTCTTGCGGCTAGCGGCATCGAGGCGTTCCGCTGAACTTCAAACTGACCCACTACCGACCGTTGGGGTCGGTGCTGCGCCCGGACGTGGACAGGCCGTAGAACACACCGTTGCGGTAGGTGTACCGATAACCGTCGGGTGTTACATCGCCACAGTGCCTCCATTAGCACGGATTGACAGCGGCTGCAGGTGTCATGTGAAGGAGCGGCATGGCAGCAGCGATCACGAGCGCGGCAACAGAGAGGATGCGCCTGATCACGATGGGAACTCGGTTATGTCGGTGATTCGCCAAGATCTTCCATCCCAAGCGAGCGCGACACTTTCAGCATAAGAGCGGCGAAAGGGAACGACACCAACTCGGCGGTTGTCCTGGTCGAGGATCGCGACGGAGGGAGCGCCGATCAGCACGGTGACCGTCGAAAGCATGCGCTTGGGGTAGCCACGCGTGTGCCGCAACACTAAGGGCGGCTTCACGAGATGGTGGCCGGCTCTTGCTGACCTAATGATCGAACCTTGATAATCCCGGCAGATAGAACAAGAGTTTGTGACGAATGGCTGTAGCCTCGCTGGCCGGCCGGTCACTGCTGCCTTGTTTATCGCCGCGTAGTAGGCGCGGACGAAAGCTGCCGCGTTGGCGGCCGTCGGTCCCCTCGAGCCCGTCGGCGTTGCCGACGGTGAGGGCGTCGTCGAGGGAGAACGCCCGGCCGCCGGAGGCCGGGTGACCGGTGCGAGACGTTGCGGGCCGGCGTTCCCGGAGCTGCACCCGCCGAGGACGGCGACCGCGACGACCGGCCCCAAAACCGACGTATCGGACCGAACGGACATGACCGCGCAGTGTAGAACCTCAACGGCACGCTGGCGAGCGGATGTCCACAGCATCGGCAGGAAGCGGTAGATCCGATCGCTATGGACGCTCCGGTTTCGTGTCGTTGGCCGTCGGCCGGACAGCAGCCAACACGAAACTGCAGAGCGGCCCTCAAACGCGCCTCCCGCAAGGCGCTGCACCATGACTGGGAAGCGGCCCTGGGAGCCTAATCAGTCCGAACCGATGGAACGCCTGGCGAAGTGCGTCCCGGCCGGGCCGCCCTTTCTCGCCGGGCCGCCCGACTCATGGCCGCCGCCCGGCTCATGGCTGGCGCCCGGCTCATGGGCGGCGGGGATGCTCCGGCGGTTCTGCGAGGATGGCGCCCCGTGGAAATCCTCGCCCTCCTCATCGTGATCGCCGTCGTCACTGTCGTCTTCGCGGTCGCCCTCGTCACCGGCACCCGACGCCGTACGCTTCCGCCGCCGACCGAAGACCGGACCGGCTCGGTCCGAGCCGTCGACACAATCGAGCTGCCGGAAGCGCCTCCCGTCGAGGCACCCCTTGTCGAGGTACCCGAGCCGACGGCCGGGCGACTGGTTCGGCTGCGCGCGCGGCTGGCCCGGTCACAGGGCCTCCTCGGCCGGGGGCTGCTGACGGTGCTCTCCCGCGACGTCCTCGACGAGGACGCGTGGGAGGAGGTCGAGGACACATTGCTGAGCGCCGACGTCGGCGTGGGGGCCACCCAGCGGATCGTCAGCAACCTGCGGGCCAAGGTCCGGGTGTCCGGCGCGCGTACGCCGGACGAGGTGCGCGCACTCCTGCGCGAGGAGCTGCTCTCGGCGATCGGCACCGGCGACCGGCCGCTGCACACGCTGCCGCACGAGGACCGCCCGGCAGTCGTGCTGGTCGTCGGGGTCAACGGCACTGGCAAGACCACCACCTGCGGCAAGCTCGCCCGCGTGCTCGTTGCCGACGGTCGCTCCGTGCTGCTCGGCGCTGCGGACACCTTCCGCGCCGCCGCCGCCGACCAGCTGCAGACCTGGGGAAGTCGCGTCGGAGCAGATACCGTACGCGGCCCCGAGGGGGGGGACCCGGCGAGCGTGGCCTTCGACGCGGTCAAGATCGGGATCGAGCGGCGCGTCGACACGGTGCTCATCGACACCGCCGGCCGGTTGCACACCAAGTCCGGTCTGATGGACGAGCTGGGCAAGGTCAAGCGGGTCGTGGAGAGGCACGGGCCGGTGGACGAGGTGCTGCTCGTGCTCGACGCGACGACCGGTCAGAACGGCGTGGTGCAGGCGCGCGTCTTCGCCGAGGTCGTCGACATCACCGGCGTCGTGCTCACCAAGCTCGACGGTACGGCGAAGGGCGGCATCGTGGTCGCGGTCCAGCGCGAACTCGGCGTACCCGTAAAGCTCGTCGGCCTCGGCGAGGGGGCTGACGACCTCGCCCCATTCGAGCCCGAAGCCTTCGTCGACGCGCTGCTGGGGGAGTGAAGACTTCCGGCGGGCCGAATGCCCGTACGCACCCACTAACCTGAGGACGTGTTCGACGCCCTTTCCGACCGGCTCGAGTCGGTCTTCAAGACGCTGCGCGGCAAAGGCCGGCTCTCCGACGCCGACATCGACGCCACCGCCAGGGAGATCCGCCTCGCGCTGCTCGAGGCCGACGTTGCACTGCCCGTCGTCAAGGCCTTCATCGGACGGGTGAAGGAGCGGGCGCGGGGAGTGGAGGTCTCGCAGGCGCTCAACCCGGCGCAGCAGGTCGTCAAGGTGGTCAACGAGGAGCTCGTCGGGATTCTCGGCGGCGACACAACAACCCTCCGCCTGGCGAAGCAGCCGCCAAGTGTGATCCTGCTGGCCGGTCTGCAGGGGTCGGGCAAGACCACCCTCGCCGGCAAGCTCGGTCGCTGGCTCCGCGAGCAGCGGCATTCGCCACTGCTGGTGGCAGCCGACCTGCAGCGTCCCAACGCCGTCCAGCAGCTTCAGGTGGTCGGCGGCCAGGCGGGCGTCGACGTGTTCGCGCCAGAGCCGGGCAGCGGCGTGGGGGACCCGGTCGACGTGGCGCGCCGCTCGATCGAGCACGCCCGGCGCGTCGGCCACGACGTGGTGGTCGTCGACACCGCCGGCCGCCTCGGTATCGACGCCGACATGATGGCGCAAGCAGCGGCGATCCGTGACGCCGTACAGCCGGACGAGATTCTCTTCGTCGTCGACGCGATGATCGGTCAGGACGCCGTGACCACGGCCCTCGCCTTCCTCGACGGCGTCGGCTTCAGCGGAGTCGTCCTCACCAAGCTCGACGGTGACGCCCGCGGCGGCGCCGCGCTCTCCGTCCGCGAGGTGACCGGCCGGCCCATCCTGTTCGCCTCGACCGGGGAGAAGCTGGCCGACTTCGACGTCTTCCATCCGGAGCGGATGGCGTCGCGGATCCTCGGGATGGGTGATGTTCTCACCCTTATCGAGCAGGCGGAGAAGGTGTTCGAGGCCGATCAGGCCGAGGCGATGGCCGCCAAGGTGCTCGGCGGCGGCGGCGACTTCACCCTCGAGGACTTCCTCGAGCAGATGATGGCGATCCGCCGGATGGGGCCGATCGGGAACCTGCTGGGGATGCTGCCCGGAATGGGACAGATGAAGGAGCAGATCTCTCAGATCGACGACCGCGACCTCGACCGGGTCGCGGCGATCATTCGCTCGATGACACCGTCCGAGCGGCAGGACCCGAAGGTCATCAACGGCTCCCGGCGGCTGCGGATAGCGAAGGGTTCCGGCGTGACAGTGACCGAGGTCAACGGGCTCGTCGATCGGTTCTTCGAAGCCCGGAAGATGATGAAGTCGCTGGGGGCCGGGGGATTTCCCGGCATGCGCCGGCCGAAGAAGTCCGGAAAGGGCGCCAAGGGCAAAAAGGGCAAGAGCGGCCGCCGAGCCGCACCTGCGGGCGCCCCGCAGCTGCCCGGCGGGATGCCGGGCGGGATGCCGAGCGGTGGTCTGCCCGGCGGCGGGCCGGCCGGGCTGCCCCCGGGAGTCAGCCTGCCCGACCTGTCGAAGTTCCGCTTCCCCAACCGCTGAGCGATGCGGCGGTGCTCGGGAACCGCCGCGGGAATCGTCGTACGAGGGACATCTGGCACAATGGCCAGTCGAGTTCCGCTGCGTACCGACCCTCTCCCGGTCGCGGCGGCCCGCCCGAAACCATCGGCGGCCGGATAACCCCACCCGGGGCCGGTGGCCCTCTGTCGCAGACCTGGAGCGCAACCCGCAGTGGCAGTCAAGATCAAGCTAATGCGCATGGGCAAGATGCGCGCCCCCTACTACCGCGTCGTCGTCGCCGACTCGCGCACCCGACGTGATGGGCGTGCAATCGAGACGATCGGCAAGTACCACCCGAAGGAGGACCCCTCCTTCATCGAGATCGACTCCGACCGGGCCCAGCACTGGCTGGGCGTCGGTGCCCAGCCGACCGAGGCCGTCGCGGCGATCCTGCGGGTCACCGGCGACTGGCAGCGGTTCAAGGGCGAGCCGGCCCCCGAGCCGATGAAGACGGCCGCTCCGCGCGCTGACCGCAAGGCGGTCTTCGAGGCGGCGGCGCGCGAGGGCATCGCCGAGGCCGAGGGCTCCGCCGAGGGGGCCGCGACCACTCCGCGCAAGCGGGCCAAGAAGGCGGCCGAGGAGCCGGCTCCGGCTGCCGCGGACGGCGCGCAACGGCCGGCCGCGCCGGTCACCACCGAGTCGGCGCCCACCGAGTCGGCGCCCACCGAGCCGGTGACCGGCGAGTCGGCGGCGGCCACCGAGTCGGCCCCGACCGCCGAAGCGACTGCACCACCGGCAAGCGACACCCCGGAGGCCTAAGTGCTCGAGGAGGCCCTCGAGCACCTCGTCAGGGGCATCGTGGAGCACCCCGACGACGTCTCGGTCGCCGAGCGTGAGCTTCGTCGCGGACGGGTTCTCGAGGTTCGGGTGCACCCGGAGGATCTCGGCAAAGTCATCGGTCGAGGTGGTCGTACGGCGCGCGCCATGCGCGCCGTGATCACGGCACTCGGCGGCCGACACGTCCGGGTCGACTTCGTCGACGTCGACCGCGGCCGCTGACGCCGACCGGCATGCGTCTCGTCATCGGACGCATCGGCCGCCCGCACGGCGTGCGCGGCGAGGTTGCCGTCGAGGTGCACACGGACGAGCCGGACCGACGATTCGTGGCGGGTGCGCGACTCGAGACGGACCCGCCGGAGCGCGGACCGCTCGAGATCGTCGACGTCCGGGAGCACGCCGGTCGCCTGCTGGTGCGGTTCGTCGGCCGCAACGATCGCGACGACGCCGAGGCCCTACGCGACGTGCTGCTCTGCGCCGACTCCATGTCCTCGCCTGCGCTTGCCGACGCCGACGAGTACTGGGACCACGACCTCGTCGGACTGCGGGCCCTCGGCGTGCACGGCGCCGATCTCGGCGAGGTGGCCGAGGTGCTGCATCCTCCTGGGGGCGACCTGCTCGCCGTACGCCGCCCGGACGGTAAAGAGCTGCTCGTGCCGTTCGTCGCAGCGATCGTGCCGGAGGTCGACGTAGCGGGACGCCGAGTCGTGATCGACCCGCCCGATGGGCTGCTCGACCTCTGACATGCGCATCGACATCGTCACGATCTTTCCCGGCTACTTCGGCCCGCTCGACGCGTCCCTGCTCGGCAAGGCCCGCGCCCGCGGACTCGTCGACGTCCGCGTCCACGACCTCCGCGCGTGGACGGACGACGTCCACCGCACCGTGGACGACATGCCGTACGGCGGCGGCCCGGGGATGGTCATGCGGGCGGAGCCGTGGGGCCGCGCGCTCGACGCGCTGCTCGCCGACCCGCCAATGGGCACCGCAATGCCGCGGCTCGTCGTACCCACGCCGAGCGGTCGCCTTTTCACTCAACGGGACGCCGTCGAGGACGCCGCCGAGCCGTGGCTCGCCGTCGCGTGTGGACGCTACGAGGGCATCGACGCGCGGGTCGTCGACGACGCGGCAGCCCGGATGCGGGTCGACGAGGTGTCGCTGGGCGACTACGTGCTGGCCGGCGGCGAGGTCGCCGCACTGGTGATGGTGGAGGCCGTGACGCGGCTGCTGCCCGGTGTCGTCGGCAACGCCGAGTCCGTCAGCGACGACTCGTTCGCCGCGGGCAGCATGGCAGCGCTGCTGGAGGGACCGGTCTACACCCGCCCTCCGGTGTGGCGTGGGCGGGCCGTACCCGAGGTCCTGCGATCGGGGGACCATCGAGCGATCGAGCGCTGGCGCCGTGAGGCTGCGGTACGCCGCACCGCCGAGCGTCGCCCGGACCTCCATGCCGGTGGGTTACCGGAGATCGCTCCGGATGTGGCAAAGTAGAGGACTGCCGACTGTAGCCGGACCAGGGCCGGACCTAGGGCCGGATCTAGGTCGGCGCCGCATCACCTTGACCGTCTTTCGAGCACCAGTGACCCGACGGCGCGCCGTGCCGCGCGCCGTCGCACGAGGAAGCGACGACACCATGCACACGCTCGACAGCCTCGACGCCGCGTCGCTGCGGTCCGACATCCCGGACTTTCGGCCCGGCGACACGCTGAAGGTCCATGTGCGAGTCGTCGAGGGCAACCGCGAGCGGGTGCAGGTGTTCCAGGGCGTGGTCATCCGCCGGCAGAACGGCGGCATCCGCGAGACGTTCACCGTCCGCAAGGTGAGCTTCGGCGTGGGGGTCGAGCGCACGTTCCCGGTCCACACGCCGATCATCAGCCGGATCGAGCTGGTGACTCGTGGCGACGTACGGCGGGCCAAGCTGTATTACCTCCGTGGCTTGCGCGGCAAGGCGGCGAAGATCAAGGAGAAGCGGCAGCCGACGGTCGCGCGCTGAAGCGGCGGCCCGACGTGGCGTCGAGCGAGGAACCGCTCGCGACGGAGGAGCGCGGCGTGTCGGCCAGCGACGGCGAGCCCCGCACGGACCGGCCACGCACCAGGAAGCGGAGCGGGTCGTTCTGGCGCGAGCTTCCGGTATTGATCGTGGTCGCGCTTGGCCTCGCCCTGCTCATCAAGGCTTTCCTCGTGCAGGCGTTCTTCATTCCGTCCGGATCGATGGAGAAGACGCTGCACGGCTGCACTGGCTGCAGCGGCGATCGCGTGCTCGTCAACAAGCTGGGATATCGCTTCGGCGACGTCAAGCGCGGTCAGATCATCGTCTTCAACGGGGTCGACTCATGGACGCCCGAGGTCTCGATCAGCCAGCCGGCCAACGTCGTCCAACGCGTGCTGCGTGACATCGCCGGCGCCTTCGGGGTCGCGCCGCCCGGGGAAGAGGACTTCATCAAGCGGGTCATCGGCGTACCCGGCGACACTGTCGCCTGCTGCAATAAGGACGGCCGGGTGACGGTCAACGGGGTGGCGCTCGTCGAGCCCTACGTCTACCAGGACAACCATCTCGCGTTCGGCCCGGTGAAGGTGCCGAAGGGTCGGCTGTGGGTGATGGGCGACCACCGCGGCGCGTCCGCGGACTCCCGGTCGCACACCGGTGACCCCGGGGGCGGGACGATCCCCGAGGACCACGTCATCGGCCGGGCATTCGTCAAGGTGTGGCCGCCGTCACGGATCGGGACGCTGCCGATCCCGGAGACGTTCTCCCAGCCGGCACTGAAGGCGGCCTCGACGGCACCGGCTGCCCTCGGCCTCGCCGGCGCGCTACCGGTCGTCGTCGTCGTACGGCGCCGCCGACGAGCCCGGGCCCACCTCCGGGCAGCCTGAAATTTGCGCACTGCACGGTCACTAGGCTGCGGTCGCGATGTCCGATGAGTCCCTCCGCCGTACCGCCGTCGGCCCGGGCGCCGACGCCAGCATGCTGCCGCGAGGCGCCACCGTTCGCCGCGACGCGGGGCTGTGGGGTTACGAGCGGGCGCTGGCCCGGCACGGCTTCACGCCGGTCGCCGGCGCCGACGAGGCCGGCCGCGGAGCCTGCGCCGGGCCGCTCGTGTGCGGTGCCGTGGTGCTGCCCGACGGGCGACGTGGCCAGGTGCCGGGTCTCGCCGACTCCAAGCTGCTGACGCCGGCGGCCCGTGCGGAGGTGTACGGCGAGGTGGTGGCTCGTGCCGTCGCGTGGACCGCGGTGGTCATCCCGCCCCAGGAGGTCGACCGGCGTGGCCTGCACGTCTGCAACGTCGAGGGTCTGCGGCGGGCGCTCGCGATGCTGCGCCCCGAACCGGCGTACGTCCTCACCGACGGATTCCCGGTCGGCGGACTCGGCGTGCCGGGGCTGGCGATGTGGAAGGGCGACCGGGTGGCTGCCTGCGTCGCGGCCGCGTCGGTCGTCGCCAAGGTGACCCGGGACCGGTTGATGGTCGCTCTGCACGAGCGCTTTCCGGCGTACGACTTCGCTGCCCACAAGGGTTACGTCACGCCGGAGCATGCCGCGGCGCTGGCGGCCAACGGGCCGTGTGCCGAGCACCGCTTCTCTTTCGTCAACGTCGCGCGCGTGGGAGAGAATGGCGCCATGACTCCCCGGGGAGAGACGGCATGAGTGCCGAGGATCTCGAGAAGTACGAGACCGAGATGGAGCTGCAGCTCTATCGCGAGTACCGCGACGTCGTCGGTCTGTTCTCCTACGTCGTTGAGACGGAGCGCCGCTTCTACCTGACCAACGTGGTCGACGTGCAAGTGCGCAACGCCGGCGGCGAGGTCTACTTCGAGCTGACCATGGCCGACGCCTGGGTGTGGGACATGTACCGACCTGCGCGGTTCGTGAAGAACGTCCGCGTCGTCACCTTCAAGGACGTCAACGTCGAGGAGTTGGCGAAGAGCGAGCTGGAGCTTCCCGCGGATCGGCCCGGCTTCCCCGGCTGAGACGAGGGGTAGGGAGGCGACATGACCGAGCCACGCTCCGGCACACCCGGCACCGAGAACATGCCGCAAGGCGACGACGACGCTCCTAGCGTTGGCGACCGAACCAGCCCAGGTGCACCTCCGCCCGGCTCCAACCAGGCACAGGACGAGACGTTGCGGCGGACGTCGGACGCCACCGAGCAGTCCGGCACGGTCGGCAGCGACCATCCGGCCTCGGCGCGCGGCGTAGCGACGCATGGCGAAGCGCCGGGCGCCGCTCACCGGCAGCCTGACCGGGAGGGCCAAGCACCGCCCGGCGCGATGAGCGACGACGACGAGCTCGGTGCGGCACGGACCTCGCCGGGTTCGCCTCCCGACTCGCGTACGCCGGACGTTTTCACACCCGGCCACACGGCCGGCGTCAGCGCCCCGTCGGTGGAGGCGGCGCAGGGCACCTCGGAGGACGCCGACGCGGTCACCGGCATCCGGGCCACCGCGCTCGCGCCTCCGGGCAGTCCCGACGGCGAGGTGGACACCCGGCGCTGACCCGGTCGTCCACAGCCGGTCCGTGAGGTAGGGCTCCGTCGTCCACAGCGGCGCGCCGACCGGTCGCGGACGGTGCGCCGATCCGCCAGCCTGGGCGCATGCGAGCGAAGGACGCGGTTGGGCGCTACGGCGAGACGGTGGCGGCCCGCTTCCTCGAGGCCTCGGGGCTGACCGTCCTCGACCGTAACTGGCGTTGCCGCGACGGCGAGATCGACATCGTCGCTCGGGAAGACGGCACCGTCGTGTTCTGCGAGGTCAAGACCCGGCGCGGTCTCGACTTCGGGCCGCCGGTGGAGGCCGTGACACCGGTCAAGGTACGCCGGCTGCGCGGCCTCGCGCTGCGCTGGCTGACCGAGCAGCGCAGTCCCTACGTCGACATTCGCTTTGACGTCATCAGCGTGGTGGCTCGGTCCAGGGGCGCGGCCGCCGTCGAGCACCTGCGCGGTGCGTTCTGATGGTCGCCTGATGGCGCTCGCTACGACGCTGTCCGTCGCGCTCGTCGGCGTCGACGGCTATCTCGTCGAGGTCGAGGCCGACCTCGCCGCCGGCCTGCCGGCGATGACCCTCGTCGGGCTGCCCGACGCCGCCTTGCACGAGGCGCGGGACCGCATCCGCGCGGCCGTCGTCAACAGCGGCGAGAGCTGGCCTTCGCGCCGCATCACCGTCGGCCTTTCGCCGGCGTCCCGACCGAAGCGGGGCAGCGGCTTCGACCTGGCGATCGCGGCGGCCGTGCTGAGCGCGGCCGGTGTCATGCCGAGCGCAGCACTGGCGGGCACCGTCCTGCTCGGCGAACTGGGGCTCGACGGGCGGATTCGTCCCGTTCCGGGTGTCCTGCCGGGAGTTCTCGCGGCGGCAGCAGCCGGGATCGAGCGGGTCATCGTGCCTGCCGCCAACGCGCGGGAGGCGGCCTTGGTGCCGGGGATGTCGGTCTCCGCTCCCGGGACGCTTCGCGCGCTGCTGGCGCAGCTGCGCGGCGAGCCCGCCCCGGACGACCCGCTGAGCGAGCTTCCTCCGGCGGCTCCCCACGACGTGGACGGGGAAGCCACGAAGCACGACCTCGCCGACGTACGCGGGCAGACCGAGGCGCGATGGGCGGTCGAGATCGCCGCGGCGGGCGGGCATCACCTCTACCTGCACGGCCCGCCCGGCGCTGGCAAGACGATGCTCGCCGAACGACTGCCAGGGTTGCTGCCGGCGCTCGACCCTGGCCCGGCGCTGGAGGTCACGGCGATCCACTCCGTCGCCGGGGCGCTGCGCGCGGGGGAGCCGCTGGTGACCCGCCCGCCCTTCGCGGCGCCGCACCACACGGCCACCGTGGCGGCCCTCGTCGGCGGCGGTAGCGGCCTCGCCCGGCCGGGAGCCGCCTCGCTCGCACATCGCGGGGTCCTCTTCCTCGACGAGGCACCGGAGTTCGCCGGGGGTTGCCTCGATGCCCTGCGCCAGCCGCTGGAGAGCGGCGAGATCGAGCTGGCCCGCTCCGGCGGCACGGTTCGCTACCCAGCGCGGTTCACGCTGGTGCTGGCGGCCAACCCGTGTCCGTGTGGGCGACCCGACGCCGGCTGCACGTGTTCGCCGATGGCCAGGCGCCGCTACGTCGGCCGGCTCTCCGGACCCTTGCTCGACCGGATTGACCTCACGGTGCAGGTCGGGATTCCGTCCCGGACCGAGCTGCTGGCCGACGCGCCCTTCGTCGAGTCGAGCGTGGTGGTCGCGGGCCGCGTCGCTGCCGCCCGGGTGCGCGCCGCGGAGATCTTTGCCGGCGAGCGGTGGCGACTGCCGTCGGAGATTCCGGGACGAGAGCTTCGGGGCCGGTTCGCGCCGGCACCCGGCTTCTCCGCCATGCTCGAGGAGTCGTTGCGCAACGGCACGCTCAGCGTCCGCGGCATCGATCGGGCGTTGCGCGTGTCATGGACGCTCGCACTGCTCGCCGGTCACCGCAGGCCCAGCCTCGACCATGTCCGCCAGGCGGTCGGCCTGCGCATGGGGATCGCGGCGTGACCACCCGTCCCACCGAGGAGCGTCTGGCGCGGGCCGCGCTGTGCCGCGTCGGAGATCCGGACGACGCTCGGCTGCGACAGGCCGTCGCGGATTACGGGCCGGTCGACGCATGGCAGCGGCTGCACCGCGGCGACCAGCATCTTGCCTCCAGAGGTCTTGCGCCGCTGCTCGCACGGGCAGGCGAAGCCGATCCTGCGGCCGACCTTGCCCGTTTCGAGCGGACCGGCGGCCGACTCGTCTGCCCCGGCGACGACGAGTGGCCGTGCCGGCTGGATGACCTCGACGCCGCCGGCACGTTCGCGCCGTACGCCCTCTGGGTTCGCGGCAATGCAGATCTGGTCGTCGCCACGGGGCGAGCGGTTGCAATGGTGGGGGCGAGAGCCGCGACCGCCTATGGCATTCACATGGCGACCGATCTCGCGGCCGCCGTCTGTGACGCTGCCTGGACCGTCGTGTCCGGCGGCGCCTACGGCATCGACGGCGCGGCCCATCGAGGCGCGCTCGTCGTCGGCGGTACCACAGTCGTCGTCCTCGCCTCGGGCGCCGACGTCGCCTACCCCCGCGGGCATTCCACGTTGTTCGCGCAAGCCGCAAAGAGCGGCATCGTGCTCAGCGAGGCTCCGCCGGGTGCCGCAGCGATGCGGCACCGCTTCCTCAGCCGCAACCGGCTGATCGCCGCGCTCGGGCTCGGCACGGTGGTGGTCGAGGCGGCTCCTCGCAGCGGCGCCCTGAGCACCGCGTCGCATACCGAGCGGCTCTCCAAGCCCGTCATGGCCCTACCCGGCCCTGTTACCTCGTCCATGTCGGCCGGATGCCATGTCCTCGTCCGCGAGCGGGGGGCGATCCTCGTCACCTGCGCGGCTGACATCCTGGAAACGGTGAGCCCGCTGGGTTCCGCCGTCGCGCCGGCGGTACGCGGGCCGGAGCGGCCGCACGACGGTCTCTCGGAGGAGGCCCGCCGCCTGCTCGACGCAGTGCCGGTACGCCGACCCGTCGCGACCGTCCGCATTGCGGTCACCGCCGGCATGGACCCGCGGACCGCCACCGGACGGCTGGCAGAGCTGGCGGCGAGGGGCTTCGTCGAACGCTCTACCGACGGCTGGCGGCTCGCGCCGGCACACCGGCGCACCGACAGCGCGGCGCCGGTCGAGTAGGTCTCGTGCCCGCCGCACCGGCCCGGTGCTTGACCTAGTCCACCGCACGCCGCAGCGTTGCCGCATGGGCGTTGATCCGTCGATCGGTTACCAGCCAGCGGCACGCCCTACCGCCGAGTCGTCGACCAAGCCGGCCCTGCCGTCGGCGCTGGATGCCGCCGCCCGGGCGTTCGAGCGTCACCTGCGCCTCGAACGCGGCCTGTCGGCACACACCGTTCGGGCCTACGTCCGCGACGTTCTCGGGCTTCTCGACCATGCCGCCCGAATGGGAGCCGTCGAACCCGGCGATCTCGATATCACTGCGTTGCGCAGTTGGCTGGCGCAGAGTCGGGCGCGTGGACGCGCCGGGGCGACGATCGCCCGGCGGGCGGCCGCCGCGCGCTCGTTCACCGCCTTCGCGGCTCGGCGCGGCTTCGCGGCAGGCAACCCGGGGTTGCTACTCGCAAGTCCCGCCGGGCACCCGCGGCTACCTGCCGTGCTGAGCCGGGCTCAGGCCGATGCGATGTTCGCACCGGCACGGGCCCCGGCACCGACCCCGGCACCGGCACCGGCCGAGGACGGAATCGGGCTTCGGGACCGCGCGATGCTCGAGGTGCTCTACGCCACCGGAATCCGGGTGGCGGAGTTGTGCGGACTCGATGTCGACGACGTCGACCTGCGTCGACGGGTGGTGCGGGTCCGGGGCAAGGGCGACAAGGAGCGGACCGTCCCGCTGGGCATCCCGGCCGCTCGGGCGGTGGACGAATGGCGACGTGATGGGCGGCCCGGCCTGATGGCGGGGCATGGTGAAGCCGGGCAGGCTGTAGCCGGGCACGGTGTAGCTCGGCAGAGCGGCGCGGCGCTGTTCCTCGGCCGGCGTGGTCGTCGGATAGATCCGCGCACGGTCCGCCGGGTCGTCCATACCCGACTGGCGCAGGTGCCGGGAGCGCCGGACATGGGACCGCACGGGCTTCGGCATACGGCGGCAACCCACCTGTTAGAGGGTGGCGCCGACCTCCGGAGCGTACAGGAACTGCTTGGTCACGCTACGCTTACGACCACGCAGATCTACACCCATGTCACTGCGGAGCGACTGAGGGCGATATATGAGCGGGCGCACCCCCGAGCCTGAGGGCTCGTCAACTGCGACGGCGGTCTCGGAGCGCAGGGCCGGCGGACCAGCGCAGCACCGCGGCGCCGAGGACAGCCTCGCGGCACGAGCAGACGTCGACATTGCCCTCCAGGAGCTCTGGAGCTCGTACAAGGCCAGCGGCGGCACTGCCCTGCGCGAACGGCTGATCCTGCACTACTCACCGCTGGTGAAGTACGTCGCCGGTCGCGTCGGCGTCGGGCTGCCATCGAACATCGAGCAGTCCGATCTCGTGTCGTACGGCATCTTCGGTTTGATCGACGCCATCGACAAGTTCGACATCAGCCGCTCGATCAAGTTCGAGACCTACGCGATCAGCCGGATCAAGGGCGCGATCATCGATGAGCTGCGGGCGATCGACTGGGTTCCGCGGTCGGTTCGTTACAAGGCGCGCGAGGTCGAACGCGCCTCTGCCGCCCTCGGGGCGAAGCTGCACCGCACGCCTACCGAGCCGGAGGTCGCGGCGGAGCTCGGCATCAGCCTCGACGACCTGCGTGCGATCTTCAGCCAGGTTTCGTTCGTCAACGTCGTCGCGCTCGACGAGCTGCTCAACGTCGGCGGGGAGCGCGGCGACAAGCTGGCGCTCGTCGACACCCTGGAGGACACAAAGGCCGAGGACCCGGTCGCGTCCTTCGAGTCAGAGGAGACGAAGTACCTCCTCGCCAAGGCGATCAACACGCTGCCCGAGCGCGAGAAGATCGTCGTGACGCTCTACTACTACGAGAACCTCACGCTTGCCGAGATCGGCCAGGTGCTCGGCGTCACCGAGAGCCGGATCTGCCAGATGCACACCAAAGCGGTACTGCAGCTCCGGGGCAAGCTCGCCGACCAGAAAGACTGACTGTCGGCGTGCGAGCTGGTCATCTCCGCAGCGCGACACCGGCGGCCATCGCGAGAACGCCCACCAGCGCCACCGCCGGCACTGTCCTGTTGGCCGGCGGCGGAAGCCCGGTGACGGCCGGTGTTGGCGGCGCGATTCGCGGCTGGCGGCTCGGGGGCCATGTCGCCTCGATGTGGTCCGGGGGACTGCCGGTGGTGTCGAGAGGTGCGGGAACGGCCCTCATCGGGACACCACGGTCCGTCGTCGGTATTTCGCGGTAGAGCGGCAGCAGTCGCACCGGAGCAGCGCCGAGAAGCAGCAGCGGATCGAGGTAGGTCGCGCCGCGGAGCAGACCCCAGTGCAGGCACGGCACGCCGATGCCGCAGTGACCGGTCGGGGCGGCGAGCCAGCCGATCTGCTCGCCGAGCGTCACCGGCTGTCCTCGCCGTACCACGGCCGCCACCGGCTCGTACGTCGTGCGCAGCGCTCCATGCGTGACCGTGACGACACCGCGGCCGGCCAGCGGCCCGGCGAAGGACACAACACCCGCGCCCGCGGCCCGAACCGGTGTCCCGATCGGTGCGCCGAGATCGACGCCGCGATGACCGGCGGCGTACGGCGTCGGTGGTGGCTGGAACGGCCGGAGCACCGGTGGTCGGCCGGGCAGCGGCCACGTCCAGGCCGACGTCGCGGCAGCTGCCCGGGCGTCGACGCCACCCGCGAGAAGAGCCGACAAGGCGACGACGACCGCGACGATCATCTGTCGCAGGATCGCGGTGCATCGCATGACTGCAACGTGGCCCAGCGAGGAGAAGGTCAGCAGCGATACGTCGGCGGTTGTGGACGACGCGGGCTAGCCTCTCGAGCCCCGGTGTGGACAACGCCGGCTGACCGCCGGCCCGGCTACCGGCGGCGCCGGGATAGACTGGCCGCAGCGGCCCGGCCACGGGCCGACTTCGCACGCCCTCGTCCACCCGAGCGGGTGGCCGGTGGTATCGGTCCCAGCGGCTGTTCCGAGCGCCGGGTAGCCACCGGTGAGGGCGTCAGGGCGGGCGCCGACCGGCACCCGCGACCAACCGAGAGCGCGTCCCCCGCGCGCGCGAAGGAGAGGCCCGACGTGGCTACCGTCGTCACGCTGCGCCAGTTGCTGGAGAACGGCGTCCACTTCGGCCACCAGACCCGCCGGTGGAACCCGAAGATGCGCCGCTTCATCCATACCGAGCGCAACGGCATCTACATCATCGACCTGCAGCAGTCGCTGTCGTTCATCGACCGTGCGTACGAATTCGTCCGAGAGACGGTCGCCCATGGGGGGACCGTCCTCTTCGTCGGCACCAAGCGGCAGGGTCAGGAAGCGATCCGCGAGCAGGCGACCCGCGTCGGGATGCCGTACGTGAACGAACGCTGGCTCGGTGGCATGCTGACCAACTTCGCCACGATCTTCAACCGGCTGCAGCGGCTCAAGGAGCTCGAGCAGATCGAGCAGACCGGCGGCGACACGGTCCGGACGAAGAAGGAGCGGCTGACTCTGCAGCGCGAGCGGCAGAAGCTCGAGCGCACGCTCGGCGGCATTCGCGACATGACCCGGGTCCCGAGCGCGATCTGGGTGGTCGACACGAAGAAGGAGCACATCGCGGTCGGTGAGGCACGCAAGCTGGGCATCCCAGTGGTGGCTGTACTCGACACCAACTGTGACCCGGACGAGGTCGACTACCCGATTCCGGGCAATGACGACGCGATTCGCAGCGTCGCCCTGCTGACCCGGGTGGTGGCCGACGCGGTCGCCGACGGGCTGAGGGCGAGGGCCGGTGCCGGCCGCAGCGACGACTCGGCCGAGCTCGCCACCGACGAACCCCTCGCCGACTGGGAGAGGGAGCTGCTCGCGGGGAGTGACGCGCCCGCGCCCACGCCCGCGAGCAGCGGGGTCAACGGTCAGGACGCAGCTGGGTCGGGCGCGCCCGAGAGCGACCAGCCGCAGGCCGCCCCGCCGAGCGGAAGCGCCCAGCCGCAGGCCGGCCCGCCGAGCGGCAGCGACCAGCCGCAGGCCGGCCCGCCGAGCGGAAGCGACCAGCCGCAGGCCGGCCCGCCGAGCGGAAGCGACCAGGCACCTGCCGGCCCGCCGCCCGAGAGCGACCAGCCGCAGGACGATTCGGCGCAGGGAAGCTAGCCAGGCCCGAGCCAGACCAGGAAAACGGACAAGGCCAAGAACCACGACGAACAAGAGATAGCGAGAGATGGCTGACATAACCGCTGCGGACATCAAGAAGCTCCGCGAGATCACCGGCGCCGGCATGTCGGACTGCAAGAAGGCGCTCGTCGACGCTGACGGCGACTTCGACAAGGCAGTCGAGGCACTGCGGCTCAAGGGTGCAAAGGACATCGGCAAGCGAGAGGCGCGCACCGCGTCCAACGGCCTGGTGCACTCCTACCTGCACAAGACGAGTCCCGACTTGCCCCCGACCGTCGGCGTCCTGCTCGAGCTGAACTGCGAGACCGACTTCGTCGCCAAGACCGAGCAGTTCCAGGGCTTGGCCAGGGATGTCGCCCAGCACATTGCCGCGATGAACCCGCTGTACGTCCGCAAGGAGGACGTGCCGAACGAGGTCGTCGAGGCCGAGAAGAAGATCTTCGAGCAGATGGCGCGCGACGAGGGCAAGCCCGAAGCAGCCCTGCCCAAGATTCTCGAGGGCCGGGTCAACGGCTACTTCAAGGACTTCTGCCTCCTGGAGCAGGCCTACGTCAAGGAGAACAAGAAGACGATCCGCCAGCTTCTCGACGATGCCAACGCGGCACTCGGTGAGAAGATCGAGGTACGCCGGTTCGCGCGCTACAAGGTGGGCCAGGCCTAGCGCGACGCCGTAGCACACTGCGACAGGGCACCCAGCCGGCGTACGACGAGGAGGCCGCGTGACGACGACATCTGCTTCGCCAGCGGCTTCCGCCGACTCGCCGGTCTGGAGCCGGGTGCTGCTCAAGCTCTCCGGCGAGGCGTTCGCCGGCGGCGAGCCGCTCGGCATCGACCCCAGCACCGTCGCGTTCATGGCGCGGCAGGTCAAGGACGCCGTCGAGACCGGCGTCGAGGTCGCCGTGGTCATCGGCGGGGGCAACATGTTTCGCGGCGCGGCACTGTCAGAGCGGGGGATGGACCGGGCGCGGGCCGACTACATGGGCATGCTCGGCATCGTCATCAACTGCCTCGCGCTGCAGGACTTCCTCGAGAAGGTCGGCGTCGAGACCCGGGTGCAGACGGCGATCGCGATGGGGCAGATCGCGGAGCCCTACGTGCCACGTCGGGCGATCCGGCACCTCGAGAAGGGTCGCGTCGTCATCTTCGGCGCCGGGCTGGGCGCCCCGTTCTTCTCCTCGGACACGGCCGCCGCACAGCGGGCGCTCGAGGTCAGCGCGCAGGCTGTCCTCAAGGCGACGAGGGTCGACGGCGTCTACGACGACGACCCGCGCCGCAACCCGGATGCGGTGAAGTTCGACCGCCTGGACTACGCGGAGGTCCTCGCCCGCGGGCTCAAGGTCATGGACGCCACCGCGATCAGTCTCTGCATGGACAACGGACTACCGATTGTCGTCTTCGACCTGCTCGGCGAGGGCAACATCGTCCGCGCGGTGCGCGGCGAGAAGATCGGCACGCTCGTCGCGCCCAACGCCGCCTGACCGGGGAGTAGCCATGATCGACGAAACGCTCTTCGAGGCCGAGGAGAAGATGGACAAGGCCGTGTCGGTGGCCAAGGACGACATGTCGACGATCCGCACCGGCCGGGCCACCCCCTCCATGTTCTCCAGGGTGCTCGTCGACTACTACGGCACGAGGACACCGATCAACCAGCTGTCCTCGTTCCACGTTCCCGAGCCCCGCATGGCGATCCTGACTCCGTACGACAAGGGCTCGTTGCCGGCCATCGAGAAGGCGATCCGCGACAGCGACCTCGGGGTAAACCCGACCAACGACGGGGCCATCATCCGGGTCGTCTTCCCTCAGCTGACCGAGGAGCGGCGCCGGGAGATGATTAAGCAGGCGCACGGCAAAGCGGAGGACGCCCGGGTGGCGATCCGCAACGTGCGCCGGCATGCGAAGAGCACCCTCGACAAGCTCGTCAAGGACGGGGATGCCGGCGAGGACGGCGTACGCCGCGCCGAGAAGGAGCTCGAGGAGACGACGCACCGCTACGTCGCACAGGTCGACGAGGCGCTCCGGGCCAAGGAATCCGAGCTGCTCGAGGTGTGACGGGGTTGCGGACGGAGCCGGTTCCGGCGGGCGGGTCGGGCGCGCCGGGCAAGGGCTCCGGCGGCGCTCCGGGCCGTGCCGGGCGCAACCTGCCGGCGGCGATCAGCGTCGGGGTGGCCATCGCGGCGGCCGTCCTGCTCACCCTCTACACCGCACGGGTGCTCTTTGTCGGGGTCGTCGTCCTGGCCGTGGGCCTCGGCTTGCACGAGCTCGTCGCCGCCGTACGCCTGCGCGGCGTGCGGCTGCCGGCACCCCTGCTCATCGCTGGCGGGATGCTGACGCCAGTGCTGACCTGGCCGTACGGCGCCCGCGGTCTCGCCGGCGGCGCTTTCGCCACGGTCGTGGTGACCGTGCTGTGGCGAGGCGTCGCCCGCCGCACCGACTGGCTGCGCGACGGCGTCGTCGGCACCTTGCTGACCCTCTACGTGCCGGTCCTGGCCGGCTGCGTCGTCCTGCTCGCGCGGCCGGACGACGGTGCCGACCGGGTCGTCGCCTTCGCGGCCACCACTGTCTGCAGCGATGTCGGCGCGTACGCGGCCGGGGTGCTCTTCGGCCGGCACTTCCTCGCCCCCACGATCAGCCCCAAGAAGACCTGGGAGGGGTTCGCCGGTTCGCTTGCCGCCTGCGTCGTCGCAGGCGTCGCCCTGCTCGGCGGCTTCTTCGCCGCCGACTGGTGGCAGGGCGTCGTGTTCGGGCTGGCCGTCGCGGTCGCCGCGACCGCCGGTGACCTCGGCGAGTCGTTCCTCAAGCGCCGACTCGGCGTCAAGGACATGGGCGCCCTGCTGCCCGGCCATGGCGGCGTGATGGACCGCGCCGACTCACTGCTGCCCGCGGCGCTGGTCGCGCTCCTCCTGCTGCTCGCCTTTACGCCGCCCACGTGATCTGGCGCGTGCGAGACTGGAACGCCCCATGACCGTACCGCTCCAGTTGGCCGCGCCGCGCGGCGCCAAGCCGCCGCGTCACCTCGCCGACCTCACCCCGCGGGAGCGGCGGACGGCGCTGGCAGAGCTCGGTCAGCCTGGCTTCCGCGCAGAACAGCTGTCCCGCGCGTACTTCACCCGGCTGGTCGACGACCACGCTGCGCTATCTGACGTCCCGGCCGGCGTTCGCGAAGAGCTGGCCACCGCCCTGCTTCCGCCGCTGCTCACCGCCGTGCGCGAGCTGACCGCTGACACGGGTACGACGCGCAAGTCGCTGTGGCGGGCCTTCGACGGCACCCTCGTCGAGAGCGTTCTCATGCGCTATCCCGACCGGGTGACGATGTGCGTGTCCAGCCAGGCCGGCTGCGGCATGGGCTGCCCGTTCTGCGCGACCGGGCAGGCTGGTCTCACCCGCAACCTGTCGACCGCCGAGATCGTGGAGCAGGTCGTCGCGGGCGCGCGCGCCCTGCGTCGTGGCGAGGTCGCCGGTGGAACAGGCCGGGTCAGCAACGTCGTGTTCATGGGCATGGGCGAGCCGCTGGCCAACTACCGGGCGGTCGTCTCCGCCGTACGCCGGCTCACCGATCCGGCGCCGCACGGCCTGGAACTGGGCCAGCGGTCGATCACCGTGTCCACGGTCGGCCTGGTGCCTGCCATGCGCCGGCTCACCGACGAGGGCCTGCAGGTCACGCTTGCCGTCTCGCTGCACGCCCCCGACGACGAGTTGCGCGACACGCTCGTTCCGGTCAACACCCGCTGGCCGGTCGCGGAGGTGCTCGACACCGCCTGGCGCCACTCGCGTGTCACAGGCCGCCGGGTCAGCATCGAGTACGCGATGATCCGCGACGTCAACGACCAGGCCGACCGGGCACACCTCCTGGGCCGGCTGCTGCGCGGACGCCTCGTGCACGTCAACCTCATCCCGCTCAACCCGACACCGGGCAGCGCCTGGACGGCGAGCCGGTCGGCGGACGAGCGGGCGTTCGTCCGGGTCCTGCGTTCGTACGGCGTCCCGACCACGGTCCGCGACACGCGTGGCCGCGACATCGACGGGGCCTGCGGGCAGCTCGCCGCGAGCAGTTGACCGATCGAGGAGCCAGTCAGCTGTTCTGTGCCGCCTGCCGGTCGCCGGGGAGCTAGCCTCCGAGCACGGTTTCGACGAGGGCCGCCCGTTGCGCGGGGCGGCCGGTCCGGAGTTCGGCGGCGTCAGACGACGCGATGACACGGCGCATGGCATTGACACCGAGCCAGCGCAGCGGCTCCGGCTCCCAGTTCGGCGAGCGGTGCCCAACCCACGGCAGCCGAGTCAGCTCGGTGTCGCGACCGGCGACGAGGTCGGCCAGCGTGCGGCCGGCCAGGTTGGTGGCCGCGACGCCGTCGCCGACGTACCCGCCGGCCCAGCCGAGCCCGTTCGCCCGGTCCAGCCCGACCGACGGGAACCAGTCGCGCGGCACGCCGAGCGGACCGCCCCAGCGATGCGTGATCGCCGCGTCGCGAGCCGCGGGGAAGAGGTCGACGAGCGCCCGGCGCAGGGCGTCGAAGACGGCGGGCTCCCGGTCGTACGCCGGGGAGATCCGTGAGCCGAAGTGGTACGGCGCCCCGCGCCCACCGAACGCGATTCGGTCGTCCGCCGTCCGCTGCGCGTAGATCAGCAGGTGGCGTCCGTCGCCGAGCGTCTCCCGCGACCGCCAGCCGACCGCATCCCAGAACGCAGCGGGCAACGGCTCGGTCGCGATCATCAGTGAGTACACGGGCGCCAGCGCCCGGTGCGAGCCGCGCAGCCCCGGCGTGTAGCCCTCCGTCGCGCGGATCACGACGTCGGCGGTCACCACGCCGGCCGCCGTCTGCACCCGACGCGGGCCGATGTGCAGGGCCGGCGTTCGCTCGTAGAGGGTTACTCCCTGCCGCACGACCACATCGGCCAGTCCGCGCACCAGCCGGGTCGGGTTGAGCGCGGCACAGTGCGGCGTGTACGCCGCGCCGAGCACCGAGGTGGCGGCGATCCGCGATCGGGCGTCCTGCGCCGAGAGCCACTCGGCGTCGGGGTCCCAGCGGCGCTCCTCGTCGAGGCGTGCCCGCAGCCGTGCCTGCTGAGCGGTGGAGCGAGCGAGGACGAGCGTGCCGCCCCTGTGGTAGTCCGCGTTGATACCCGCCGCGTCAGTGACCCGCCGCACCTCCTCGACGGTGTCCCGCAGCGCGCCGGCGAACGCGGTCGCTGCCGCGGCGCCGTACCGTTTCGCCACCCGTGTCCAGGAGACGGGAAACAGGGCCGAACACCAGCCGCCGTTGCGACCCGACGCGCCGAAGCCGGCGACCTCGGACTCGACGACGGTGATCCGCAGCGCCGGGTCGAGCCGGGACAGGTAGTAGGCCGCCCACAGCCCGGTGAGACCGGCGCCGACCACGCACACGTCGGCGTCGGCGTCACCGGCAAGCGCCCGTCGCGGCCGAACGGCCGATGGCAGGCCGTCGAACCAGAGGGAGACCCGGCGGTAGTCGGTCACGGGGTAGAGAATGTCAGCGCGAGTGGTCCTAGATACGGCTCCACGCCTCCGTGAGCACCGATCGCAGGACCTGCTCGATGAAGTCGAAGTGCTCCTGCTCGCAGATCAGCGGCGGAGCGAGCTGGACGACCGGGTCGCCGCGGTCGTCGGCCCGGCAGACTAGGCCCGCCTCGAACAGCGCGCCCGAGAGGAAGCCGCGCAGCAGCCGCTCGGACTCGTCGTCGTCGAAGCTCTCCCTCGTCGCCTTGTCCTTGACCAGCTCGATGCCGTAGAAGTAGCCGTCGCCGCGGATCTCGCCCACGATGGGCAGGTCGCCGAGCTTTTCCAGCGTCGAGCGGAACGCGCCCTCGTTGCGGCGTACATGCGCGAGCAGGTCCTCGCGCTCGAAGACGTCGAGGTTGGCGAGCGCGACGGCGCAGGACACCGGGTGGCCGGCGAAGGTGATGCCGTGCAGAAACGTCGTCGTTCCCGAGAGGAACGGCTCGATGAGGTACTCGCGGCAGATCATCGCTCCGATCGGCGCATAGCCGCTCGTCATCCCCTTGGCCACCGTGAGAATGTCCGGCAGGTAGCCGTAGCGCTCGGAGCCGAAGTAGTGACCGAGGCGGCCGAACGCGCAGATCACCTCGTCGCTGACGAGCAGGACGCCGTACCGGTCGCAGATCTCGCGGACCCGCGCGAAGTAGCCAGGGGGCGGCGGGAAGCAGCCGCCGGAGTTCTGCACCGGCTCGAGGAAGACGCAGGCGACCGAGTCCGGACCCTCGCGCAGGATGGCCCGCTCGATCTCGTCGGCCGCCCAGCGGCCGAACGCCTCGAGGTCGTCGCCGTGCTCCGGCGCCCGGTAGAAGTTCGTGTTCGGCACCCGGACCGAGCCGGGCACGAGCGGCTCGAACGGTGCCTTGATCGCGGCAAGACCGGTCACCGACAGCGCGCCCATCGTCGTGCCGTGATAGGCGATGTCGCGGCTGATCACCTTGTACCGCCCGGGCTGGCCGACCGCCCGGAAGTACTGGCGGGCGAGCTTCCACGCCGACTCGACGGCCTCTGAGCCGCCGGTCGTGAAGAACACCCGGTTGAGGTCGCCGGGAGCGATGTCAACGAGCCGGTCGGCCAGCTCGATCGCCCGCGGGTGCGCGTAGGACCACAGTGGGAAGTAGCCCAGTTCGCTGGCCTGCTTGGCGGCCGCGTCGGCGAGCTCGTGCCGACCGTGACCGATCTGCGTGACGAATAGGCCGGAGAGGCCGTCGAGATACCGCTTGCCGTGCTGGTCGTAGACGTACACGCCGTCGCCACGCATGATCACTGGGATCTCACGCTCGGAGCTGTACGCCGACATCCGGGTGAAGTGCATCCAGAGGTGGCGCTGAGCTGAGGCCTGCAGGTCGGAGATCTGCGGCTCGGACGACGTCTCGCCGCCGGCCGGCGAGGCGGAGACGGTTGGTTCCTGCGGTGTCGTTGTCATCGGGTGCCCCAGGTGTAGGTCTGCTTGGCGAGTTTGAGGTAGACGAAGGTCTCGGTGACGCGGACGCCGGGAATGGACCGGATCGAGTCGTTGAGCAGACGCAGCAGGTGGTCGTCGTTCTCGCAGACGCACTCCACGAGCAGGTCGAAGGAGCCCGCGGTGATCACAACGTAGTCGATGTCGGGTACGGCGGCCAGCTTCTCGGCGACCTGACCGAGGTCGCCCTCCACCTTGATGCCGATCATTGCCTGGCGTGGAAAGCCGACGGTCAGCGGGTCGGTGACTGCGACGATCTGCATGACGCCGAGGTCGAGCAGACGCTGAACCCGCTGCCGGACCGCCGCCTCGGAGAGCCCGACGGCCTTGGCGATCGCGGCGTAGGACCGACGCCCGTCCTCCTGCAGCTGCTCGATGATCTGCTTCGCGACCGGGTCGAGCGCAACGGTCGACGAGGGATGGCCGCCCTGATGCGCCATGTCGCCTCCCGAATCCGTCGCGAACAACGTAATTCAACACGGAATCGCTTGTCTAGCGCTGCGCCGCCTGCGCTTCTTGATCGAGGTAGCCGCGCGCGACCATCCCGGAAAAGGCGTGGACGGCGTCCTCCCCAGGGCCCAGCGGGCCAGGCCGGTAGTGCGGAGAGGCCACGCCCCGCTGCACGGACTCGCAGGCCGCCCAGTCCTGACGGTTCGTGAGGTCCCAGAAGTCGACGGCGTACGACGGGTCGATGTCCGCGCTCGGGAAGTACCACGAGCACTCGATGCGGGTGCGGTCCACGTCGATCGGCTCGAGGCGGTGGGCCATCACGTAGTCGGGGTGCAGCGAGAGCAGCAGGTTGGGGAAGAGCCCCAGATAAAGGACGGCCCGCGGGTCGACACCCGCAATGGGCCGGCCGGCGCTGCGACCGTCGAGTGACATCGTCGCCGTGCCGGAGCGGAGGTCCATCCGCCCGCCGACCCAGGCGCCGGACAGGGCGTAGTTCTCGCCGGAGTCGGGCGGGCTGACCCGGCACAGCTCCGGGTGGATCAGCGGGCAGTGATAGCACTCGTGGTAGTTCTCGACGACGATCTTCCAGTTCGCCGCGACGTCGTACGCGTGCGTCGCGAGCCTGGTCAGCCGCTCCGGCGCGTACGGCGTGACGAGACCGTCCAGGTCACCGAGGTGCTCAGCAAGCGGTCCGCCGTCGGCCGAGGCGTTGACCAGTGACCACCCCCGCCACGTCTCGAGCGGCAGTTGCACGAGCCCGTACTCCTCGGGCGAAAACCCTTCGGCGTCCCGGAACCCCGGCGCCGCCAGCAGCGATCCGTCGAGCCGGTAGCTCCAGCCGTGGTAGGGGCAGACGACCGCTTGCCGGCGTCCGGCGCCCTCGGGCGCCAGCAGTTCGTGCGCGCGATGCCGGCAGGTGTTGGCAAAGGCGCGGAGTCCGCCGGCCTCGTCCCGGGTGAGGAGAACCGGTACGCCGCCGACGGTCGCCGACCGGGCGGTCTCGCCAGGAGCCAGCAGCTCGTCGCTCCGGCCGAGGCAGGTCCAGGTGCCGGCGAAGAAGCGGCGTTGCTCGTAGTCGAGCACGGCGCGCGACGTGTACGCCGGGCCGGGCAGCATCCGGGCCCGGCCCAGCGGGGCGAGGCTGCCCGCGAGCTCCGCGGCGGAGAACTGCGGCTGCACGCTGCGGCCCCCTCCCTCGGTCCGGCGATCAGTCTAGGGACGGCGCACGGTCGCACCCGGTTCAATGCGGCACGAGCTCGACAACGTCCGGGGCGGCGACCGCGAGTCCCCGGTCGAGCGTCGCCACGTGCCCGCCCCGGACCCGGGCCAGCTGGGCCAGGTAGGCATCCGTCACCTGGCGATGCCCCAGGACGTGCGACAGGTCGACGTCGGCATAGGACACGTCGTCCAGCCACTGTTCGTGCCGCGGGTGCCCGACGACGCCGTCGAGAGCGTTGCGTGCCGCAGCGACGCCCGAGCCTTGCCGCAGCAGCAGCCGCAGCAACGTGCCCTGCACCGTCGGGCAGGTCGCGAAGGTGTCGCATCGGCGGAACCATGAACGGGCTGCCGCGTGGTGCACGTGCTCGGGTACGACCAGGGCCACCAGTACGTTCCCGTCCAACAGGTGGGTGTCCGACACGGCGCCTCAGCCCTCGTCCTGCGCGATCGCCACGTCCTCCGCGGTAACCCGGCGGCCGAGCCGGACCAGGGGCAGCCCGGTGTCGGAGTCGGTCTCCACTGCCACGTCGCGGTGCCCACCCGCGAGCGCGGACCGCAGCAGGTCGGAGACCGTCCGGCTCAGCGTCTGGCGACGGTCGCGCGCGATCAGGACCGCTGCCCGGTGCAGGTCCTCGGGAAGGTCGATGGTGGTGCGCATCAGTGCATCATACGCTGCATCAGTATGTGGCCGCACTGGGTACCGTCGGCGAACACGGAGTGCCACGGCGAGTGATTCCGTTGTGACATAGCCCACGTCGTGTTGGATCGCGTGTATACCGTGGGAGGATCGGCGAATCTCGCTTCCCGCGGCCGACTTGGAAGGACCGACGATGGGGACTGAGCAGCGGCGGCTGCGCAACTTCGTCAACGGCACGTACGTCGAGGCGAAGGACGGCCGGACGGCACCGCTCGTCGATCCCTCGACGGGGCAGCGGTTCGCCGAGGCCCCGGTCTCCGGCACGGCCGACGTCGACGTGGCCATGCAGGCCGCGCGGGAGGCGTTCGAAGCCTGGCGTGACGTCACCCCGGCGCAGCGCAGCCTCGCGCTGTTCCGGATGGCCGACGCGATAGAGGCGCGAGCCGACGAGCTCGTCGCGGCCGAGTGCGAGAACACCGGCAAGCCGATCGGGCTCACCATGTCGGAGGAGATTCCGCCGATGGTCGACCAGATCCGCTTTTTCGCCGGAGCGGCCCGCGTGCTGGAGGGCCGCTCGGCCGGCGAGTACATGGCAGACCACACGTCCTTCGTCCGCCGAGAGCCGATCGGCGTCTGTGCCCAGGTGACCCCCTGGAACTACCCGATGATGATGGCGGTGTGGAAGTTTGCGCCGGCGATTGCCGCTGGCAACGCGGTGGTGCTCAAGCCGTCCGACACGACTCCGGTCTCCACGCTGCTGTTGGCCGAGATCGGCGCGGAGTTCCTGCCACCGGGCGTCTTCAACGTGGTCTGCGGCGACCGAGACACCGGCCGGGCACTGGTGGCCCACCCGACCCCGCAGATGGTGTCGGTGACCGGCTCCGTACGCGCGGGCATGGAGGTCGCGCGCTCCGCCGCCGACGATCTCAAGCGGGTGCATCTGGAGCTGGGCGGCAAGGCGCCGGTCGTCGTCTTCGACGACGCGGACCCGGCGACCGCCGCCGAGGGCATCGCCGCCGCGGGCTACTTCAACGCCGGGCAGGACTGCACCGCGGCGACGCGGGTCCTCGCCGGCCCGCGGATCGCTGCCGACTTTGCCGATGCGCTCGTCGAGCAGGCGCGCAACACCAGGACAGCAGGTCCGCAGGACGCGGACGCCGCCTACGGCCCGCTTAACAACGCCAACCAGCTGGCCCGGGTGGCAGGGTTCTTCGAGCGGGCACCGTCGCACGTCGACGTGCTCGCCGGCGGAAGACAGGTGGGCGACACCGGCTACTTCTGGGAGCCGACGGTCGTGGCCGGCCTTCGCCAGGACGACGAGATGATCCAACACGAGATCTTCGGGCCGGTGATCACGGTCCAGCGCTTCACCGACGAGGAGCAGGCGCTCGCCTGGGCCAATGGTGTGCCCTACGGCCTCGCGTCGAGCGTGTGGACGAAGGACCATGCCCGCGCCATGCGGATGGCCAAGCGGCTGGACTACGGGGCGGTCTGGATCAACACCCACATTCCGATCGTCGCCGAGATGCCGCACGGCGGCTTCAAGCACTCTGGTTACGGCAAGGATCTGTCGATGTACGGGTTCGAGGACTACACCCGCGTCAAGCACGTCATGAGCTACATCGGTCCATGATCGGTCCCGTGACGCGGCCAGCGATGACGGAAGGAAAGCCGCATGTCTTCCTCTGACAGTGACCCGGAGTTCCTGAGCCTGCTCCGGACGGCCGGCGTGTCGCGACGGGGCTTCCTGCGCAGCCTCGGTATCGGTGGCGCAGCGGTTGCCGGCGGGAGCCTGCTCGCCGCGTGCGGCACCAAGGGCGCCGCCGACAAGGCGAAGGACGCTGCCAAGAACGCGCCGGTTCAGAAGGACTTCTCGGACACCGAAAAGGTGCTCAACTTCTCCAACTGGCCGCTCTACATCGACGTCGACGAGAAGGTGAAGAACCGGCGCCCGACGCTCGAGGCCTTCAGCAAGCAGCAGGGCGTGCGGGTCAAGTACGTCGAGGACGTCAACGACAACGACGAGTTCTTCGGCAAGGTGCGACCGCAACTGTCCGCCGGGCAGGACTCGGGCCGCGACATGTTCGTGCTCACCGACTGGATGGCCGCTCGGCTGGTCCGGCTCGGCTGGGTGCAGGAGGTCGACAAGACAAAGGTGCCGAACTCGAAGAACCTGCGGGCCGCGCTGCAGCATCCCGGCTTCGACAAGAACCGTGACTACACGCTGCCCTGGCAGAGCGGGCTCGCCGGCATCGCGTACAACCCCAAGGCGACCGGCGGCAAGGAGATCCGCACGATCGACCAGCTGCTGACCGACCCCGCGCTCAAGGGCAAGGTGACCGCGCTCACCGAGCTGCAGGACACGATGGGGCTCCTGCTGCTCGACTTGGGCAAGGACCCGAGCGACTTCACCGACGACGACTTCTCGGCCGCCATCGACAAGCTGCAAAAGGCGGTGTCCAGCAAGCAGATCCGCCGTTTCACCGGCAACGACTACGCCGACGACCTCGCGGCGGGCAACGTCGCCGCCGCGATCGCGTGGTCGGGCGACGTCATCCAGCTGCAGGCGGACAACCCGAACATCAAGTTCGTCGTCCCGGAGAGCGGGCTCATGATCTGGTCCGACAACATGATGATCCCCAACAAGGCGCGCCACAAGCTCAACGCCGAGCGGCTGATGAACTACTACTACCAGCCCAAGGTCGCTGCGGAGCTGGCGGCGTACGTCAACTACATCTGCCCGGTCGAGGGTGCCCAGGAAGAGATGCGCAGCATCGACAAGTCACTTGCCAACAACCCGCTCATCTTCCCGGACGCCGCGACGCTGTCGAAGACGCACGTCTTCAAGGCGCTCGACCAACAGCAGGAGAGGAAGTACACCGACATGTTCCAGGCTGTGACGGGCGCATAGTCGGGCATGGGCTGAAGGACGGGAGATCCAGTTGACGGCACCGGGCGACCTGCGGCTGCACCGGCTGACGAAGCGGTTCGCCGCCACGACGGCGGTCGATGACGTCAGCCTGGAGGTGCCGGCCGGTTCGTTCTTCGCCCTGCTCGGGCCGTCGGGGTGCGGCAAGACGACCACGCTGCGCATGGTGGCCGGCCTCGAGGAGCCGACGGCCGGTCAGATCATCCTCGGCGACGAGGACATCACCATTCGTAAGCCGTACCGTCGCCCGGTCAACACGGTGTTCCAGAACTACGCGCTGTTCCCGCATCTCGACGTCTTCGAGAACATCGCCTTCGGGCTGCGCCGCCGTCGGGTCAAGGACGTCCGGCAGCAGGTCGACTACATGCTGCGGCTGATTCAGCTCCCGGACTACGGCCGCCGCAAGCCGAGCCAGCTCTCCGGAGGCCAGCAGCAGCGGGTCGCGCTGGGCAGGGCGCTCATCAACTCACCGCAGGTCCTGCTCCTCGACGAACCGCTCGGTGCCCTCGACCTCAAGCTCCGCCGTCAGATGCAGCTCGAGCTCAAGCGCATCCAGACCGAGGTCGGCCTCACCTTCGTGCACGTCACGCACGACCAGGAGGAGGCGATGACCATGGCGGACACGATCGCGGTGATGAACTCCGGTCGGGTGGAGCAGCTCGGCGCGCCCGCGGAGCTGTACGAGCGTCCGGCGACGGTCTTCGTCGCCAACTTCCTCGGCCAGTCGAACCTGCTCGAGGCCCGGGTGCAGGGCCGCAGCGGCGACGACCTCCTCCTCGACGTGCGCGGCCGGGCGCTCGTCATGCCCAAGGCGCGCAGCCGGTCCGGCGACGAGCGGCTCTACGTCGGCATCCGGCCGGAGAAGATGCGCCTGGCCTTCGCCGGGGATCGCGTCGCGAGCGCTGTGCACGACGACCGCCCAGCCGGACGCAACGTGCTCGACGGCGTGGTGACCGACTCGAGCTTCACCGGCGTGAGCACTCAGTACCTCGTGCGGTTGCCCTGGGGGCAGGAGGTGACGGTCTTCGCCCCCAACGTCGGCCTCGACGAGCGGCTGCGGCCGGGTGCGGCGGTGACGGTGGACTGGGATCCCATGCACACGTTCGGTCTGGCCGCCGGGGGAGACCGCGACGCCGGTGCCGAGGCCGACGAGCAGCTCCGCCGGGAACGCGCGCGCGCCCTGGCGGATCCCGCGGCCGAGCAGCCGCCGACCCGGGCGACGGCGTCGGCATGACGGTCGCCGCCCCGGTCGACGTTGTGACGCCGGGAGGCCCGGGCCCGGGCCTCCCGCCCGAGCGCCGCAGGCGACGCCGACCGACGCCGTACCTCCTGCTCCTGCCCGGGATGGCGTGGCTGCTACTCCTTTTCGTCGTGCCGATGGCGACCCTGGCGTCGCTGTCCCTGCAGACGGGCAACTACGAGGACGGATACTCGCTCACCTGGCACTGGGGCAACTACTCCGACGCGTTCGCCCGCTACGGCGCCCAGTTCTTCCGATCGTTCCTGTTCGCCGGCCTCGCCACGCTTCTCGCGATCCTCATCGCCTATCCGCTGGCGTACGCGATCGCGTTCAAGTCCGGCCGGTGGAAGAACGTCCTGCTCGTACTGGTGGTCGCACCGTTCTTCACCAGCTTTCTCGTGCGTACGCTCGCCTGGAAGACGCTGTTCGCCGACAACGGCTGGGTCGTCGGCCTGCTGCAGGCTCTGCACGTCTTCGGTCCCGGTGACCGTTTGCTCGCCACTCCCATCGCGGTCGTCACCGGCCTGGCGTACAACTTCCTGCCGTTCATGACCCTGCCGCTCTACGCGAGCCTCGAGAAGATCGACCCGCGGCTCGTCGAGGCGGCCAACGACCTCTACTGCACGCCGTTCACCGCGTTCCGCAAGGTGACGTGGAAGCTCTCGCTCCCCGGCGTCGTCGCGGGCACCCTGCTGACCTTCATCCCGGCGGCCGGCGACTTCGTCAACGTGCAGTTCCTCGGCACACCGGCCGAGTCCATGATCGGAAATGTCATCGAAAGCCGGTTCCTCGTCGCTGTCGACTACCCCATCGCCTCCGCCCTGTCGTTCACGCTGATGGGCGCGATCCTGGTCCTCGTCATGATCTACGTCCGCCGCGCGGGAACGGAGGAGCTGGTCTGATGGCCGTGCTGCAGGCGACAGGGAGCATGCGGTGGGTCCGAAGGCACAGCGTCACGATGGTCGCCGCGCTTGCCATGTTCTACATCTTCCTGCCCGTCGCGGTCGTCATCATCTTCTCGTTCAACGACCCGACCGGCAGGTTCAACTTTCCCTGGCACCGCTTCACGCTCGACAACTGGGCCCATCCGTGTGCGGTTCCCGGCATGTGCTCCGCGGTGGCGTTGAGCCTCAAGATCGGCGTCCTCTCGACGGCGGTGGCCACGGCGCTCGGCACCCTGATGGCCTTCGCCCTCGTCCGGCACCGTTTCCTCGGCCGGCAGCCGACCAACCTGCTCATCTTCCTGCCGATGGCGACCCCCGAGGTCGTCATGGGCTCCTCGCTGCTCGCGCTGTTCGTGAACCTGCAGGTGCCCCTCGGCTTCGGGACGATCACGGTCGCGCACATCCTGTTCAACATCAGCTTTGTGGTCGTCACCGTGAAGGCGCGACTGCAGGGACTCGACCCCCAGCTCGAGCAGGCGGCCATGGACCTCTACGCCAACGAGTCTCAGACCTTCCGGCGGGTGACGCTGCCGCTCGTCATGCCGGGCATCCTTGCGGCGGCGCTGCTCGCGTTCTCGCTGTCCTTCGACGACTTCATCATCACGAACTTCAACTCGGGCAGCACGGTGACGTTCCCCATGTACGTGTGGGGCGCGGCCCAGCGTGGCGTACCGCCGCAGATCAATGTGATCGGCGCTCTCATGTTCCTCACCGCCCTCGTCATCGCGCTGAGCAGCCAGGTCATCGGGGGGCGGCGGGGCGCTCGCGCACGATGACAAGAGCCCTGCCCAGCACGCCATCAGCCGCGGCCTAGGAGACCCCGTGCGCATCCTGCTCGTCGGTGCCGGCGGTGTCGGCAATGCCATTGCGCGGATCGCCGCCGGCCGCCGTTTCGTCGAGGAGATGGTCGTCGCCGACTACGACGGGGCACGGGCGCGCGGGGTGGCCGATGCGACAGGTGACCGTCGGTTCCGTGGCGTCCGCCTCGACGCCAGCGACACGGCCGCAGTGCGCGAGCTCCTCCAGGCATCGCGCGCGGACGTGTTGCTGAACGCCTGCGATCCGCGTTTCGTCATGTCGCTGTTCACGGCGGCGTACGACGCCGGCACGCACTACCTCGACATGGCGATGTCGCTCTCGCAGCCGCATCCGCAGGCGCCGTACCAGAAGACCGGCGTCATGCTCGGTGACGAGCAGTTCGCGATGGCGCGGCAGTGGTCGGAGCGGGGCCAACTCGCCCTCGTGGGGCTCGGCGTGGAGCCAGGCCTGTCCGACGTCTTCGCCCGGTACGCCGCCGACACACTCTTCTCCGAGATCGACGAGATCGGCGTCCGGGACGGCGCGAACCTCGAGGTCGACGGTTACGCCTTTGCGCCGACGTTCTCGATCTGGACCACGATCGAGGAGTGCCTCAACCCGCCCGTGGTGTGGGAGCGCGAGCGCGGCTGGTTCACCACGGAGCCCTTCAGCGAACCGGAGACGTTCGACTTTCCCGAGGGCATCGGCCAGGTGTCGTGCGTCAACGTGGAGCACGAGGAGGTGATCCTTGTGCCGCGCTGGGTCGACTGTCGGCGGGTCACCTTCAAGTACGGGCTCGGCGACGACTTCATCGACGTGCTGCGCACTCTGCACACGCTGGGCCTGGACTCGACCCGACCGGTGCGGATCGGTGCGGCCGAGGTCAGCCCCCGCGACGTCGTCGCGGCCTGCCTGCCCGACCCGGCGTCGCTCGGCTCCCGCATGCGCGGCCGGACCTGTGCCGGGACGTGGGCGAGGGGCACCGGTGTCGACGGCCGGACCCGGGAGGTCTACCTCTACCACGTCGTCGACAACGAGCAGACGATGCGCGACTGGGGCTGCCAGGCCGTGGTGTGGCAGACCGCCGTGCAGCCGCTGGTCGGCCTGGAACTGGTCGCCGACGGGGTGTGGTCGGGGGCCGGCGTCCTGGGGCCGGAGGCCTTCCCGGCGCAGCCTTTCCTCGACCTGCTCGCCGGCGACTACGCCTCGCCCTGGGGGCTGCGGACCGGCGGGTGACAATGGAGGAGTGAATACCCGTGCGTGAGGTCGTGGTTCTGGGGTCGACCGGGTCGATCGGCACCCAGGCCCTCGACGTGGCCCGCCGCAGCCCCGGCGGCTTCCGGGTCGTTGCGCTGGCCGCCGGTGGCGACCGGGTCGACCTGCTGGCCCGCCAGGCGCTCGAGTTCGGTGTCGAGGTGGTCGCCGTCGGCAAGGCGAGCGCCGCCCAGGATCTTCAGCTGGCCTTTTACGCGGCGGCGCAGGAGCGCGGCTTTTCGAGCGGCGACTACGCCGTACCGAAGATTCTCGCCGGACCCGACGCCGCCACCGAGGTCGCCGCGTGGCCGTCGGACGTCGTGCTCAACGGCATGACGGGGTCGATCGGCCTCGCACCGACGCTGGCGGCACTCGACGCCGGTACGACGCTCGCCCTGGCCAACAAGGAGTCACTCATCGTCGGTGGCCCACTGGTGTCGGCCCGGGCCGCCGACGGCCAGATCGTGCCGGTCGACTCCGAGCACTCGGCGCTCGCGCAGTGCCTGCGCGGCGGGCGTCGCGAGGAGATCCGGCGCCTGGTGCTGACCGCGAGCGGCGGCCCGTTCCGCGATCGCAAGCCCCACCAGCTGGCCGACGTCACGCCTGAGCAGGCGCTCGCGCACCCGACGTGGACCATGGGTCCGGTGGTCACGGTGAACTCGGCCACGCTCGTCAACAAGGGCCTCGAGGTCATCGAGGCGCACCTGCTGTTCCAGGTGCCGTACGCCGACATCGAGGTCGTCCTGCACCCACAGTCGGTCATCCACTCGATGGTCGAGTTCACCGACGGGTCGACGTTGGCGCAGTGCAGCCCGCCCGACATGCGGCTCCCCATCGCCCTTGCGCTCGCTTGGCCCGATCGGGTGCCGTCGGCGGCGGCTGCACTCGACTGGTCGGCGGCGCACGCCTGGGAGCTGCTGCCGCTCGATGACGAGGTGTTCCCAGCGGTGGCCTTGGCGCGCGACGTCGGCCGTGCCGGCGGCACGGCACCAGCCGTCTACAACGCCGCGAACGAGGAGGCGGTGCAGGCCTTCCTCGATCGTCGCCTGCGGTTCCCGGCCATCGTCGACACGGTCGCCGCCGTGGTCGCCGAGCACGGCTCCGGGAAGGCCGAGACGCTGGACGACGTTCTTACCGCGGAAGGTTGGGCGCGTTCGCGTGCCCGTACGTTCATCGAGGAAGCAGCAGCATGACACCGGATTTCGCATGACGCTCGGCATCGTTCTGTTCGCGCTCGGCATCTTCGTCTCGATCCTGCTGCACGAGGGCGGCCACCTGCTGACCGCCAAGGCCTTCCGGATGAAGGCGACGCAGTACTTCGCCGGGTTCGGCCCCACCCTGTGGTCCTTCCGTCGCGGCGAGACCGAGTACGGCGTCAAGGCCATCCCCGCCGGCGGCTTCGTGAAGATCGTCGGGATGACGCCGCTCGAGGAGCTGGCGCCGGCCGATGAGCCGCGAGCCTTCTGGCGCCAGCCGGCTGGGCAACGGTTCGTCGTCCTCGTCGCGGGTTCGCTCACCCACTTCCTACTGGCGTTTCTTGCGCTCTACGTGTTCGTGCTCAGCTTCGGCGCACCGACCAACCGGCCGCAGATCGTGGAGGTGTCGGCCTGCGCGCCGGCCGTGGTGACGGTCGACATGCCGGATCCCGCCTGCACGCCGGCCGATGCGGCATCGCCCGCCAAGATTGCGGGCCTGCGAGCGGGCGACGAGGTCGTCGGTTTCGCGGGCCACCGTGTGCATTCCGCCGGTGCGCTGCTCGAGGCGATCCGCGGCCACGCTGCCGGCCGGACGCCGATCGTCGTCCGCCGCGACGGCCGCGACCTCTCGCTGACCGTGGACCTCGTCCCGGTCCGCCGGCCCGACGCCAACGACCCGACGAAGGTCGTGCCGGTCAGCGCGCTGGGCATCGTCCCCGGCACCGTCCGGGAGCACCCGGGACCGGTCGCCGCCGTCGCCGACGGTGGCCAGCTCCTCGGCCGGCTGTTCAGCGGGACCTTCCAGGCCATGGGCCAGTTCCCGAGCAAGCTGCCGAAGCTGTGGGAAGCCGTCAGTGGCGGCCAACGCGACCCCAACACCCCGGTGAGCGTGGTCGGCGCGTCCCGGGTCGGCGGCCAGGCCCTCCAAGCGCACGAGCCGGGAGCCTTCATCGGCTTCTTCGCCGCGCTCAACGTCTTCATCGGCGTGTTCAACCTGCTGCCGCTGCTGCCGCTCGACGGTGGGCATGTGGCGGTGCTGCTCTTCGAGCAGATCCGGTCGCGGGTCGCACGGCTGCTCGGACGCCGTGACCCCGGCCGGGTCGACGTCGCGAAGCTGCTGCCGGTCACCTACGTCGTGATCCTGCTCTTCGGCACGCTGTCCGTCCTCGCCGTGGTCGCCGATATCGTGAACCCCATCGCCAACCCCTTCCAGTGAGCGCCGTGACTGCCATCCCGTTGGGCATGCCCGAACTTCCGCCTCCCGCACTCGCGCATCGCCGACGCAGCCGTCGCATCGACGTCGGCGGCGTGCCCGTCGGCGGTGACGCGCCGATCTCCGTGCAGTCGATGACCACGACGAAGACCGCCGACGTCAACGCGACGCTGCAGCAGATCGCCGAGCTCACCGCATCGGGCTGCCAGATCGTGCGGGTCGCCGTACCCGACACCGACGACGCCGACGCGCTGCCCGAGATCGCCCGGCACTCCCAGATCCCGGTCATCGCCGACATCCACTTCCAGCCCCGCTATGTCTTCCAGGCGATCGCGGCCGGCTGCGCCGCCGTACGGGTCAACCCCGGCAACATCAAGCGCTTCGACGACAAGGTCGGGGAGATCGCCCGCGAGGCCGGTGCGGCCGGCGTACCGATTCGGATCGGCGTCAACGCGGGCTCGCTCGACAAGCGGCTGCTGGCGAAGTACGGCCGGGCCACCCCCGAGGCGATGGTCGAGAGCGCGCTCTGGGAGTGCTCGCTGTTCGAGGAACACGGCTTCCGGGACATCAAGATCTCGGTGAAGCACCACGACCCGGTCGTGATGATCGCGGCGTACCGCCTGCTCGCCGAGCGCTGCGACTACCCGCTGCACCTCGGCGTCACCGAGGCGGGTCCGACGTTCCAGGGCACCGTGAAGTCGGCGGTCGCCTTCGGCGCGCTCCTTGCCGAGGGCATCGGCGACACGATCCGGGTGTCGCTGTGGGCACCGCCGGTCGAGGAGGTCAAGGTCGGCACGGCGATCCTCGAGTCGCTGGGTTTGCGCCAGCGGCGGCTGGAAATCGTCTCGTGCCCGTCCTGCGGCCGTGCTCAGGTCGACGTTTACACGCTCGCGGAGAAGGTGCAGGCGGGCCTGGAGGGCATGACCGTTCCGCTGCGGGTTGCCGTCATGGGCTGTGTCGTCAACGGTCCCGGCGAGGCACGTGAGGCCGACCTCGGCGTCGCGTCCGGCAACGGCAAGGGCCAGATCTTCGTCAAGGGCGAGGTCGTCAAGACCGTACCCGAGTCGCAGATCGTCGAGACGCTCATCGAGGAGGCGCTGCGGATCGCGGAGGAGATGGAGACGGCAGGGGCTGCCTCCGGTGAACCCTCGGTGTCGGTGAGCTGAGCCGCCCGTGCTCCGGGCGGCGCCGCTGAGGGTGCTCGACGACTCCGACGTGTCGGAGGCGCTTCGGTTGCTCCGCGCCGATCCGGTGGCCAACGTCGTCGTGACCTCTCGGGTGGAGGCGGTGGGGCTTGACCCCTGGCGCCTGGGCGCGGAGGTCTGGGGGTACGCCGAGGACGGCACGCTGCGCTCGCTCTGCTTCTCCGGCGCGAACGTCATACCTATTGCCGCTACCCCGGCGGCCGTGGCGGCCTTCGCCGACAAGGCGCGTCGTCAAGGTCGCCGCTGCTCGTCGATCGTCGGACCGGCCGAGATGGTGACGTCGCTGTGGGACGCACTGCGCCGGTCGTGGGGGCCGGCCCGCGACGTGCGGGGCTGTCAGCCGTTGCTGGCCATCGAGCAGCCTCCGCTGGTCGCGGCGGACCCCGGCGTACGAATCGTGCGGCCCGACGAGCTCGACGTCGTACTGCCGGCCTGCGTTGCGATGTTCACCGAGGAGGTCGGCGTCTCGCCGGTCGCCGGAGACGGCGGGGCGCTCTATCGCGCGCGCGTCGCCGAGCTCATCGCAGCGGGCCGTGCCTTTGCTCGCATCGAGGACGAGCGCGTGCTCTTCAAGGCGGAGGTGGGGTCGGCGACGAGAGCCGCCTGCCAGGTGCAGGGCGTGTGGGTCGACCCTGCCCTGCGCGGTCGCGGGCTGTCGGTGGGTGGCATCGCCGCGGTAGTTTCGCTCGCCCGCCGCGACGTCGCCCCGGTCGTCAGCCTCTACGTCAACGACTACAACGAGGCGGCGCGAAGGGCGTACGAGCGGGTCGGCTTTCGGCAGGTCGGCAACTTCGCCAGCGTCCTGTTCTGAC